>JBIKKR010000226.1:0-3277 GCA_044360225.1 Bdellovibrionota bacterium | reverse complement strand
TGTCCCGATCGCTCTGTATCTACTCTTTCTTAGCGGACTCCCATGGTACTACGGAGCTGGCCTCCTCGTGTGGGGCGTTGCGTGTATTAGTACAATAGATAATCTCCTGCGCTCGATCCTCATCAGCCAAACTACCCGAGTTTCAGCGATTATCGTCTTCCTCGGGGTTCTCGGCGGTGTTCTATCGTTTGGGCTTCTCGGCGTTTTTATAGGCCCTGCGCTTGTTGGCGTGGCTCAAACGCTGTGGCTTGACTTTGCAGAGAGCGACAGAGAACACGAACATGGATAGAACGATTATGATGACGGGATACACGTTCGCGTCCGTTGCAGGAGGATCCAGCTATGGATGAAAACACCAAGGAATCAGTGGCACGGTTACTCCAGGCTCGAGAGCGTCCTGCAAGGACCCCAGTGATGTTTCAGCGCTGGGATGATCTGTTGTTTTTGCATTGGCGGTGCGACACAATCCGCGTCGCTTCTTTACTGCCGCAGGAACTTTCACCAGACCTCTACGCCGGCGAATCATACATCAGCATCATAGCATTCCGCATGAACGATGTGCGTCCACAGTGGCTACCGGCGCTGCCTTGGCTCTCATTCTTCTACGAGCTAAACGTTCGAGTCTATGTGCGTAATCAGCACGACGAGCCCGGCGTGTACTTTCTCTCTCTAGACTGCAATCGGGCTCCCGCGGTCTGGATTGCCCGAGCCGCGTTCTCGCTTCCCTACCAGCGCGCTGTCATGAGCTTCTCCCAAGATCTCAATCCATCAGCTCCTCATAACCCAAGTAAGCAGCTCTCTTGCAGGCGCCTCGGGCAGGCTGAGACCTCCGAGTATCAATGGTCAGCGCCTGTGGCAACTCAAATCACCGAGCCTGGAACTCTCGAATTTTTCCTGACCGAGCGTTACAACTTTTTTACCATGCGCCGAGGAGTACTCATGCGCGGCCAGGTGCACCATGAACCGTACATGGTGTCTACTCCATACCTGCAGAAGTGGAGTGCCTTGCCAATTGCATGGAGCACATTCCCCCTTGAGGCACACGAGCCGGACTTGATCGCATATTCGCCAGGGGTAACTGTCTCAGCGTTTGCTCTGCAAGCTTGCTCGGTGGCAAGCGCAGGTGGTCAGAAGCTCAGAAGATTTTGAGCGATTCGGTGGCGCGGCCCTCTTACCACTAGGGTGAGCCGCGTTCTCGACTACACCTAGCCCCGCGAACGTGTGTGTAGGAGGGGCGGAGGAACGAAAACGGGGCGAGAAGCTTTACGCCCCTCACCCCGTCTCTGCTTACCAAGTAACGCCGACGTTACTCTTTGTCAGTTCCGCGCATCTGCTCCCGGATTAAGTCTCCGAATGTTACGCGGCCACTGTCATCATCACCCATGTAGGCTCCATCGTAATCCTTGCGCGCACGCTCCTTAATCGAACGAGCACTCAAGCTGATACGACGCTCCTGAGTATCAACGTTGGTGATCTCAGCTTCGATCTCGCTGCCGACTGGATACACCTGCGCGACATCCTGGCCCTGGTCAAGACCGAGCTGCGAGTTGTGGATAAGACCCTCAACGCCCTCCTCGATCTCAACGAAGATACCGAATTCAGTAATGGCCGTAACCTTACCCTTCTTCTTGGTACCAACTGGGTGGCGCTGTGCGATCCACACCCACGGATCCTCACTAAGCTGCTTGATGCCGAGACTGAGACGCTCATTGGAAACATCGATATCGAGGATAACCGCCTCAACTTCATCGCCCTTCTTGAACATCTCTTGAATCTCTTTCGGATCCTTGATGCGCTTGGTCCACGAGAAGTCCGAGATGTGCACAAGCCCATCGATCCCGTCTTCGATACCAACGAAGATACCGAACTCGGTAATAGAGCGAACCTTGCCCTTAACACGCGAACCAACAGGGTGAATCCTCTGGAGGTCATCCCATGGATTAGGCATAAGCTGCTTCAGCCCAAGGCTGATGCGCTGCTGCTCTGAATCAATTCCGAGGATTACTGCCTCTACAGCCTCACCTTCAGTCACGATCTTCGATGGGTGACGAACCTTCTTGGTCCAGCTCATCTCCGAAACGTGAATGAGTCCTTCTACCCCCTCTTCGAGCTCAACGAAGGCACCGTAATCAGTTACTGACTTAACACGACCCTTAACACGTCCACCGATTGGGAAGCGCTCGTGTGCCGTAACCCAAGGATCCTGCGTGAGCTGCTTCATACCGAGGCTAACGCGCTCCTTCTCCTGGTCGTACTTGAGAACTACCACTG
The DNA here is from genome assembly GCA_044360225.1 of Bdellovibrionota bacterium. Taxonomy (GTDB): domain Bacteria; phylum Bdellovibrionota_C; class UBA2361; order UBA2361; family OMII01; genus OMII01. Next base: position 1,006 of record JBIKKR010000226.1, on the reverse strand, counting down.
GCACACTTTGGCCAACCGAGAGCTTCTCAGACGGATGGTTGATGCGTCCCCACGAGATATCCGTAATGTGGAGGAGACCATCGATACCACCGAGGTCGATGAAAGCGCCGTAATCAGTGACGTTTTTGACAACTCCTTCCATAACCACGCCCTCTTGAAGAACCTTGAGGGTCGCCGTACGGAGCTCATCACGCTCACTCAGCAACACAGCGCGACGGGACAATACGATATTGCCCTTATCGCGAGTGATCTTAAGAACCTTGAACTCATACTCCTGACCAAGGAACTTATCGAGGTTGCGATGCGGACGAATGTCGATCTGCGAACCAGGCAAGAATGCAGGAATGCCGATATCAACCTGGAGACCACCCTTAACCTTCTGGGTTACCTTACCGGTGATGCGCGCGCCGCTCTTGTACGCGGACTCTACGCTCTCCCAAACGCGCTTCTGGTCAGCCTTCTCCTTTGAGAGAAGCACCTGGCCCATATCGTTCTCAAGCGCAACGATGAGCACGTCTACTGCATCGCCGACCTTAACCCCGATCTTCCCCTCTGCGTTAATAAACTGCTCTGTCGGTACGACGCCCTCGGACTTGAAGCCGATGTCTACCGATATCATCTCCTTACCAACTGCCGTCACAACTCCTGGGACGATTTTACCTGGACGGATGTTATCTACCTTGTCACGGAAGAGCGCTTCAAACTCGCTTGCAAACGATCCCTCTCCTGCGCTCCCCTTAAAGCCCCCAAACGAGCCTGCTGAAAATGAACTTGTCATGTGTGTACTTACTGCTCATGCGGTTCTAGGTTTTTACGTTTTGCTCACCGTCAAAGTCGGCCTCCCGAACCGAAATAAGGAGTACGACCAGCTAACGGGGCTGTTGATACCTTCAGCGTATACCGATCTACAGTGTGTCGCGGAGAAAGAGTGCACAGGGCAACCGCCTACACAAAAACACCGACAAGGCGATATGCGCAAATAACCTCAATGGTAGTCTTGTCTGCC
>JBIKKR010000217.1:0-3812 GCA_044360225.1 Bdellovibrionota bacterium | reverse complement strand
AGTGCAGTCATTTATTACGAAAGTAGGCACAACCTGTCGTGAGCATCTCCAAACCACCACACCGACACGAAGCGACTGATTTAACCTAAAAACAGCAGTTAAGGCGGATGGAAATGACGCAGGTACCCAACAGTACAAAGTGTAATGAACTTGCCGGAGGCTTGAACCTTGGACCGTCAGCGTGAGCACCGACCATTAAAAATATGAAGTGATTTTAAGTAGATGCGCTATTCTCAGACCCGCAACTACTCTTTGTAGGTTAATGCTTGAACAACTCAGCGACCTCCTCAGGACTCGGAGTGGCAATCTCCAGGGGCGAACCGGGACGACCAGCCCATGCAGAGAAGAGATACGCCAGAACTATCCCGTAGTACTCCTTCTCACCAACGGTCAGGTCCGGTGCCGCAAGTAGCCTATGCTCAAGACTCTTAAGCGCAACAAATACCGGTCCTTGGCCGGGGCTGAAGTCATACAACCCATCGCTTAGCCTGCTCAGAACCTCAATCAAATCAGTACGTGGATAACGACTGAGTCGCTTCCCATCAACTTTTCCATCCTCATGCTCGTTTGCAGGTGCCAGATCCCCGCCTTGCTCGCCCGGTGTCGGCGATCTCGTGCCCTCCTTGTTTACGCGTGCTTTCGGAGCGCACGACTGTGCTATCTGCCGAGTAAGAGCTCGACACGACGAGCATTCCTGCGCATCCTCCGCTGCCACCTTAGCCACAAGAAAGACGCGTTGTCGACGCTGCTCGATTTCAAGCAGTCGACACATCTCCTGAAAGAGCAAATTGAAGCGTCCAAGAGAATAAAGCTGTGGCGCACGAGATCCCTCCACATGTGGAGTGGGAGTCTTCTTCGCCCGTTTAGTCTCCGGCGCTAGGGAGTCATAGCGCGGGGTGAAGGATACCTCCTGCGCCCAGGCACACCCTAACGACAAGCAGAGCCAGGCGAACAAGCTCATGCAAATCGCCCGCGTCCAACCAAGATAGGTCGAGCTGCCGAGCTCGTAACGACCCAGCACTCCGCGACTCAACTCTGCATGACCTTCGCGCATACCGTTAGGTTCGCGACAGGAGCGAAATGTGTGCAAGACGAAGAATGATGTCATAATAGGCCCAGGTGGTCGAGTCTTGTTGTACCCCCGCAGGGCATCGCAATTCTCGTCCATTTTAAAGGGCCACAAATGCGCAGGACTAGCTGTTTTTATTGAGTTTTGCAGCGCTGGCCCGCGCATTTGTATCCTGATCAAAACTTCCGGCAGTTTCGAGTGAATAGCTGGAGAATTGCGATGCCCTGGTACCCCCGACCTCCTAAAATTGCTTTGCAGTCTTACGCAATCTGCTCTTTGAGGTCAGCCTGAGCTTCTCTCATCGAGAGACGGATCTTACCTTGACGGTCGATCTCAAGGACCTTAACCATCACCTCATCTCCCTCACTCAAGACGTCGTCCACGCGACGGATCTTCTCCTCTGCAATCTGCGAGATGTGCACGAGGCCATCAGTGCCCGGAAGAATCTCCACAAAGGCGCCAAAATCAGCAATGCGCTTGACGATTCCCTTATAGATCTTACCAACAACAGCCTCCTGCGTGAGGCTCTCGATGATAGCAATCGCATTCTTGACCTTTTGACCATCGTTACTGGCGATACTTACCGTACCATCATCAGTAACCTCCATCTTCACGCCGCACGACTCAGTGATCGACCGAATGGTCTTACCGCCTGGTCCGATAACGTCGCGAATACGATCTGGATTGATCTTAATCTGGACGATTCGCGGAGCGTAGCGACTGAGATCCTTACGCGATGCGTTGATCGCCTTGCCCATCTCGTCAAGGATGTGCAACCGACCCTCACGGGCCTGAAGCATCGCCTTGTCCATGATATCACGGCTAAGGCCCTTGATCTTGATGTCCATCTGGAGCGCGGTGATACCCTTGGTAGTACCGCACACCTTAAAGTCCATGTCGCCTAAGTGATCCTCGTCGCCAAGGATATCAGTCAGAACAACGTACTTGTTGTCCTTCTTGATCAGACCCATCGCAACGCCAGCAACTGGCGCCTTAACTGGAACTCCTGCGTCCATGAGCGCCAAACTTGAGCCGCACACAGTCGCCATCGAGCTCGACCCGTTACTCTCCGTAATCTCTGAGACGATACGGATCACGTACGGGAACTGCTTGAGGTCCGGTACAACTGCGCGAATAGCTCGCTCTGCAAGGGCCCCGTGACCGATCTCTCGGCGACCTGGGCCACGCATCGGTTTAGTCTCACCGACGGAAAACGGCGGGAAGTTGTAGTGCAGCATGAACGTCTTCGATGCATCACCCATGAGGCTATCAATCCGTTGAGCCTCAGCTTCAGTTCCGAGGGTAGCAACAACGATCGCCTGCGTCTCACCACGGGTGAACAACGATGAACCGTGCGTACGCGGAAGGAATCCAACTTCGATATCGATCGGACGCACTGTCTTAGTGTCACGACCATCGAGCCGAACACCTTCATCCAGCGCGAGATCACGAACAACATTGTAATGGGTATCCTCGAACGCCTTGCCAACAAGCTTAGCTGCCACAGCAGCGTTGGCATCGCCCTCTTTCACGAACTCCTCTGCGAGAGCTTTACGAGCGCCACCTACAGCATCACGACGAGCGAGTTTCTCACGAACCTTGATCGCCTCTTTCAACTTGGGAGTAACGAATGCGACCATCTTTCCGTAGAGCGCCTCGTCATACCCCTTGGCCGAAACCTCCATCTTGGGTTTGCCGATCTGCTTCTGCAGCTCAAGCTGCATATCGTTGATAACCTGGCACTGCTCGTGTGCGAAGAAGAGAGCCTCAAGAACTTCATTCTCAGGAACCTCTTGCGCACCACCCTCAACCATCACTATCGCGTCACGAGAACCAGCAACGATAAAATTAAGGTCAGAGTTCGCCATCTCACTCTGCTTCGGATTGATCACCAACTTGCCGTTGACGCGACCAACACGAACACCGGCGACCGGGCCTTCAAATGGGAGATCTGAGATAGTGAGAGCTGCTGAAGCTCCGCACATCGCCAAAACATCGGTGTCGTTCTCCTCATCTGCCGATAGCACCGTTGCTATGACTTGCACCTCGCGGTGAAAGTTCTCAGGAAAGAGCGGTCGACACGGTCTATCAATGAGGCGCGAAACGAGAGTCTCTTTCTCACTGAGCTTACCCTCTCTGCGGAAGAAGCCACCTGGGATCTTTCCTGCTGCGTAGGTCTTCTCAAAGTAGTCCACCGTGAGCGGAAAGAAATCGACATCTTTCTCTGGACCGTAACAAACGGTTACTAAAACCATCGACTCGCCATACGTCACCAGGGCCGAACCCGCGGCCTGCTTGGCGATCTTGCCGCATTCAATGCGAAGCTTACGCCCATGAAAATCTCTCTCTACCGTATACATTAGTTTCCTTACAGTTTAATGGTCGCACGCCGAGCCTCTCTGAGTAGGCGCGCTCATCTGATTTACACTGACGCCCTGAGTCCACCAACCAGATGATGGGGCCGTATCGGCACCACCACTCTAGACGGAGCGCAGTCGCCTGTATTGTAATTTGAGTTACTTGCGGAGGCCAAGAGCAGAAATCGTGTTACGATAGCGAGCAACATCCTCGCCCTTGAGGTACCGCAACATCTGCTTGCGACGTGAAATGATGTCCATCATCCCCTTGCGAGAGTGATTATCCTTAGGATACTTCGCAAAATGATCAGTGAGGATCTCTAACCTACGGGTCAATAAAGATACCTGAACCTCGGGCGACCCACAATCCTGGGAATTTCTCTGAA
>JBIKKR010000116.1:0-9581 GCA_044360225.1 Bdellovibrionota bacterium | reverse complement strand
TGCTATTGAGCGCCCATCCGAAGACATGCTCACATCTTCGCATGTCTAACGTTAATACAACATATCAAATATCAACTAAATTATGTTACCTACTATAGCATACCCAAAGAGGACGCGCTTTTCCAGCACAACGGGTCTTAATTGGGGTTAGTCTAGATTCTGAAAAGGCGATGGTGGGTCTTGAATCAGCGCATCTGCCGAAAATCGCTCAGGCTTTTCCACATCAGCGCTCTTTGCATCCCCCTTCCTCGGTGCCGCCACAAGGGCAATAACCACGCTGATCGCATACAGAATCAACAGTGGCACAGAGAGTAGTATCTGCGAAAACACATCTGGCGGAGTAATAATCGCTGAGATTATGAAAATGCCTAGAATCGCTTGCCGATACCACCGCAGCAAAAAGAGACGGTCAATCACACCACAGCGCGCAAGGATGAAGGTAAGCAGGGGCATTTCAAAGACCGCACCGCAACCGAGCATCGTAATGAGTGTCATCGACACGTGCTCGCCGATCTTAATAGTTGGAGTAACTCCGATAGAGGTAAACTCGTCGCGAAAGAACGTTAGGGTTATAGGAAGCACCGTAAAGTAGCAAAATGCCGCTCCTCCTATAAACAGGAGAGAGCTCGCCACGACACAGGGGATGACCCAGCGGCGTTCTCGCTGATAGAGGCCAGGAGCTATAAAGGCCCAGAGCTGGTAAAAGAGTATCGGTGACGTAACCAGGGCACCGCAAAAAACAGCCACCTTCACCTTGAGTAGCCATGCCTCAGCGGGCGATGTGCCGATTAGCGGCGCAGCTCCGAATCCTTCGATGTATGGCTTGCTGATGAAAGCAAACACGTCCCCTGAGAAGTAGTAGGCAGCTATTGCACCCAGCGTTACGATAATAGCGGAGTACACCAACCGTTTGCGTAGCTCTCGGAGGTGCTCCATGACGCCCATAGTGTGGGAGTGGGGATCGTCCACGGCGGCTTTCATGTGGTAGGCGCCTCGGGTGGTGTCTGCGGAGGTTCAGTTTCGTTTGTTCCTTCTCGAGGGACACTCTGTGTGCCTTGAGGTGGAGCCATAACTTGAGCCTTGAGAGAGCGTAGCGCTTGCGCACCTGCATCGAGGTCACGCCTCATGTCAGCGGCAGGTGGGTATACTGCATTGTACCACTCCCGTCTGACAGAGTTGCTGACCTTACGTAGGTCGGCGGCAACTTTCCCGAGCTGTCGCGCGATCTGGGGCAGTTGTTCAGGTCCGAACAAGATCAGCGCAACAACACATACAACAGCGATTTCAGCGAAGTTCACATTCACGAGAGTCGTCCCCACAAAGTCAAGCACCGAGTCTAGTCGATTAGGATGTAACAGGGAAGCGGGGCGCAACCGACCAACAGGGCATCACAGTTCTCCTCCACTTTAAAAGGCCACAAATGCGCGGGAATGGCTGTTTTTCTTGAGTTTTGCAGCACTGGCCCGCGCATTTGTATCCTGATCGAAACTTCCAGCAGTTTCGAGTAGACGGCGGGAGAACTGCGATACCCTGACCGACCAAGGCCCCAAAGCTGTGGCGCCGTGACTCTCTCAGATTCTCTCAAGTCTCTAGGGGGTTAGCTCTCAGAAGCTTGCAAGACAGCAAGGTTTTGGTAGGCCATAAGTCCAGGAAGTACGCAGGCGAGCCGCTGACGCACGGGCAGGAGCGCTCGGTAGATGAAGTTATCTGAAAGATACCGAGGTAACGCCAATTCAAATGGTTCAATACTCGCCGAGAGCTCGGCTATTTTCGAATTGGGTAAACTTCTGCACAACCGTAGGAACCCCTTCCTGGAAAAGAACTGCAGATGTGATCCATCCATAATGCCAAGCGCCTGGTACTCGAAGCTCCCAAGAAAAAAGAGTGGGAAGCGCACGCTCCAGTGGGCAACATTTGGTACCGAGATCAGAATCCTCCCGTGAGGGCTCATCAGTGCGCGCAGACCTTTCAGGTAGTCGAACGGCTTAGGAAGGTGCTCAAGCACATCGAGCAGCACAATCCAATCAAAGCGAAATGCGGAAACAGACGCGATATCTGTCGTCACCAGGTCATAGCACTCCTCAAGAACTGAATGCGATCGAGTGTCAATCTCCACGGCGATCAACTTCTCAGGATGCTCTGAGCGGACGGCCTGACCGATACAGCCACCGCCAGCGCCGATATCGAGAATACGCTTGCCAGCTACATGTCCGCGCAGGTGATTGAGCGCCCACCAGTGGCTCGAGCCGCGTAGGGGTTTAAAGTGATATCGCTCGTGTGATGGGGCATCAAAGGCGGGTTTGGGGATAGAGAGCATCGCTGTTATTGTTCTAAAGCCCGTGGAATTCTCGAGGTTGTCCGATTTGTTTGAATGCATCTAAGAATACCTGGTTTATTGAGATCGAAAAAGAGGGCGAAAACTCTCTAAGAAAGTGTAGCAGAACTTCGGTATCCCGATGTTTTGCCTCGCCGCTCTCAGGTGATTTGTCCTGTAAAGGCCCGCTTGATTGATTTTTGCCTCAAGGTCTCATACGTACTTTCCGAACAGATAACTTGCCTGCGACAAATCTCTTGGAGATGTGCCGTGGGAGCAGGGGAAGAATCCTTTGCAAGGGAGGATCATCCTAGGCAGTGTCATTAAGGGCGTGTCATTAAGGCAGTGGGATTGAAAATAGTGTGCAGATCGTTGGGAGAGGAGATACTGCAATGAATAGAGCTTTGAAGACCGCTGTAAAGTTTATCTGCGCTTTAGTAGGGGCAGCGTTTTTTAAGATAGCGCCCTGTCAGGCCGAAACCGTAGGGCACGATAAAAAAGATCGCTGGTAGCAAAATTGCGAAACTAAACCTATCGATCTCCCAGCTTGCGGCAGCCGTCAACTGGTGTCGGAGCTTCGTTCCACTTGAGAATGGTGTGCCGCGTCAGGGTCCACCTGATAACAGTTCGGGATCCGACGAGCCCAAGACTCCCCGAACAGAAGATATATTTGTCGACGATTCGGGGCCAGCAAAGACGTACCGGTGCGCTCAGGGCACAACCATTCACGGAAGGATTTCGCCCGCAGGAGCTGCTCTGGTAACGCTCGCCAATGATGATCGTGTCCTGACGATAAACGCTTCAGCCGGCGAGTTTGCCTTCGACAATGTTCCGCAAGGAGTCTACATTTTATTCGCAGAGGCCGCGGGCGCCTCGTTTGGCTCGCCTCACTCGGTTACAGTTACTGCTGACGCGGTGGCCGGTGATGATTCGTGTGGTTCGATCGAGCTAAAGCGTGTAGAGCTTAAACCCTTTGACGGTTTTGCGTTTCGTTGGAAGAGGCAGGAGGATCTGAACGCCGGAATAGAGCAGGTCACTAAGGTAGTAGACCCGGCAAATTCGTCAAGCGCAGGTTCTTTACGTGCTGCTATGGCAGCTGATCCAGCAGCTGACTATGTTTCATCGTCGGAGTCTAGTGCGGTAGGGGAACTCAAAGAGAAATTCAAGATTTCACTTGATTCAAGTGAGTTGACTTGGGGTGCAGAACACGCTGAGCGCCTAAGGCAGACCTTGATGTCGATATGGCCGGCATGGAGCACGAGCTTCCCCGTCACAAAGCCGAGTGTCTGGAAGCTCACAGAGCAGTATCTGCCAAATGATATTCAGATAGTTGAGAACGATGAATCTGTGCAGGTATCGATTACCTCTGAGGCGTTCCGCTTTGCGGCAGCTACTCCGGCAGTATTAGATGGAATCCGCGGACGTTTTTTCTCTGAGCGTTTGCTGCTCGCGATCGGTAGATTTATCTCAAATAACGGCCGGGATCGCGCTACGCTCTATCAGCTATTCCTTGAGAAATACAAAGTAAGAATTATTGATGATCCGGAGACGGCGGCCTCCATTTCGCGCGAAACGACGAATGAATCAGCCGCATCCTTCATAGCCTTTACGGGAGAAGAGCTGCTTAGGATTATGGCGGCGCTGGCGCAGATACCGGGGCGCGATCAATGGTCTGAAGAGTTATGGATAATCAGGAGGCACAACGCAGCTCCTCATCCAATAGATATTGGGCCCGGGGGGGAGAAGGTAAAGATCCATACCTTCTCAGGACGTTCGAGACTCCCCTTTATGGAGTTTAGCAGAGAGGCGTTTATGCGAACGCCGGACAGCACACTCTTTGACCCCCTACAGCCCAACAAAGAGGTTCTCCTGCCAGGAACGATTGCAGCGTATTTCAAGATTGTATGGGACAGGATCCTGAGTGCTGAGATGCGTGATGCATGGACAGCTCTTGGAGAGTGGAGCAAGGTTCCGGAGACAGAATTTTGGACTACACGTGATCCGAGTCAAGCAGGCGCGATGTTCCACACGGGAGTAGAGGAAGCTGGCCCAATGGGTGACTTTCAAACATCTGCTACCCAGTATATCACTGCGCCCGAGGAGCTTAAGCACCGGTCATTGAAGCGCTTTGAGTTTCTCCAGGCGTACGTTATGCATGGGGTTCGCTACTCCAGGCAATTTAGAGGGGATCTCGGCTTCAAAGTTCTCAATTTATGGCCCGATCTCAGTGGGCCTGGAAAGGTGATCGAGGCTTCGGCTATTGTTTCCGGCGCACCCAAGGGAACCAAGGCCGTAACTACGACCGTGAAGCTAGCTGGGTCAGATCCTCGTTTGGATGGTGCCCAGCGGGGAGTGCTTGGGCTCGTCAATGTTGCAGCAGGAAAATGTATGTCTCTCGAGGTGTACGCGTACAAGCCGGACAGTGATTACAAGACATCCTTAGTGCTTCGTAGTGTCGGTATACTGTCAAGGTATGCCCCAAAGGGCTGGTATACATTTACCAGTGGTTATTTGTACGATCAGGTTGGGAATGTTCGCTACATTTCTGCCAATGAGATGAGTTTTAGGATCTATATTCCGGACGCTGCTGAGGCGCCTCCAACTCCTGAGCTAATCACCGATTCAGTGGCACTTTCTTTGACTAAGACCGCAGTCGCTGGGTTAGATGTTCCTGTGTTTAACGTTGATTTCCAGGTCCGAAATCCCGAATCGCTTAGGACCGTTTCTGAGATGGTTAGTAGAGTAGACGCCGTACAGGTGGGCTATACGGCGAAGTATTTGCAGCGAACTGGATTCGATACATTTAGGACACTAATCCACGCTTCCCCGGTGTTGCCATCGGGGCAGTATGGGTTGTTCCGACTTGATTTGGTGGGAGATGCATCAATTAACATCAATCAGTACTCGGTTAATCCCTCACCCGGCATGCTAAAGATGCCAGTTGTCAATTTCGAAAACCCCAACGGCGACACGAACCCACCTGAGATAGATCTCAATCGTCTGAGTGTGTCAGCATCACCTACACACCCGGAGAATCCGAACGGGGAAACGGCTGTGCGGATCAGTATCTTTGCGCGCGACGATAGTGCCGGGATGGCAGTACTTGATTTTTGCCTGCGTAACCCGCAGGACCGACAGATGTGCAGCGGATTCGTGACGCAGAGCTCCTTTACGGTCATGCCTACTGGCACTGCTGATTTCAACGAGTACGCACACACCCTTACGCTTCCTGCTGGATCGCTGAGTGGTGATTGGGGCTTGGACTTCGTTCAAGCATTTGATAAGGCTGGCAATACTGTTCAGCACTCATTAAGTGAGATAGTGAAGTTTACTGTGGAAAATCAACAAGATCGGTAAGTACGCACCACGCGTACACCAGGAAGAGGAGGGCTGTCAGAGTGGCGGCACTCCTCTTGCGCTACAACGGCTACTTTGTGTGCTGAAGAGAGGCCGTGTTCAACCGCTTCAATCTGTGGACCACCCCAACGAATCTGGCATCCAGCTAATGCTTCGTGTAGGATAATCGCGATTAGGTCTAGCGAGCTCTCGGCGACGGTCCCGCTGCTGTGGGGATGCAAATCACAGGGGTTTTTACATGTACAATCCACGCTTGCACTTCCACTTTATAGGTATCGGAGGCTCGGGGATGTCAGGATTGGCAGAGATTCTTCTCTCATCTGGCTTTCAGGTTTCTGGGTCGGATATCAAAAAGAGTGAAATCTGCCTAAGGCTTGAGCAGCTCGGCGCTGCGATTCAGATCGGGCATGCGGCGTCCAATGTACCTCCAACAGCATCCCTTGTTGTTTACTCGTCGGCTGTTGGGATGACCAACCCCGAGATCCGCGAGGCTAAGCGTCGGAAGCTGCCGGTAGTGCGTCGGGCAGAGGTGCTCGCGGAGTTGATGCGCCTGAAGTTTGGTGTGGGTGTCGCTGGTTCCCACGGTAAGACGACTACGACCAGTATGACGGCTACGATCCTCGATGCTGGGGATCTCGATCCAACGGTGGTGATCGGAGGGCAGGTTAAAACTCTCGGGACCGGTGGGCGGCTTGGGCAGGGCGAGTACTTAGTTGCTGAAACCGATGAGAGTGACCGTAGCTTTCTGCTTCTAAAACCAACCGTTGCAATAGTTACTAATATCGATGATGAACATATGAACGCCTATAGGTCGCGCCGCGACCTTGAGGAGTCGTTTCGCCGGTTTGTGGACTCTGTTCCCTTTTACGGATTAGCTATTCTGTGTGTTGACGACCCAGTGGTCCGGCAGATCGCCCGTCAGACGACCCGGAGAGTGCTGACGTATGGATTTGCTGCTGACGCCGACCTATCCGCGGTGGATGTTATACCTCAGCGAACGGGTATGGAGTTTTCGGTAGTGTATAGAGGGGCGCACCTTGGACGTTTTGTCTTGCCGATGTTCGGTAGGCACCTCGTTCAGAACTGTCTCGGCGCGATCGCTGTAGGTCTTGAATTCGGCATATCGGTTGATGTGATCAAATCCGCTTTGGCTGGTTTCCAAGGTGTCAAGCGTCGTCTGGAAGTGGTTGGTGTAGCTAACGACATCACCGTGATGAACGACTATGGTCATCACCCCACTGAAATACGCGCGACATTAAAGGCAATTCGCGAGTGTTTCGGCAGCTCCGTGAGGCGATTGGTGGTGGTATTCCAGCCCCATCGGTATACACGAACGCAGCTGTGTTGGGATGAGCTGAAGCAGTCTTTCGATGATGCTGATCACCTGATTATGACCGAGGTCTATGCGGCTAGTGAAGAGCCGATCGTGGGTGTTTCAGGTGAGTTGTTGCTAACCGAGACCGTTCATACTCAGAAAGATTTTTGTGCCAGCCTTGAAGATGTGCCTGCTCTGCTCAAGGGTATCGCGCAGCCGGGTGATGTTGTTCTGTGCCTTGGTGCAGGACCGATCGGCTCGTTGCCGGGAGAGGTGATCACGGCGCTACATGTATCCGGCTCCCGTGGAGAGACTTCGCCTTCTGCACCAGAAGGGGCAGCGGAATTGAGGGTTATAGCGGGTGGGCGATAGTTGCACAAACGCGGCGGAGGCGTCCTCAGAACTCTTTAACTCATCACTGATTCCTAAGGTGATGGAGCTCGTGTCTGGTCGGGTCCGCGAGGCCGTATTAGCGAACACCCTCACGACGTTCTCAATCGGCGGGGCACTGCGCGCCTTAGTCACTGTAGAGTCTGAGCGCGAGCTGCAAACGGTACGAGCGCTCTTATCTCGAGAGGGACAGCCTGTAGAGGTCTTGGGCTTTGGTAGTAATCTGTTGGTCTCAGATAGCGGAATCGATAGTTGGGTGATTAAGCTGGGGACAGGATTCCGTAGCGTAGAGGAGCACGGCGATGGTTCGTGCCTCCTTGGTGGGTCGGTGTCGTTGATGGCGGCATCGCGCAGAGTTTCTGGTGAGGGGCTCTCTGGCCTTGAATTTGCTGCGGGTATTCCAGCGTCGCTTGGCGGCGCCGTGTTCATGAATGCGGGTGCCCACGGTGGAGAGATTGCAGAGAGGATCGTCAGGGTTCGCGGCGTGCTACCAAATGGCAAGTTGGGCGAGTGGTCGCAGGGCGAATTGCCGTGGCGGTATCGTTCATCCGGGTTGCCCGCCGGAGTGATTGTTACCTCGGTTGAGCTCCGATTAGTACCTGGAGACAAGGAGCGCATAGCGCGGGCGTGCGCCGACAACTTAGCCCATCGACGTCGAACGCAGCCTCTCTCCTTGCCATCGGCAGGTTCGGTTTTTAAAAATCCATCCCAGGAACTCCCAGCGGGTAAGGTCCTTGAAATGGCGGGATGTAAGGGATTAAGCAGAGGTGGAGCGCGTGTATCAGAGCTGCATGCCAATTGGATCGTCAATCCCGAGAAGACGGCGAGTGCCTCCGATGTGATCGAGTTGGTGAATGAGTGTATCGAGCGTGTGGCCGCGCATTCTGGAGTGCGCCTTGAGCCTGAAGTGCGTATGTGGGAGCGGGGAGCAGCAGCCTGACGTCTGTACATGCTCGTGCACGTTCCTCAGCACCTACTAGAACCGTTGAAAGCCCCATTTTCCATCTCGGCATAGACACCGTTTGTTACTATACTGCTGCTCATGCGAGCACTCATTACTGTTTTAACATCTCTGAGCGTTGGAGCCTTGCTGGCGGTAGATAATCCGCAAGGCTTCCAAAACGTAGTGCAGTCACTTTCAACCAGAGCTGCCCAGCTGTGGAACGACAAGGAACTCCGCATCGATGGTTTGCGCGCACTTTCGCGAGCGGAAGTTGAGAAGTTGCTTCCACTTCACCGGTCTGTTCCGTGGTGGCACCTCAATGCCACAGAGATTCAGGCTCAGCTAAGCCAGACATCGTGGGTTCAGGAGGCATCGCTCGACTCGTGTCCGGATTCGTGGGCATCGAGATGGGGCTGCTTTGTGGTGCGGATCAAAGAGCGTCAGCCGATGTTCCTTGCAACATTTGAGGGAAATTCCTGGGTCATTGATCGGGAGGGATCGTTCCTCGTCCCGCAACGTGAGCTCGAGTCGCGTCACTTCGCCGGCAAGCTCATTTCAGTCAAGGGGCTGGCAGAAACCACGAACTCTCCAGATTTGGTTCGCGCACAGCTCTCCGCAGCAGCTAGCGTGTGCGACACAATTGAGAAGGAGGTGGCGAAGCCGATTCGGGAGTTGGAGTTTCTCGGTCAAGGCGACTTTGCTGTGTCATTCGAAGGGCTGCCATTTCCCGTTGTCTTTGCGGGCGGCAGCGACGCCAGAATTCCTTTGACAGAGCAGGGAGTTCGTTGCGCAGCCCTGCTTAAGCAGCTGCGGACGCGGTTTAGTGATGTCGCCAAGATCGATCTTGCATTCGACCGGGTCGGGGTTGTTCAGTTTCGGTCTACGCCAGTTAGTGAGAAGGTCACTGCTGGCGGGTGAGTTTGATACCTCCGAGTAGACCAGGTGAATTTCAGCCTCATTTTTAAAGTGTATTGCGAGTTTGCCAAACTATGTTTAATCTGGTTGAAGTACCGGGGTAGTTTTTGTTGCGAGATGCTTCATGCCTAACACTTCGTCTATCATAGCTGGTCTTGATATCGGCACATCCTCAATCAAGGTCGTCATCGGCGAGCGTAAGTCCGATGGCAGCGTCGATGTTATCGGGGTTGGCTCAAGCCCTTCCCGCGGGTTGCGGAAGGGGGTAGTCGTAAATATAGAGGGTACAGTGAGCGCTATCGGGCGCGCCGTGGCCCAGGCTGAGACGATGGCTGGGTGCGAGGTTA
>JBIKKR010000256.1:0-2553 GCA_044360225.1 Bdellovibrionota bacterium | reverse complement strand
GATGGCAAAGCTTGTTGAGAGCGAACCATCAATAAAGCACCCGATTGAGATCCTGACTAATGAGCACGGTGTTGGGTTAATCAGCGCCATTACGATCTACGCCGCGATGATCGTGCGTATCAAGAACCGCTGGTAAATCCCGTGGCTAGCTAAAATGCCTTCATTCCAAATTTAAAAAAAAGCAGCCCCGCAGGGGCTGATTCCTCGGTGCGAGTGGCATGTGTACGTGGTTCCGGTGTAAGTCCGGAGCAACGCCTTAACGGGAGGAAGTTAACACCTAAGAGGCAAGGGCTTGCCCGCGAGGGTTGGTCGATTGGAAGCCTATGGTGAAGTATGAGCCTGAACGAACAGTGAAGCGTCTAAGAGGCTTGGAGATGCGGGGCAGCGAGCCGACGGTCGCGAATCCCGATACCCGTTGGTAGCAGATCCGAGTAGAGACGACAGGTAGCATACGAAGCTGCGTACACTTACCCACTGAGAACTCTCGGCGTCCTGGTGGAGACACCAGGTAGGGACCGACAAGGGGGAAGCCCCAGGAACCGGATCGACGAGAGTAGTCGGATGTCAGCATAGTACCGGAAGGGTCCTGAAAGGGACGCCGAGCCCGCAGGTGACGGAAGCCGGTTAGGGCAGGGAAGGCTGACACGGTAAGGAAAGAGGCAATGCAACTAAGAATGTTTGAAGACAAAGCAGAGAAGACCCGCAAGGGCGCCGATTCTACAACGGGAAGCGACCTAACGCCTCCTGTCGATAAACCGGTAGTTAAAGTCCCAAACAAGAAAGAGAAAGCAGTGCCCACAATAGTGATGGAGGAGGTAGCAAGTGATGTAAACCTACGGGCGGCGTTTAAGAAAGTAGAACAGAATAAAGGAGCCCCAGGAGTTGATGGAAAGAGCGTAGCCGATGTAAAGCAGAGGCTACCCGAAATCCTGAAGCAAATATCCAAAAGCCTAATAGCTGGTACGTATCAGCCCGGCGATGTCCGCAGGATATGGATACCGAAAGCAGGCGGAGGCGAGCGACCCCTAGGGATCCCAAATGTGATCGACCGACTGGTGCAGCAAGCGCTCCTACAGGTCATGCAACCGAACTTCGATCCAACCTTTGACGACAGCAGCCACGGGTTTCGACCCGGCAGAAGCTGTCATACGGCGATAGCGCAAGCCACAGCCCACATAAAGGAAGGATTCGACTGGGTGGTAGACATAGACTTGGAACGTTTCTTCGACACGGTCAATCACCAAAGGTTACAAAGCAAGCTTGAACAGAAGATAGAGGACAAACGAATCATACGACTGATAAAGCTCATGCTGAAGGCAAATATAGTAATGCCGGATGGAGTAGTGACTGAAAGTGAACAGGGTACCCCTCAAGGCGGACCACTGTCACCACTGCTGAGCAATATTGTGTTGAATGAACTCGACCAGGAGTTGAGGAAGCGTGGGCACAGATTTGTACGCTACGCGGACGACTGTAACATCTATGTAAGAAGTCAGGCTGCTGCTGAACGAGTCTTGGAGAGCATCACTCAATTTATTGAAAGGCGCATGCGTCTTAAGGTAAACCGGGTGAAGAGCGCGGCCGGAGAGAGCGGAACGAGGAACTTTCTGGGTTTCAGCCTGGAACACGACATCGAAACCGACACCGTGACAGTGAAGATCTCCGAGAAGAGTATCAAGAAGGCGGCTCTCAAAATAGTCGAATACTCCCCACGCAACTGGGGAGCCTCGCTAGAGAACTGTATTCACCAGTGTAACCTATACCTGCGCGGATGGATTGAATACTTTAAGATAATCAGTCCAAGCGAGCAGAGGAAACTACGTAGAATAGACGCACATCTACGCCGGCGCCTTAGAGCAATACAGCTTAAGCACTGGCGGAGACGTAGGACGATAGCACGAAGCCTAATTCAACTTGGGGCAAAGAGCGCAACGGTATGGCGCACAATATACGGAGGGCGTAAATCCCTCTGGCGACTATCGCACACACCTGTGGTAGACCGAACCCTTAGGAACGCATACTTTGCAGATCTAGGGCTCATATCACTGGCAAACCGATGGGAGAAACTCCAAGCCAAGCCTATTGTTCAGATGCAATTTGCATTTGTATGACTTAGGTAGCAATATCGACTGGGAACTATGCATCGACCAGAAGCAAACGTCCCAGCCCCGAAGAGCCGTATGTGAGAACCACAAGTACGGTTCTGAGAGAGCCGGGGGAAGGAGACTTCCCCTAGCTACTCGACCACCGGAATCAATTCTCGTCCCGTTAGGGCGAGAATCCGGTGCCATGGTAGCGTGGAGTGAAGCGAGAGTAGAGTTATCCATAGGGGGCGAAGCGCAGGGACTTTTAATCGATCCCGGAGCGTAGCCCCCTGTGGATAACTCGTGAGCAGAGGACCGAGCTTGATCGAGTTAGCTCATGATAAAGCTACGATCGGTTGCTGCCCTCAATCTAACGCTTATTAGCCAAACCGCTGCTCTCCTCGTAATAGCCATCAATCCGCTCACGAGTTATCCACAGCGGGCTACGCTCCGGGATCGATTTTAAGTC
>JBIKKR010000022.1:0-26411 GCA_044360225.1 Bdellovibrionota bacterium | reverse complement strand
GACTCTATATCACGACAGATGCATGAGATCTCTGATGGTAATGCGGTTACCTACATCGACAAAGGCCAAGCTCTGCAGTTTTTCAGAAGTTCACTCGGTGATGATGCGAAGATTTTAGAGGGTCTCGATGCTGATAATCCCTTGCCTGCGTCGTTGCAGGTGCAGTTGAAGTCTGCTGAAGAGGCTGAGTCGGCATACGCAAAGATCGCAAAGCGACTCGGCGACTCCAGCAAGATAGAGAGTGTGCGGTACAGTCGCGGCGGAGTACAGCAGATCCGCAAGATGATCGGAATGGTGCGAGTGCTTGGTGGCATAGGGGTGCTCTTTCTGTTCATTGTTGCAGGTTTTATTATTGCCAATACGATTAAGCTGGCCCTCTACAACCACCGAATAGAGCTTGAGATTATGCAACTCGTCGGCGCACGACGCCCAGCTATCTATGTCCCTTACTTGCTGGAGGGTTTGGTGCAAGGGGTCACTGGAGCAGGAGTCGGTTTGACTGGAGTGTTTATCGTTTTTCTCCTGGTTAGAAATTTTCTCGGTGAGGCGGAGTTTTTGCGGGTTATTATGCCGTCGTTCGTGTTTATCCCTGCAACCTACCTCGGGATTGTGCTAGGCGCGGGTGCTCTGGTGGGATTCATCGGGAGTTTCCTCGCGGTACGACGGTTCTTACAAGAGAGCTAGCGATTGCAACAGAACGAGAGATAAGTATGGCCGCGGCAGCTAAGAGACTACTGAGCACCTGGGGCACGCGCGGTGGACTTGTATTCGTGCAGCTAGCGCTCGTTGTTGCATCGCTAGGTACTATCCACGCTCAGACCAGTGATGTCGCAGTGAGGCTTACTAAGATTCGCGCAGATGTCGCGACGACAGAGAAGACGATAGAAGGACTCAAATCAGAGTTTCGTAAACTTAAAAAAGACGAGTCACAGTTAGAGGATGAGATCCGGCGTCTGGGGCAGGAAGAGCAGTCAATGCTCGCTGAGAGTACGCAGGTGTTGCGTCGCAAGGAGAAGCTCCTTGTGGACCTTAAGGCTGCTGAGGTTCGAGTTGCCCAGCAGCAGGCTCTCATTCGCAAGCGTCTTCGCACCCTGTATATTAACTCCTCTGTCAGTGAGCGAACCATGGTTCTCGGAGCTGCACAGACTGGGGAGGTGGAACGGATTGCCGTATATGCCAGTGCATTGAGGCGCTATGACGATGCTCGGTTTAACAATGTCACCCGCGCTGTGGAGGATCTCTTGGCAACTCGGCGTGCGCTCGATAAAGCTCTTGATGAAGGTAAGACGCTCCAGGACGGGATTCAGTCAAAACGAGTGGAGCTTGAGGGGCAAAAGAGCAAGCTGCGGCATGTCATTCAGCAGATACAGAGCCGTCAACAGGCGGCCAAACGATCGTTAGACTCTTTAACTTCGGAGGCAGAGAAGCTTGAGGCGCTACTCCGGGTAATTATGAGTGGCGGTGGAAGTGAAGATCACGGTGGTAAGTCTGCTGGAGAGGTAACGTCCGATGCGCCGGCACCCACGGCGGAGGCTCGCGCAGATACGAGTGGTGATGCTCATTCCGTTGTTCCAGAGAGGGGTTTTTCTGTCAGCCACGTAATGCACCCCGGGGGGCTCTTCGCTCAAACAGCGAGGCTTGTGTATCCGGTGGCTGGAGAGATCGTGCAGCGGTTTGGTAGTAACAAGGTTACCAGTTTTGCTGACATGGTATTCAGCAAAGGATTAGAGTACAAGACCCCTGAAGGGAGTCAAGTAAAGGCAGTCCTGGGGGGACGAGTGGCTTTCGCTGGACTTATGCCCGGCTATGACACCGTAGTTATTATCGATCACGGTGAGAGGAGCTATTCTCTCTACGGTAGGCTTGGCAAGAGCCATGTCAAGCAGGGGGACCTTGTGCAGCGCAGAGATGTAATCGGTGTCACATCCGCAGCAGATTCTAAAGGGCGAAACTTCTATTTCGAAACCCGCAAAAACGGAGCTCCTGTTGATCCGGGATCGGTGTTATCGCGGGCGTCGTAGTTAGCTCAACCCAGCCTCATTCATTTTTGAAAAAAATGAATGAGAATAGCAGGGCGAGCGCAATCTTGGCGGAGCCAAGGCGCGCCGTAGAAGACAACATACTCCTAAGTGCCAAGTGTGTGAAAGTTAAGGGTCATGAGAGCCTTTAGCTCTGAACGATACTGTTTGATGTTCACAAAAAACTTGAGAGTCGCTTCCTTGAAATAAGATTGCGCTCGCCCTGCTATTGCGAGTGATTTTTTTCAAAAATCACTGCGCAGGGTTTATGAATGCAGCATCGACCGCATCAGGTTAATTCGCTCGCGTAGCTGCTTCTCAGTGCAGTGGGTCTGACTACGAACCTTCTGAAGCGAGTTTAGGTGCGCGTGTATCTGCGCATGCGACTTGTTCGTGCGTTTGTGGTGCAAGTTGACCAGCTTCCGCAGCTCCTGAACAAGGAACGCCTTGTCCTCGGCGCGTGTGCGGCGCTCGTCAAGCCTTGCTGCCACGCGCTCGGTTACTACCTGGTGAAGTTCTTCCGATTGCTGGACGCCCCCAAAGAGCGAGAGCTGATTGCCATGAACAATAACTGAATTAAGGCCGGAGTTAATCGACGCCAGCGCCTCCCATTGCGGCGGCTGTGGCCGGTCGTCGTTCTGTGCGACGCGTCGTTGATCGTCAAAGATGTCATCACCGCGTGGGCGGATACAGTGACGGATCTCATCTTCGATCTCCTCTGCGAGTCGAATGAGGGTAGGGTCTGCTGGTAGGTAGCAATAGGCTACTTGGAGCGTGCGCAACGAGGGGATACGACGAACAATCCGGCCGAGAAACTGGCGGAAGTACATTTTGGTTCGCACCGTTGTGGCGTAGACTCCCACCCGCAGTCGCGGAATATCCACTCCCTCGCTCACCATGTTGCACGCCACCAGCCAAGGCTCCTGTGAGTCTCGAAAGCGCTTCAACTTGCGCGCAGCTTCGGGTTCATCTGAGAGAATAACAACAGGTGATACCTTGGTGATGGAGCTTAATAGTTTAGCCAGTCGACGTGCGCTGGTTTGATCTGCAGCGACAAGTAGGCCAGCAGCGTTAGGCTGGTCAACTCTGGTTTTAATAAGCATCTCATGAGCGTCCCGCAGCATTGGTTCAATCCAGCCACTTGCCGGATCGAGCGCGGCACGTAGACGTCGTGATTGCCCGATATAGTCGAGCTCATCCGAGAACCAGGCGCGAACATCGCCAGCCTCCTCCCGCCAGGCAACCTCTCCGGCATAGGTGAAGAATGCCGTCGGACGGCAGACTCCGTCCTCAACTGCACGACTGTAGGGGTATGAGTAATCGGGGACGCTGAAACCCTGATCATCATAGGTGACAAATGGTATCGGTGAATTATCACTCCGAAACGGGGTCCCACTGAGACAGATGATGAATCGAGCTTCGTGGAATGCAGTACGTAGTCCATCACCCCATGAGAGTCCATCTCCAGCATGATGCACTTCGTCGAGGATGATGCACGAGTCCTGTGTGAGGCGTTTAAAGAGGGCTGGCTTTTGTGCAACCTGCTGGTACGTAACGACAAACCCAGCGTAGTCTTCCGTGAGCGCTCCACGACTACTTGAGAACGAGCTGTCGAGGTGAAGGTCTAGTTCTAGCGCGGCGCGAGCCCACTGAATCTTGAGGTGCGCCGTTGGTACCACAATACCTATGCGACGCGCCCCCTGTTTGTTTCTCTGGTGCAGAGCCAGGACTAACGCTGCTGTCGTTTTACCGGCACCTGGAGTAGCTTCGACAAGCACTGTGCGTTCACGTCTGAGCACACAGTCTCGGTACACGCCAAACGCCTCCTGTTGCCAGGGTCGTAGTTTAATGTCAGGTTGGGCAGGTGGGGTGCTCGGCGGCGTGAGTGGAGCTTTGAGCGCGGACATCGGTACTACTGAAATATCGTGAAGTGAAATATCGTGAAGGTCAGGGGATCGTGGATAGTGCAGATATTCCGCGGCACACCCTCGTCGTGAAACCGCCGTACATGCCCATTCCGGGACCGCTACGAAGATTACTGTACTCGTAGCCCGAGCGCTATGGAGAAAATAAAAAAGGCCGAACAGGTCTGGGGGATTCATTTCCCCCCAACTGTGTCCAACGTCCAACTACGAAACGTTCGCTATCCCTTGTAGAGCACGTCGAAATGCTTGTGCGCACTTACGACAGCATGACGCGTCATGTCCTCAACGCGACCTGTCTCTCTGGCTGAGAGAGCTTTGCTCAGGTCTTTGAGGTTTAGCTCTGCAGCTCCTTTCTGGCATGCATCCCACGAGAGTATGCTACGCAACACGCGGTCGAGCGCTTGTGTCTCGTTATCGTACGCTCTCGGTTGCATATCGTGTCCATACCAGCGGCTGTAGCCGGCCTCGTTCACGAGTGAAGCAATAGCGATATTAATACCGTTTGTCTTGTAACTATTCAGCATAATCCATTTCTTTCACGTAAGCCCCTATTAAGGGGCGGATTTGCGGAAGGCTATCCGGGGTGGAAAAAACTAACTATTCACCAAAACATCGCATCCCCGATTAGGGGATGACAAGAAAGAAAGTCCCGCAAAAATGCCTGTTTTAATCGCATACTTCCGCTAACTTGTTTTTTTCTGGTGAATAGCTCCCTTTTTCAACACCTAGATAGCCCCTTTCTGCAGCCCGAGTGTTTTTTATCTTGTACGGCGCAACTTGGCTCCGCCAAGATTGCGCTCGCCCTGCTATTGCGAGTGATTTTTTTAAAATCACTCGCGCAGGGTTTACATTCTCCTATATAAAAGAAGGTCAGTTCGTCTCCGCTATAACAGCAAAGGTAAACGGGTATCGCGTGTTTCATCAACCGTGAGACACAAGATTGTGTTCTACCACATGCTTCCACCGCTGGTACGCTTCGTGAGTTGCGGCACGTGACTCGGTATGTGGCTCGATAGTGAGCTCTCTACGCAAACCCGCGAAGGCATCTGAGTAGGAGAGAAGTCCTGCTCCGATCCCAGCCCCTCGAGCCGCACCCTCTGCTCCATCAGTCGTATAGAGCTCAAGGGGTACATCGAGGGTCGTGGTAAAGGTGCGGCAGAAGACGGGGCTCTGGAACATGTTCGCATTCCCGGCTCGGACACGGGTGGGGGTAAGCCCCATGCCTCGCATAATCTCCACCCCATAGCACAGTGCAAAAACTATCCCTTCCTGAGTTGCCCGAAGCACGTCACCGAGCGTGTGTCGGTTGAGATCGATCTGCTCAAACGATGCACCGAGTGAGGCGTTGCCCAGCGTGCGCTCGGCTCCGTTACCATAGGGGATGCCAATGAGTCCGTGAGCGCCGACGGGACTGCTCTCGGCGAGCCTGTTTAGCTCTTCGTACGCGGTTGTCGGGGTAAAAGTAGAGCGAACCCAACGATAGAAGCTCCCGGTTCCATTGACGCACATCAGTACGCCGATGCGAGGATCTTGGGGAGTGCTATTTACGTGGAGAAAGTTATTGACCCGTGAGCGTGGATCAACACCGAGCTGACTCGTAACTCCATAGACGACACCTGAAGTTCCGGCATTTGCTGCAACCTCACCAGGTCGCAAAACATTGAGAGCAAGGGCGTTGTTTGGTTGATCTCCAGCTCGGTAGGTGACCGGAACCCCAGGTGGTAACCCGAGCTCCCTGGCCACATCAGGACGAACCCCTTCGAACACTCCTACGTTATCTCCGATCGGTGGGACCAGCTCAGGGGGTAGGTCAAGCGCTGCGAGCACGTCAGTGGCGACCGTTTGGGTCGCAAAATTCCACATAACCCCCTCAGAGAGCCCCGAGCGGGTTGAGCCGACCTTGCCGGTGAGCTTCAAGGCTATGTAGTCCCCAGGAAGCATGAAATGAACGGCCTGACGCATAATCTCCGGCTCGTTCTCCTTGACCCAGGCAAGTTTTGCAGCGGTAAAGTTTCCGGGTGAGTTACCAAATGTGCGTAAGCAGGCATCAGAGCCGAGCTTTGTAAATGCTCGCTCGCCGTATGAAACAGCACGACTGTCACACCAGATGATAGCAGGGCGCAGAGGTCTGGCTTGTGCATCGACCAGGACGAGCCCATGCATCTGATACGCGATTCCGATGGCTTTTAGACTCTTCAGGCTAGCTGGGTTGTGAGCGCGGAGAGCTGCGATTACATTGCACACGTGCTCCCACCAGAGGTCTGGATGCTGTTCGGCCCACCCCATCACGGGAGCTGATATCGCCAGCTCGGTAGCTGGCGATGACGCGTGAGCTAGGGCTTTGCCCGATGCTAGGTCGAGGATTACCCCCTTTACCGAGGAACTGCCGATGTCGAGACCGAGAAGGGTACCTGTCATAAGATATCTCCGAGGGTTTGGGAAAATCAGTACGGCCGAAGGCTACCGCAGTCTCACCAGTAGGCAAGATCTAATTTTTGATCCTCGTATTTTCTCTTAGGTGACCTATAACCCGGACGAGCCGGAACCAAGAGACGGAGTGCAACTAGGAGTTAGAGCATCGTGCGCCACTAAAAAACCAGGCTCTCAGACGGTTTCCATTGGCCGATGCGGCGTTGTTCTTTCTTTACATGGCCTGCATCGGCGATGCCGCGTTTGGCTCGCCCGGGTTTTGTGGCGAGCGCAGCCAGTGGTAGTGTAAGACAGCGTGCTCGACAAACAGGGATAGCTATTTGAATTTTTTCGTAAAAACATCTGAATTTGCTTGTTATCCTGGACTCAATCGGTTACTTTCGTACGAGGTGGTGATCAGATTTGCAAAAGGGAGGCGGACGTCTGTTTGCGCGGGTACTCTGAGCGAATAGCGGGACGAGTCTTCACCTGAGAGCATTTCGTGATTGACGCGGTGCTGTAGCTGGATAGGGAGCATCAAATTGATGATGCTGCAGTGGTTGTCTAGCGCGAGTAGAGAGAAGGGGTCGGAGTGTCGGGTTTAACAACTCGTGAAAAGTTGCTCAGCGGTTTGTGTTTGATGTTCGGAGCAGCGCTCGTCTTTGGAGGGCGTGATCTGCCGGAGGTGAGCGCGCGCGAATCGGGGAGATCGAATCTCTTCGAAGAGCTCAAAGTGTTCACCGACGTCCTCTCCGTTGTGAAGCGCGATTATGTTAGCGATATCGAAAACAAGAAGATCGTGGAGGGTGCAATCAAAGGTCTGTTGGGGACGCTTGATCCCCACAGCGGATACCTCGATCCTGATTTCTACCAGGACCTCCAAGTTCAGACGAAGGGCGAGTTTGGTGGGCTTGGTATAGAGATTACAATCAAAGAGGGGTTGCTGGTTGTCGTGGCGCCGATGGAGGGATCTCCGGCAGAGAAGGCTGGAGTTAAGCCCGGCGATATAATCGTTAAGATAGATGGCAAGTTCACGAAAGAGTTCTCGTTGGTTGACGCAGTCAAGCGCTTGCGCGGGCCGAAAGGCAGTCCGATCCAGATCTCGCTGAGCAGGAATGGGATCTCTGACCTTATCGATGTTACGATCGTTCGTGACGTGATAGCCGTGCGAAGTGTAAAGGCCCGTTATCTTGGGGATGGTTTCGGCTACGTCAGGGTGAGCCAGTTCATGGAGCACACCGCTGATGACCTTAAAGACGCCCTGAAAGCTTTGACGAAAGATAGCTCGTTACCCGAATTGCGGGGGTTGCTCCTTGACCTTAGAAATAATCCGGGTGGATTGTTGGCGCAGGCCGTTAAGGTAAGCGATATGTTCCTCAAAGAAGGGGTCATCGTCTACACCGATGGTCGTGTCGAAGCGCAAAAACAGAAGTTCTTTGCCCACGCTCGGGGAACTGAGCCTGACTATCCTATGATAGTGCTCGTCAATTCTGGATCTGCATCTGCATCCGAGATCGTTGCTGGAGCGCTTAAGGATCATGGAAGGGCGTTGATACTTGGCCAGCAGACCTTCGGTAAGGGGTCGGTCCAGACGATAACTCCTCTCGAGAACGGAGGTGCGCTCACCCTCACTACAGCGCTGTATTACACTAAGAGTGGCAATTCAATCCAGGCGCGTGGGGTTAAGCCCGACATCGAGGTCGATGTTGCGCCGCGTCCTGATAGAGACGCTAATCAGGGTAAAAAAAGCCAATTTCCGGAGATTCGAGAGGAGGATCTCCCTGGTGCCATTGCGAATCCAAGCAGTCGGCCTCGAGACCAGGGTGATGGTGACACCATGCGTAAGCTCAACAAGACTCCCGATGTTCCACCGGATGTGTCGGCAATTAATCCGGAGACTGAGGATATCGGTGAGTGGGCGAGAAAGGATCCCCAGTTCCAGCGGGCCATCGATTTGCTGAAGACCTTCAGTGTTTTTAAGGGCCCCGAAGCTCCGGCGGCTTGAACACTCTGATTTCCTGGACTATACTCGCGGCCCAACGTTATTGAAGGCGCGTAGCTCAGTTGGTTAGAGCGCTTGCTTGACAGGCAAGAGGTCCACAGTTCGAATCTGTGCGCGCCTAGTGGAATCAGGGGAGGGCAGATATGCTCTCGTTGTTCACGTTAAACGTTTATATGCGGTACAGAGCTGGTAGTGCTAATCGATTCAGCTACTTCCGCTGAGTTCTGGCTCCTGTTTGAGGAGCAGGCCTGTGAGGGCACCAGGATTGTGGTGCCCTTATTTCGGTCCTCGTGGCCTTGATTCGGGCACACGGAACGTGTAATAACTATCAGGTTTCGCAAGGAGTTCTATGCCTAAGATTAAGACAAACCGCACAGCGGCTAAGAAGTTCTCTATTAACAAGAAGGGGACTATCAAGCGCGGTGGTGCGCACCACTCGCACAAGACATCAACCAAGGGTCCAAAGCGCAGAAGAAATCTGCGTAAGAACAAGCTCGTTGCTGATACGGATGCATCAGCTGTCCGTCGTCAGTTGCCGTACGGGTAGGTTTTGCAGCGTTATAGTTGCTGAAACGACATAGTTCGATTTTTAAGTAGTGTATCTGATTTCAAAGAGAGGATGACATGAGGGTTAAACGAGGATATGCCAGTCGACGTCGCCACAAGAGACGTTTGAAGCTCGCCGAAGGATTTAGGGGGCGTCGCAGTGATTGCTTTAAGCTCGCTAAGCGTTCAGTGGAGAAGGCGTTGCAGTATGCGTACCGTGATCGTCGTGCTAAAAAGCGCGACTTCCGTGGTCTGTGGATCGTCCGCATTAACGCAGCAGCGCGGATCAACGGCTTGAGCTACAGCGCACTCATTCGTGGATTGACGAAGGCTCAGGTTGAGCTTGATCGTAAGGTGCTAGCTGAGTTGGCTTTCACTGATCCGGCTTCGTTCGCGGTTGTTGCCGAGAAGGCGAAGGCTGCTTTGTAGTGCCGCTGACTCTTCCCGGATGACTCTCGAAGGAATTTGAGATCGGGGGATAGGTGAGTAATCCAAAAGCAGGAAAAATGGAGACCGGCGTTCACTATGGGGAGACCCAGGTAGCGCCGGTTTCGCATTTGTGGCTGGAGAGATTGGTCGAGATAGATGCGTCCTGGAATCCGAAATCGTGGTCGGAGCGACTCTTTGTTCAGGAGCTTTCAAATCCAGCGGCGCGAGTTCGTGGTGTCTTTGTTGGTGATACATTAGTTGGGTACTCGATCGCTCATGTGGTTATGGATGAAGCACACCTCGTGTCGTTCGGTGTGGCACCGGAGTATCGCGGCCAAGGCCTGGGGCAGGTGCTTCTTCAAGATCTCAAGCGTATTGCCCGGGTAGATAACGTGCGGGTGATAACTCTTCAGGTTCGGGTATCGAATCAAGGTGCGCAGCGGCTGTACCGAAGATTCGGGTTCCAGGTAGCTGGAGTCCGTAAGCACTACTATTCTGATAACGGCGAGGATGCAATAACGATGCGGTATGAAGAATTACGGCAAGGCCCACAGGGACCGACGTAATCGTCCTAACATCGGGTGTTGGTTTGCCAGTTGGTTTTGCCCCCAAGCTGCTCTATTGTTACGGAGTTAGCACGTTCGTGTGTCTTTTCGGAAGCCCTATCATGTACGACTATGTCATTAAACCACTCCTCTTCAGCCTTGATCCGGAGAGCGCCCACGATCTCATGCGTAGTGTGTGCCGGGTCACGAATTGGCCTCTCGTATCGCAGCTCATGCGGTCGCGTTTTGTGGTCAATGATGCGCGACTCAAGGTGAGTGTCGCCGGACTTTCGTTTGACAATCCTGTAGGATTAGCAGCCGGTTTCGACAAAAATGTTGAATTGCTCGGACTATGGAATGCGCTCGGGTTCGGGCATATTGAATTGGGCACGGTAACCTCGTTAGCGCAACCGGGAAATCCTCGTCCGCGTATCTTCCGACTTGTGGCGGATAAGGCGCTGATCAATCGTATGGGCTTTCCATCCGGTGGTGCTGATGAGATCGAGAAGCGCTTGAAGGCGGTGCGAGGGCGATTCGCATCATTGCCGATTATCGGCATGAATATTGGCAAGTCCAAGGTGACCGAGTTAGAGAAGGCAGTGGATGACTACTGTTATTCGTTCGCGCGCGTTCACCAGCACGTAGAGTACATTACAGTCAACGTTTCTTCGCCGAACACTCCTGGGCTCAGGCAGCTTCAGGAGCGCGATCGATTACTTGCACTACTCGAAGCTCTTCAGGGATTGAACACACTTCGGAAGCCAATCTTTGTAAAAGTGGCTCCCGATCTCACATTTGAGGCCATCGAAGAGGTGCTTGAGTGTTGTTTCGAGAGTGGAATGGCCGGAGTGATAGCCACGAATACAACGATAGGTAGAGTTGGACTCACAACGCGGATTGATGAAGTTGGCGGGCTTTCAGGAACGCCACTATTCAACCGTTCGCTTGAGGTGGTTCGGTTTATCGCAGACCGTTTGCAGGGCCGCATCGCACTGATCGGAGTAGGTGGTATTTCGACCCACAACGATGTTCTCGCGATGTTGGCGGCCGGAGCAGACATGGTGCAGGTCTATACCGGACTTGTGTATGGTGGTCCGGGCTTTGTCAAGTCGTTGAATTTAGGTCTACTATCCTTCATGAGGCAGCATGGGTGCTCTTCACTGCGGGAAGCGGCCTCAGCCTGGAAAACGCTTAATTCTGATAACGTGCGCCCTCGGACCGCCGTTTGACGAATAGGGGTCTAGTGCGGTATCATCCACCATCGGTGGCAGTGGATAAATCGTGATGATCGAGGGCATACGCCGCACGAGCACGGTTTTAAGAAACACAGAATGACCGTCGCGCAGACGAAATAGCTCTCAAGGAGCTGGGCGGTGCGCACTATCGTTCGGCAGCCATCCGTCCTAATGGAGGGGAGACGCCTTGAAATCCAAATCGACAGGTTCCAAGTCAACAAAAGCGACAACCAACAAGGCGAAGTCGACGAACAACGTCGTACGTCTCGGAAGCAAACCCCCCGGTACGCGTGCTAAAGCTTCTAAACCAGCACCTAAGCTTACAGCGGTTAAAGGCGCTAAAGAAACAGTGAATTCTTCTAAGGCGATCGTTGCCACAAAGGTTTCCGTAACAGAGCGATTAACATCTTCGCGCTTGGTTAAGAAGGCTGAGGTAATTACGCTCAGCACTAAAACCAGCTCACTGTCGCTCGTACAGAAGGCGAACCCGAAGGGAGATGCTGCCAGCAAAGTTCCAGCGACCAAGATAAGCCGCTCGGAGCCTTCGTCGCATGGAAGCAAGGTAATCACAGGGAGATTCTCGGTAGAGAGTACCCCAGCTGCCCCGATTGTCGCGACAAAGACGGGGGCGGACAAGGTGGGTGCTCAGCAGGGTCAGGTAGTCAGCGCCATCACGTTCAAGACAGGTGACAAGATAGTGTATCCAGGCCACGGAGTTGGCGAGATCGAGGGGATCCGCACAACGGTATTGGGTGGTCAGGAGCACCATATATACAATATCAAGATCCTCGACAGCGGAATGAAGGTGATGGTTCCGGTATCACAAGCGAGCGCTGTTGGTTTGCGAAAGATCGTCGATAAGAAAGCGATCGAAGAGGTGTTCTCGATTCTGAAGGATCGTGATTTTAAGATCGATACACAGACCTGGAATCGTCGCTTCCGCGAGTATTCACAGAAGATTAAAACAGGATCCGTATTCGAGATCGCGGTAGTGCTGCGGGACTTGCTTGTTTTGAGCGCAGACAAGGAACTTTCGTTCGGCGAGAAGAAGATGCTCGATACGGCTGAAGGCTTGCTCGTTTCAGAGATTGCAATCGCTAAGGCTCGGCCACACGATAAGGTGGTGGGAGAGCTCCGAGCGCTTTTTGCCTAGTTTTTCAATATGCCCTTTGGAGTAGTGATACCAGCGGCCGGGAGCGGAAGCCGTATGGGGGCCTCTGTACCTAAGGTGCTACTTCCTATAGCTGATGGCTCTAGCACGTTTTCGATTCTGCAGAGGACGGTGAAGATATTTGTCGATCAGGTAAGCTGTATTCACATCGTCGTATGCGTTCCTCGTGCATGGCGAGAGGATTTTGAGCGAGTATTGGATGGTGTTCGCGATCTGTCGATAATTGATGGAGGCGAAACTCGCCAGGAGTCCGTGCGGCTCGGGGTAGAGCACCTGGCATCCATCACAGGAGGCTCGTCAACGCTTCCGGTGCTCGTTCACGATGCCGCGCGCTGCTGCGTGACAAGTGACGTAGTCGATCGCGTTCTCCGAGGCGTGGAGGAATACGGAGCTGCAACAGCTGCGGTGCGGGTGGTCGATTCAACGTGTCGAGTCGATGTGGCTGGACATCTGGCAGAGTATGTAGACCGGGAATCGTTGTGGTCAGTTCAGACGCCCCAGGGATTTCTGCTCAGTGATCTGATGCGCGCACACCAGGAAGCCAAACGCGAGGGCGTTGTAGCCTTGGATGATGCATCGTTGGTCGCGAGGATCCGCCCAGTACGCGCGGTTGTCGGTGATCGGCTGAACATCAAGGTGACAGAGCCTGGTGACCTCAAGTTGGTAGAGGCTTGTAGTCGGGCTTGAGGATAGAGGATACGCTAAAAACTTATACTCACAGCAACTCGCCACCGCGTTTCAGGTTGAACGGCAGCCCCTCCTACATCGAGAGCAACGGGGAGATCCATAGCTAATTGAAGTGAGAGGGCGTTGCTGTTCGAGTAGAAGAGCTCTGGCCCGAGGTAGAGGTTATTTGCAGAGGTCTTTGGTAGTGGAGCTCCGTTGAGGCGATCGTCTCCCTTGTGTTCGCCGGACATGACGAGCGAGAACGAGAGGCTCTCGTCTTCTCCCAACAAGAACATGTAGCCCGGCGCTGCGTTCCAGACGAAATCATTTGCAAAACGATACTCAGCCGCACCCTCACCGCGCATCGTGTACTGCGCGCTCGTAAATCCCACGAGCCTACCTACGCGAGCGTAGGAGACTAAGCCGAGAGGGATATCTACCGAGCCTGTTCCTAGGGTAAGTCCGCGTCCTTGAATCCGCTGATCGACGGTGGTCGGGTCCTCTGAAGCTACCCGTGTGAGAGCGCCCGTATCGCCCGTTGGCAGCTTAACTCCTCCAATCGCCGCGACGAAAACTCGACTGTCGACGTCGTTGTGGGAGTAGGGAGAGTAGGTGGTATTGAGGCTCATGTCACCGAAGCCAGCTTCGGTTTCGTTTACTCGCCGAAACCTCTGAAACGTATCGTAGTTGCGAATGATAAACGGTACGTTCACTTGAGCAGCTACCGACTTGCTCAAGTTGTATCCAGCCGAGACCTGCGTGACCGAGAGAGTCTTGATGAGCTCTAAATCACCCTCAGTCGTCCGTAGATCATTCTCATCCCGAACTTTAAAGGTGCTCAGTTGTTGTTGCATGCCCACGGTAACCGATCCGGCGCACAGCCCGGTCGACCTCATCGTATTGATCAACCCTGGAACCTGCACGGAGTTATGCAGCCCGCAAGGATCGCAGGCGGAGGCAACAGCCGCCTTACATGCGCATATAGCGACGATGATACGAGCGAAGCGGCTGTTGAGTGTCATCGAGAGTTTCCCATACCGCCGGTCAATTACTATTCACGGTGACCGACTCGCTTGCTTGAGACACCTACGTCCACTAAGAGTGCTCGTGGTCGTGGCCAGTGTGATCCTCGCCGTCGATAAGGAGCTTGTCAACGGTGATCACATTGCCATCGCGGCCCAAATCGATCACTACGTCACGAGCGGTTGCTGGGAGAGATACGGTGGTCTGGGAGTCTATCCCGTGTCCATTGACCGTTACCGCTACCTCACCGCCGGCGAAATTCTGTACGTTCACACCCCACTGGCCCTCGCCATCAGTGATCGAACACTCGGATAGTACGCAGACTTTGACCTCCTCTATGCGCTCGCCGGATGAGTGTTTTGGGGCGATAGCGGCGCTGTGGCCGATTCCGCTTTGGGTGAGTGTTCCCTGAATGACGGTCCCGTCGGAGCTGCCGCCACCACCACCACAGGCGGCACAAAGAGTGCCGAGGACAAAGGTTGCCACGATATTGCGAAGGCCTGTAACTCTCATATTTTTCTCCTGTCCAGCTGTTTTTAACATGTCCAGCTGTTTTTAACACCCGGTTTATAGCCAATCTAACGAGAGCCAGTAAATGGGGCAAAATGCCGCACCGAGCGACCAGGGCATCGCAATTCTCCCGCTACCTACTCAATACTGCAGGAAGTTTCGATCAGGATAGAAATGCGCGGACTAGCGCTGCAAACCCCAATAAAAACAGCTATTCCTATTCATTTGTGATCCTTTAAAATGGACGAGAATTGCGACGCCCTGCCCAGGAGTCTGGCCTTACGCCATAGAACAGATTGATTCAGTCTCTCTGAGCGCCTATGTTAGGAGCGTACGTGTTACGAGTATGGTATCTAGTATATGACAGAACTACGCATAGGGCATGGAATTGATATACACCCGTTTAAAGAAGGGCGTAGGTGTATTCTCGGTGGTGTGCAGATTGAGAGCGCCAGAGGTTTGGATGGGCACTCCGATGCAGATGCGCTCGTTCATGCGTTGATCGACGCGCTTTTAGGTGCCACGGGTCAACGCGATATCGGCACCCAGTTTCCAGACACAGAGGTGGCGTTAAAGGATGCTGATAGTTGCATGCTTCTCACGCGTGTATGGGAGCATCTCGTCGGGAGAGGCTGGTCGTTAGTTAACGCCGACATGACTGTGCTTGCAGAGGCTCCAAAGTTGCAACCTCATGTAGCGAAGATGCAAGCTACGTTGAGTGCTATCCTGGGATGTGACTCTGAACGCATCGCAATCAAAGCTACTACCACGGAAAAAATGGGTTTTGTTGGACGAGGTGAGGGGCTACTAGCCTCTGCTGTTGTGTTGCTTCAGCGCTAGGGCAGAGCGGCAAAACAGCGATGCTTTATCGCGACTTTTTGGTAGCTGTTGTGGCTGCCGGCAACTGATAAACCCGAAGGCATGAGACATGCAAGGATGTGCCTCGCGTGACACTGCCTCGCAATTCTCGTTCATTGTAATGGGCCACAAATGCGCGGGCATAGATGTTTTTATTGAGTTTTGAATCGCTGGCCCGCGCATTCGTATCCCGATCGAAATTTCTGGTAGTTTCAAGTATATAGCGCGAAAATTGCGATGCCCTACTTGCCTGACCAGGAAGTAGACTACACGGATTAATCCACGGCCACGTCAACGACGATCCCTGAATCTATCAGATATCGCAGAAGATGATTATTGACATCCTGCAGGGTGAGGTTTTTTGCAAAGACCATCCCTTCACGCGGGACTCGCACCTTTGATACGTCGAATTTAATCAGTTCGAGGTAGAACTTAAAGAGCTTGCTGTCAACTGGGTATACCAGTAAGTGTACCTGTTGCTGAAAGAGGCGGGCCGACGCCTCAAGCACGCCTCCTTTGAGCAGCGAGTAGCGCTCGTCTTCAAGAAGCAGCGGGAGCAGCGCCACGCTGACAATGAATCCTATCGGGAGCTGCGAGAAGCGTCGCAGGTACTGCGTGAGGTGGAAGAACTCAGAGTAGTTGCTCACGAGAACGTTGTGCCCGTGTCCGCATAGTTGTCCGACCACCGCTAATACTTCATCGTCGGTAGACTGTTGAGTGCGCAAGATATTGTTAAGCGTTATCTCCAGAACGTAGGCCGCCTCCTTTGCCCCAGCCCCAGCCACATTCCTGAGCTCGCGCTGGCATGCCTGAGTGAGTCCGGGAAACATCTGATGAAGGGCTCGGAATGTTCCACGCTCAAGTAGGATCGGCCGCTTATGAAAAAACTCAGTTGAGGGGATCGGTTGCTGATGCGTGTCAAACAGCACTGCGCTCGCGAGGCCAGAACGAAGAAGAGATACGTTTATGAGTCGAGGATCGACGTCCCCAAACGACGGGCCGGACACCTCGATGTAGTCTACCTCAACCCGACCTGCATCCATACCGTCAGCGAGTCCACTGAGCATATGAGCTGTGCTGTCGCTACGGTAGAATGCCGAGAAGAGTAGGTTCACTCCAAGAATGCCTAATGCTTCTTGCTGGCGCACGTTATCTTTGTCGTTCATGTGCACGTGGATTACGATTTGGTCTGGTTGCGCCCCTGGGGTTGATTGAAATCGAACCCCCATCCAGCCGTGGCACTCATTTGTACCAGCGAAGTTTCGAGCTGATACAGTATCTGCGAAGACAAAGAACCCTGTCGTCGACCCACGTGCTGGCGCGAGCCGCTCAATCAGCAGTGAGTACTCATGGTCGAGCATGGCAAAGAGACGCTCTTTGGAGACGTAGCGCCCCGTTTTTCCATAGATACTATCACTAAAGGTCATGTCGTACGCCGACATCGATTTGGCGATCGTTCCCGATGCTGCCCCCACACGAAAGAACCAGCTAGCGACCTCCTGACCTGCGCCGATCTCTGCGAGGGTGCCATAGCGAGAATCGTCGAGGTTGATAATCAGTGCCTTTTGAGCTGGGTCGGATACCTGCGACTCCTGAGGATTTGGGGGAGATGCGGATCGGTCTTTCATCGTCAATCGTAGTAAGGATAAAAATGCGAAAGGGTGGGTTTGTTACTTCTTTTTACCAGACTCTTCATCTGCTCTTTCGATGATGGCTGCATCGATTACCATCTGAACGGCTTTTTCAACGACTTCGCGCTGACTCTTAGGGATGAGGCCCTGTGCGGCGAGCTTCTCTGCCTCTTGCGATACCATGCTGAGCAACTTTTCGCGTTGTTCGAGGCGTATACCGGCCACCCCGGCTGTTGCTTGTACTCGTGATATGGCTGAGACGCCCTTTATTGCCTCCGCACCTTTGACGCGTTCAACCTCTGAGACGGCCTCCGTTGCCTTAACCCCCTTGGTTGCTCCAGTTCTGGAGATCTTTCCTACGCCCTCTTTATCGTCTTTCTTACCTGTCATACATACCCTGATACAATAAGTCAGTCACTTACCTTCCGCGGATCTTCAACAAGAGCTAGCTCACGACCTCCCTGCCTGCCTCCGTGCTTGCTAAGACATCTGCAAACGGACCTTTTGAGCCTTGTTTTTGGAATTTTTGCATCAGCGGTTTCAAGCCTGGGCGCACCTTAGGTTTGGGGGCTGGTTTGCCCAACGCCATGCTCTTTTGCAGGTAGAGCAAGAGAACTTTGTGTTCGCGCATCACATTTAGCCCGTCGGTATCCCACTCAACTGCGACGTTCCTCAATGATATTCCATCCCAGTATACCCGGTAAAGCAGCCACTGGTGTGTTGGTTCGAGTGCCGCCATAACGGTCACCATTCTACGGTAGTCGAGCAGTTCATCCGGAAGTGGGTCGGTCGCAGCGGCTTGGCGGGTTGCTATGACGCTTGCTCCGATAAGGAGTTCGCGGATAGCGGATCGTTGATCACTGTCGTCTCCACCGCCGGAGTCTTGTGCGGGGAGGTAACCATCTCGCAGCTCAGGAAAGACCCCGTACAATTCTGCCGATACCTCACGGGCTTTCGCCTCGGCGGATGCCTTCCCTCCGCTGCCACGAAGCCAACCCTTCGTCTTGCGCGCTGCGTCTGTCGATGCTTCATGAATCCGCTTTCGAGCGTATCCCTTAAAGGGGATGCCGCGACTAGGGTCGAAGCGTCGTGAGCAGAATATCAGAGCTTCCATCGCCGCTCCGTCAAGCCCATCAAGGCGCCAATCCATGTTCCACCCACGGGCAACAGCTCGTGCAATGCTCTCAGCCCATCCCTGATGCTCCACTACAAGAGCGTTGGCCTCTTCTTCACTAAGGCGGGCCGGGCTTTCGGTCTCTGCGTCGGTTGTCATAGTCGCGTCCTGATCCCTCAACATAGTGAATATGCGGGGTTTTTAGCGTTTGCCCACTGTTTGGCATCCACCTTCCCCGTTCCACGTAGTTTATCGGAATGTAAGAGGTCTAACCATTAATAGTTTTTACTACTAAAAAGCAAAATGAAACCAGATAGTTATGCGATTGCCTGAAGCATTGTACAGGCCCGTGCAGACATGAGGGAGAAGTCAACGGGCGGCTAGTTGGTTGCCCGTAGGTAGTAGACCGCTGAAATAACGACACCTACTTGATAGGGGGCACCGTGGCAAAGAGAGCAGCAAAGGGACGCGCATCGACGACAAGACGACCGAAGCTAAAGCTTATTAAGAATGCAAAGGCGGTAGTACACACCAGTTCAAAGGCTAAGCGAGCGCACATACGGGAGGTAGTGAAAGCAGAGCCAACACCGTATCAGCAGGAGGCGCTTATTATTAAGTATCGACTCAAAGCTCGTAAGTTAGGGCGAAGTATCCTACGACGATGGCACTCACGTTTAGATATTGAGGAAGTTGATAGCATAGTCGACCTTTCCCTTTGCGAGGCGGTAAAGCGCTTTGACCCTTTCAAGGGAGCAACCTTTATGACCTTCCTCTTCTATCACCTCAAGGGAAATTTAGTGAGAGCGGTAACGGCTGCGGCATCGTCGACAGTGATTCCAAATGCCATCGCCGAACTTTCTGAGTCAGCCTTTGACGATGGAGAGCGGCCTTCGTACACCAGCGGGACTCTCAATGCTATAGAGTTAGCGGAGGCCGTTTCGAGTCAGGGTATCCCACAGCCGGATGAGGCGCTGTGGAGGAAGGAACTCACGACGAGAAGTACGAGCGCGTGCGAAAAGCTTGACGACTTGGAGCGGGAGATCGTCAAGCGCATCTTTGTTCACGAGCAACAGATCATCGATATCGCCGCAGCCTTGGGATACAGCCGCTGCCACATATCGCGGGTGAAGAAGAAAGCCCTTAGCACTCTTCACGAAGAGTTGCGTGTTGTTATGAATAAAGAAGACTACGGCGTGATAAATGTCGAGGATGAAGCGTCGGATGACTACGTGGTGGAGCCGACTGTTCGCCGGCGCTGCGTGCACCGTCGTAGACCTAGGAGCGCCTCACATAAGAAGAGCGCTTCAACTCCAGGTAGAGCAGCAGAGGCCGCCTAAGGCTAGCATAGGAAAGCGATTTTTGGCCTCACAGATCTAGCGGATCTTAAACCCTGCGCGAGTGATTTTTGAAAAAGAAATCACTCGCAAGAGCAGGGCGAGCGCAATCTTAGCGGAGCCAAGTTGCGCTCGCCCAGCTATTCTCGTTCATTTTTTAAAATGGACGAGAATTGCTCTGCCCTGGGCACTGGTATCCTTATCGAACCTTTCAGCGATTTAGAGTAGATAGCGGGAGAACTGCCATGCCCTGCTGTAATGCTACATCGAACAGAAAATATCTAATAACGTGAGGAAAGGGTATGCACTAACCTTCAGGCGTTGAATGTATGCCCCTAGTTTGATTTATGGACTCAATTTCTAGAATCATCGAACAAGCAACTCGAGAGGCATCCTCCTCATTGCAATCCGTTACACAGCTCGTACCCGGCGGCTGGGGCGGCGCTATCGCACTGCTTTTGCTCCTGCCTACAGTTGGGATCTTTCTCCGGCCGATCCTGCGCCTCAGCGGTGCTGCCACTCAGAGTATCGCCGCGATTGGCAGTGCGGTGATGGTGTGCGTTTCTTCGTGGGTGGTACTTCTAATTCAGTACGTCACGGTGTGTGCACACGCTCTTCACCCCTCGCGGGGTGTATTGCCGATAGTCAGGTTAGTGCTTGCAGCGGCACTGATCGTAGCGGCTAAAAGGTTCTGGGGGATCCCTTTTGGCTTCATGGTGAATGTCGTCGCAGCAGGGCTAGCCATCTATGGATTGTACTACTTCCAATTATGGCAGCGTGTAATACCTGGTCAGGGAGTTTTCAAGCAAAAAGGCACTCAGCTGGCGCTCTGCGGAGGAATGCTCCTCTGCGCTGCGTGGGTCTTGCTGCATTTTCTATACCGTCCAGAAGTCGATCTCAGCCAGTGCCTTCAGCACGGTCAGATTCAGCAAACCTGTGTGGACAAGCTGAACGCGACGCGATTTTAACCGAGAAACGTCTCTACATTTAATTCGCGCTCTCTCCATCATCCTCGGAAGACCCTTGGGTTGGGGATGATGCGATTCTGTAGTTTTCGCCAAACCACTTCGATAGATCGTTTAGTCGACAACGCTCTGAGCAAAACGCCCCGTGAGTATCACGATCTTGTGGGATCTCCTTTCCGCAGACACGACACCGGTTGCTAGAGCTCTGTTTGCTATCAACCATATATCACCATGGATTTCTCAAGCTACTGCTTCAGAGCCTTAAGCCCTATGTTTCTATCAAGAGAAGCCTGTTCAGCAAAGGTCTTTAGGCCAGTCTCAATCATCTGATCGATCAGATCAGTGTACAGGATTCGCGGTTTTGAACGTGACCAGAGGTAGAAGGCACAACTTCCCGGAAAAGCGTTTAGTTCGTTAAAGTAGAGCTGCTCAGTAGCGAGGTCAACGATAAAGTCAAGCCGGGCTACCCCAGAACACCCAAGGAGGGAGAACGCCTTCTTTCCGTATTCAATCACACGTGACCGCAGAGACTCATCGAGGTCTTGCGGATCAATCACCCGAGTCAAGCTAGCCATGCCTTGCGATTGAGATTCGCCGGTCTTTTTGCCACCACCGCGGAGATACTTCTCTTCGTATGACAGTACCCCTGACTCTG
This sequence comes from Bdellovibrionota bacterium, assembly GCA_044360225.1. GTDB lineage: Bacteria > Bdellovibrionota_C > UBA2361 > UBA2361 > OMII01 > OMII01. Next base: position 5,375 of record JBIKKR010000022.1, on the reverse strand, counting down.
ATACAGGGATCTCGACTACTGAGGCCTGGGCGCCGTTGTAATCGCGGATGGAGACGTTAATCTCCATGATCTGTGAAACGCACGGCTCAATAAGCGCCACCGTATCGTAACGAAAAACCTTGGCCAGTGCTGGTGCCAGCTGGCTGAGTGTTGACACTCGACTAACACCGATGCTTGAGCCGAGGTTGCACGGTTTGACAAAGAGCGGAAAGGTATTGAGGCACTCTGTTGACACGATAGTATTAATTGTCTTCTCCAGCTCCTGCTGTGATTCGCGGCGCTGTACCATAATCGCTGGGAGAACGGGGATGCCGTGCTCTTTGAGGTACATCTTGCAGAGGTATTTGTTCATCGTGATAGCTGACGCGGGGACGTTACTTCCGGTGTACGGTATGTTGGCTAACTCAAAGAGTCCCTGGATGCAGCCATCTTCACCAAACTGGCCGTGAAACACCGGAAGGAAGATATCGACCGGTATTACCTTTGATTCTGCTTCAAGCGCCTCGTCGGAGTTGTCAAACGATGAGCCGAGCTTGAGTAGCCCACCGATGCCGGGTCGGGGGAGGAGGGTCACCTCCTGAAGCTGCGAGAGCGCGCCTGGAACAGAACGGTAGAATGACCGCGATAAGAGACTATCACCGGTGTACCATGAGCCATTCGGCGCGATGTAAACCGGTATGATCTCGTATTTGGCCGGGTCCATCGCTGTCATTAACTGCAACGCTGAGATAACTGAGATCTCATGCTCAACAGAGCGTCCAGCGAAGATTACCGCGACTCGCAAACGTGCTCGGTTATGTGTGCCTTGGTTAGATATGCCTGGAGTACATGGGCTCATGTTGTGAATCTCTAAAAGTGAACCTTACCTTCAAGCAGATCACCAAGGTCGTTCTCGATCAACACGAGATCACCTTGTGAGCAGCGCGAATTAACTACCGAAAATGCCTCATCCCGTGAATCAACCACCACTAATTTTTCTGAAGAATAGTGTGATTCCCGAAGCCCCGCCACGAGAGCCTCGCGATTAATATGGCCAACGACGATAAACAGGTCTGCCACCGAAGCCGCAATAGAGGCTAAGCGCTTGTTCTGCGCAAACTGCTGATCGCCTAGTTCGATCATCCCTGGTGTCATCACGACGCGTTGTTTGGCTGGAAGGCTTTTGAGCACCTCAAGCGCAGCCTCAAAGCCGGTGGGGTTTGAGTTGTATGCATCACGCAGGTATGAGATCGAATTGCTACGGTCCAACACGAGCCGATTATCGACCGGCTCTAGGTTCGCCAGGCATGCTGTAGCATACTCTGGGCTGGCGCCCAGTGCGCACGCCATAGTGAATGCCCCAAGGATATTGAGCAATGCCGGGCGTCCAAGAAGCGGAGTAGAGCCGGGATAACTCTTGCCCTGCCAGTGGATCACAAATGATGTGCCCTTTTCACTAAAGACGATATCACTGGCGTAGCAATCGAGATGGCCAGCTGCTGTATCAAGTCCATAGAGCCGCGTTGTGTTCCGTTTGTGCTCCGCAGCCATCCGGCGCGCATTTGGGCTATCGCCGTTACAAACGAGTATTCCGTCGGTTGGAAGCGCCTGCGCGATCTCTGACTTTGCGATGTACACATTTTCTGGGCTGCCGAAACGCTCAAGATGCATAATGCCCACAGCGGTAACGAGGGATGCTTTGGGAGGGGTAAAGGCGCACAGTCGTTTAATAGAGCCAATGTTGTAGGCACCCATCTCCATTACTGCGTACTTATGGTGCGGCCGCAGCGTGTCTCGGATAGAGCGGGTGATACCCATAACGGTATTGATGCTCTTCTTAGGCCAGAAGGTAGGGCCAAGGCACTGATTGAGCAGCTCGCCCAGAGCTGCTTTGGCTCCCGTTTTGCCGTAACTTCCGGTGATACCGATAATGAAGGGGTCAACTTCACGTAGAATGCGCTTGGCATCATCGTAGAAGAGTTGCTGCAGAGCCTTTTCCGCTGGCCACAGGAGTGCGTTTGCCAGCATCAGAAGAAGTGGCGGAAGCTCAACGAGCGCTATCGAAAACAGGGCCGCAGTGGTCAGTGGTGCTCGCGCCGAGTGACACGTCGAGCAGCCAACAAGGAGAGGGATCAGAGCGACTGCAACGAGCACCCCAAACGCAACCAGCGCTATCTTTGAGGCGCGCTGAGTGAGAGCTAATTTAATCTTGCCTGAGGTGCGTGGATCCTCTTCGACTACAAGAACGATGGCACACAGGGCCGCAGCTCCAAGCAGGGCAATAAGTACATGCAGGGGAGATTGGGGGATGATCCAGCTAAGAGCTGCCACTCCTACAACGGCGAGGGTTCCACGAGTATCAAAGGCACGCTTCGCCCTTAGCCAACTCCAGAACCGTTTGCTTGAATATTCCTCCTGCTGGTAGTAGCGCAGATACGATAGTATGCGCCGCCAGCCAAAGAACAACGTCGCGGTGATGAGTATCCAGGCAGGTAGAGAGTTCACTCCAGTAGTCCTCGCGTTCGTAAGAAAGTCTCTATGTACTTGGTCATTAAATGGGCGCCCACATCGCTAAAGGGCTCGTGGCCTTTATGCGGGAAAGTGTGTAGTTCAGAATCAGCGATACGTGTCTTAAAAGAACGGGCGAGATCCAGCGGCGTTTGCGTATCGTTTTCACCCCAGAGCAGAAGGGTAGGGGCCTTTATCTGCGAGGCCTGTGCCGAGAGATCTTCATTGACGGTGTTTACCAATGTCTTTCGTAAATCCCCAGCGGCCTTATAGTCCGCCGAACCGAATCGCGGTGCAAAGTAGTGGGCAAAGAGTCTGGTTCCGGTTGCCCCGTCAATCTTCTTCGCGAATGAGCCGAGCAGCTTAATCCCTTTCAGTCGTAGTACATCGATCGGAGCACGTTTCCGTTTGAGACCGTGACTCCCGATCAGAACGACTCCCTTGGTAAGCTCTGGATAACGAGCTGCCAGTTGAACAGAGATTCGGCCGCCAAATGAATGACCAATGAGTATACACGACTGTATGCCTGCTGCGTCCAAAAATCGCTTGACCCGCTCCGAATACTCGTAAGTACCCCAACCCCCTCCGTCATTTGAGGCCTCCCGTGGGAGCGGTGAGAGACCAAAACCCGGCAGGTCGATCAGTACAACCTTGCATGCTGTTGCCAGCAGCTCCCCCATAGGCCGTAGTGCGTTCAGGGAGCGTCCCCAGCCGTGCAGCAAAACCAGTGTCGGGGCTGCACTCTGTAACGTCGGCGGCGCCAGTACGGTTGAGTTGAGAGGAAGTTCTGCTGAGGGAGAGCTTGTGGCTGCCGAATTCATGGTGGGATTCTCGCCAAAGTCCACAGTGGGCGCAAGGGGGGTGTACGCAACGAGTATCTCGTGACACGCATGGTCGCGCCAGCTCTCTGGCTCGTGAGCAACCATTTTCATTACGCGGTCTAAATCCACCTGGCTCAAAGTATGAGTATTTTGCATACTCGGAAGTATGGATTACGCAACACCTCGAGCGACCCATCGCTTCCGTGAGCTGAAAGCCCCTTCGCGGGTTGACTTTGTGCTCATCTCCACTGTGATGTTACTGATCGGTTTCGGATTAGTGATGGTGTACTCTACCACCGGGATCGTTTCACAAGAGAAGATGGGAGACGCGGTGTTCTTTGCCAAGCGACAGACCCTCTCTGCGATTCTCGGATTCGGTTTGATGTTGGTCTGCATGCGCTTTCCACTTGGTCTCTTGCGCAAGGCCTCGCCGTATCTGTTTATTGTTTCGATCTTTCTACTCTCTCTGCCGCTGGTCCCGGGTATTGCCGACCGTGCCGGAGGAGCTTCGCGGTGGGTGAAGCTCGGACCAATCCGCTTTCAGCCAGCGGAGTTTGTGAAGGTGTGTATGGTGGTGTTTATGGCCGGGTTCTTCGCGCGTCATGAATCCCGAGTGACCTCGTTCTTACATGGGATCATTAAGCCTTTTGGGCTCGTTGGTATGGCCGCCACGCTCTTGCTTTTGCAACCGGACTTCGGCTCGTCGGCCGTTATTATCGTCGTGGTATTGTCGATGGCGCTCGCTAGTGGGGTGCGTTTGGCGCATATGGGGTTGTGTACAGTTGCCGTTGTGGTTGTTCTTGGACTCTTGGTAGCCATATCCCCGTATCGAATGATGCGCATTGTGAGCTTTCTCTCACCCTTTGCAGATGCTTCGGGAAAGGGCTACCAGCTTATTCAGTCGTTAATCGCCGTTGGAACCGGTCAGGTTTGGGGTGTTGGTCTGGGCGGGAGTCAGCAGAAGCTGTTTTTCTTGCCAGCAGCCCATACAGATTTTATCTTTGCGGTGATCTCTGAAGAGCTTGGGCTCGTTGGTGGTTTGGTCGTTATTGTGGCGTTCTTGGTGATCCTCTGGCGTGGATTGCTGCTTGCTAAGAGTGTGCGTGGCGATACTTTTTTGTTTGCGCTCGCTGTGGGGCTTACAATGATGATAGTGGCTCCAGCTCTGTTAAATGTCGGGGTGGTAGTGGGTGTCCTGCCGACCAAGGGGATGGTATTGCCCTTGGTCGGATACGGAGGATCAAGTTTAATGGCGTGCATGGCGGTAGTGGGTCTGCTGATCGGTATCAAACGAGAGGCCGATCACGTTCAGATTCCGTCGCATTAGGTATCGGTTGGCTCAAAGAATCGTATGCTAGGGGAAGTATCCAAGAACCAGGCTGATGGTGATAAGCCCCAACAAGATGTCTCGGCAGTACCTGCTAAGACGCGCAGTGCGCGTGTTTTAGTGGCGGCGTCCGGGACAGGCGGGCATCTCATACCGGCGCTGCATATTATGCGGGCGATTAAGTCCCGGCAGCCGGAGGCTGTAGTCGAGTGCATCGGTGCTGGGAGGCCACTGGAGGATAAGATAATAGTTGGTAATGGGTTCACTCGCCACGTCATCAAGGCTTCCGGGGTAAAGCGTCGTGGGATCTTGGGACTGGTGGAGTTCGTCACGGTCTTGCCGGTGGCGCTGTTTCAGTGCATTGGACTCTTCCGTCGTTTCAAGCCCGATGTTGTAGTCGGTGTGGGGGGCTACGTATCGGTGCTTCCAGTTATAGTAGCGCGGCTCATGTGGATTCCAACCTGGGCGCACGAAGCAGAGTTGCACCCGGGCCTCGCAAACCGGGTACTGGGGTATTTTGCTAAAACGATCTCGACGGCATTTGCTGACACAGCGATTCGCGGAGGGGCAAGGCTGCTCTTTACAGGTCACCCGGTGCGACCTGAGTTGCAAGGCGTTGATCGGAGCTCAATAAGACCGGGGGCTCCCAAGCGCCTATTGGTATTGGGCGGCTCCCAGGGGGCGCGTGGACTGGACCGGGCGATCGCTGATTTCGGCGCGCTACTTCACGAGCGTGGGAT
>JBIKKR010000186.1:0-5197 GCA_044360225.1 Bdellovibrionota bacterium | reverse complement strand
GATAGAGGTAGTGCACCAATGTCGGCCAGAGAACGCCGAGCTTGTCGTAAACGCCTACCGCGCAGCAAATGTACAGGCATCAGTGGTCTCGTTTATCGATGATATGGCGGGCGCTTATGAGTGGAGCGATGTAATTATTAGCCGGGCAGGGGCTAGCTCGGTGGCGGAGATAAGCTGTGTTAATCGGCCGACTATTTTTGTTCCGTATCCTTTTCAGCAGGGTACCCATCAGACCGATAATGCGCGGGCGTTGGCTACCCAGAATAAGGCTCTTATCGTTGAGGAAACCCAACCTGAGTTCGGTCGGCGGCTGAGGGACGCTGTGGCGTCGATTCTGTCGGAGGACACCTTTAGGGCCATGAAGAACGCACCCTGTGAGCCTCGGGGGCTTGAGGCTGCTGATGCTATAGCACGGGGGATATTGGATGCGTGCCCTCTTCCTGGGGCCCGCTGACCAAGTCCCTTGGCGCCACACTCTTTTGGATAGTCTCTACTATTCTGGCCCCGGCCGCAGCGAACCGTACGTCCCGCCTGCGGCATCTGAACTTATAAGAGCCTAAATCGGTGGGTTGGAGGCGACTATGAAACCTAATACTTCCAATATGTTGAGTGAAGGAATGCAACTAGGGGAAGGGGGCCTATCGGCCTTGCAGTTTGGGCAGGTTGCTGAGATTCCTGCCGCCGCTTGCGGCCAGGGTCTCCTTGAGGTCGCTGGTCTAACTACATTTGAAGAGACAATGAGGGCGTTTGTAAGCGATCCAGGCACCGCGGTACCTGTCACCTCCTCGGCTGAACCGTACGGATTTGTGGTCGACGGAGTTAGTAAAGGCTGGTTGGTGGTTGATCGTAGCGGTGGAGACTTGCGCGGCACCGTGCATCAGTCGTTCGCGGGCGCCGCTGCGCAGGTGTGGGCAATCGTTTCAACGCACGATGCCGTTAGGGCCACGATGACTCCCCCAAGTGCCACAACAGCTGATTCAACACCGGGGTTTGCCTTTGACTGCGTCGGCCCGCTGGGGACAACGACCTTGGTCATGAGTAACCTCGCCGCAGGATAGCTCACGAACAAAGAGGCTGCCTGTCACGGGCTGGAGCTCTATTTGTGCAGTGGTATGTGGTGATTAGCGCGATACGAGCGTGACGCCGCAGCTAAATCGTTGTATCTTCCCTTCTCTTATATTTGAGCTCGTCGAGTGAGCGAGCGCTTCCTAATGAGAGAAGGTGGTTTCTATGGCTCCAAAGCTAGCAAGCGTCTATCGGACACACACGTGTGCAGACTTGCGCACTGAAGACGCGGGAAAGACAGTAACATTATCCGGATGGATACTGCGTAAGCGCGACCATGGTGGGGTTGTGTTTGTTGATCTACGAGACAATTACGGACAGACGCAGGTTGTTTTTAATGCTGCTGGGCTTACAGAGATTCAAGAGGTTCGAGTTGAGTCTGTTATCAGAGTTGTTGGTACGGTGAAGCAGCGCGATGAGGGAATGGTCAATCCCAAGATTGCGACGGGCCAGGTGGAGGTGCATTGCACGGCTCTTGAAGTGCTTTCCTCAGCCGAGGTTTTGCCGTTTCAGATCGCTGAAGATGACAAGGCGCCAGAGCCGACTCGCTTGACCTACCGCTTTTTGGATTTGCGCCGTGAAAAGGTTCACGAAAATATCCTGCTTCGGTCTAATGTGATCAGAAAGATCCGCGAAGTGATGCACGGACTGGGATTCGCGGAGTTTCAGACCCCCATCCTCACTAGCAGCTCTCCTGAGGGCGCACGCGACTTTTTGGTGCCATCGCGCTTTCATCCCGGAAAGTTTTTTGCGTTGCCACAGGCACCGCAGCAGTTTAAGCAGTTACTCATGGTCTCGGGTTTCGATCGTTACTTTCAGATCGCTCCCTGTTTCCGAGATGAGGATCCGCGGGCAGATCGCTCTCCGGGTGAGTTCTACCAATGCGATATCGAGATGTCCTTTGTTGAACAAGAGGATGTATTCGCAGTGGGGGAGAAGCTACTTTCGACGATATTCGAAAGCTTCGCTCAGGAGCCCGTAACACCAGCACCGTTTGTTCGGTTTACCTACGAAGAGGCACTCAACGCTTTTGGCTCAGATAAGCCAGATCTGAGAAATCCCCTGCGGATTAAGAACGTCTCAAGTGCATTCGAGGGGACTGAGTTTCAGGTTTTCAGAAACGTACTAGCGGCCGGTGGGGCTATTAACGCGATCGCTACTCCGGCTATGCAGGCACCGCCGCGCAAGTACTTCGACGACACAATTGAACTCTTTAAGAAATGGAGCGGGCAGGGGCTGGCGTACATTTTGGTAGAGAAAGAGGGGTGGCGTGGATCGGTTGCCAAGTTTTTTGGCGCTGCAGAGCAAAAGATGCTTACACAGATGCTCTCACTAAAAGAGGGGCAGGTAGTGTTTTTTGGCGCTGGAAATTCCAAAACGATCTTGCCGCATCTAGGAAGGCTGCTGGCCAAGCTCGCCGATGACTTTCAGCTAAGAAGCTCAGGCTACCATTTCTGTTGGGTGACGGATTATCCGATGTATGAGTACGACGAGGATGCCAAGGGGCTCGTGTTTAGCCACAACCCATTTTCAATGCCGCAGGGTGGTATGAAAGCGCTCTGCGAACAGGATCCTTTATCTATTCGGGCGTTTCAGTACGACATAGTTTGTAACGGCTATGAGCTCTCAAGCGGAGCCATTCGTAACCATCAGCCAGAGATTATGTATAAGGCCTTTGAGATCGTTGGTTATGCAAGGCAGGAAGTTGATGAGAAGTTCGGTGGGCTTATTAAAGCATTCAAGTTTGGAGCGCCACCGCACGGCGGCTTTGCGCCTGGGATAGATCGAATTGTGATGCTATTAGCGCAAGAGCAAGCGATACGAGATGTGATTGCCTTTCCGATGGCGCAGAGCGTTGAAGACTTGATGATGGGAGCTCCGAGTGTTCCAAGTGAGAAGGCGCTGCGCGAAACGCATATCCGGGTCGTTATGCCTGAAAATCCGGTCAGGTAGGGCGTCAGGACGCACTTGGCCGATTATAGGGATAGTGATAGAGTCATGGCGCTCTGACCATTGAGCACGTATGCCCGAGTGATGAAACGGTAGACATACGGGGCTTAAAAGAAAGTGACTGAACATATGCCCGAGTGATGAAACGGTAGACATACAGGACTTAAAAGAAAGTGATTGAACTTATGCCCGAGTGATGAAATTGGTAGACATACAGGACTTAAAATCCTGGGGACGAAAGTCCGTGTCGGTTCAAGTCCGACCTTGGGCAGTAAAACCAATTAGTTAGATCACTTTCTTTTAAGTCTTGATTCCTGTTTTTCATTCTCATAGATAGGAAAGCCAGTTTCAAGGTGCGCTAGAAAACTCAAATAGACTGTTCTCAGTCATTCTCATTCAAGTTTGCTCATTTATTTGCCGTTATTCTCACGGAAAGGAGCAACCTTAGATGACTGAAGATACTTTACATCATTTGTGCGACGGGAAAGTCGTTGTTTATCGGCGTGTCGGCGCAGCAACACCGAACTGGTATGTTCGGGTCAAGATTGACAAGACAGGCAGGTGGAAGAAGTTCACTTCTAAGACTGACGATCTTGATAAGGCAAAAGAGTTCGCTATCAGAAAAGCGATGCTCTTTCAGGAGATGATCAACAATAATCTTGCTGTAGATACCAAGCGTTTTTCATACGTGGCTGATTACGTCATCAAGGAGCTTCAGGCTGATATTGATTCTGGCACAGGCAAAGCAACCTACGTTGATTATATTCGTGCCATCAACAGGTTCAAAGTCTTCTTCGGCAACAAATATATTGGCAATATCACCTATCAAGACTTGGTTGACTTTGACCGTGAACGCACTCGTAAACTTGGCAGAAAGGCAAAGCAATCAACGGTAAATGTGGCTAATACCGCTCTGCTTAGAGTTTTCAACTCAGCAGTAAGAAAAGGTTGGGTTCATCAATCACAGGTAGTCTCATATAAAAATGACGGTCTACGTGGAGAACGAAGACCATATTTTGAACTTCACGAATATCAGAAACTTTATCGGTATATGAGAAAGTATGTGCGGCTTGGCACTAAAGATAGCGTTAAAGGTGGCGTTAAAAATCGCACCATAATGATTAGGGAACTATTGCGTGATTATGTTCTATTTCTCACCAACAGTGGGCTGAGACACGGCACTGAAACAAAAAACCTAAGATGGAAGCATATTTCAGAAACGGTGATTAATGGGCAGCAGTATCTCTTGATCAAACTTGATATGGGTAAAACTGGCAGGCGCACTATCGTTTGTCGGCACAGTGTTCGCAAATATCTTGATCGCATCAAAGACCGCTTTGAAAATCTTAAAGGTAAATCGTTCAATCAACTAATCAACGTTGAAGATTATGTTTTTCGCCTGCGAGATGGTTCAGTGCCAAAAGACCTTCACGGTGCTTTTAAGATTATGCTGAAGAAGGCTGAACTGCTTGATGATGTGAATGGCAGTCGCAGGTCTCTTTATTCGTTGCGGCATACTTACGCAACTTTTCAGATCCTTTACAGCAAGATTGATCTTCATACGCTGGCGAAGAATATGGGAACTTCTATTGCGATGTTGGAGAGGCATTATTCTCATCTTGAGGTTATTCACAAGGCTGAGTTGCTGGCTGGTAGAGCAGAAGGAACAAAGAAGAAAGAACGGCAAGAAACAAAGATAATTGTATTAAATGGGGACCTTCAAGAAATAGGTCTGCCTGAGGAAGATTTACTGAAGCAGAAGCGGCAAAGCATCGGAATAGCGGTGGAAAGCAACGGGCAGAAAGTTAAGGAATTCTAGGCGGTTGGTCGCCCAGCAGATTTTATGCTGCGTTACTAGACACTATCGGCATAACCTTTTAAGACCCACCTCGCTAGGGTATTTTATTTTCAACCTTCGGAGATGTTTTATGATGCAACAGTCAAGAGATATGAATGCTCCAATTACAGTATTCATGGTTAATAATGAACCAATTGGAGCATGCCCACGAGGGCAAGAGGCGGGCTGGCTGGATTCCATGTCAAGAGATGGTAACATGCCTTCCAAGGCAATTTCAAGCTCTCTTAAATTTTGAAAGAGGGCTGCATTTGTTGTTTGAATTGGGGTCAAATTTAGAGTTCAGCTCTCCGGCCCGCTTAAATTGAGGATTCTGGCGAGTTATGA
>JBIKKR010000084.1:0-13527 GCA_044360225.1 Bdellovibrionota bacterium | reverse complement strand
GAGTCAACGTGTCCGGGCCCCCAATTATAGGCAACCAGAGCAAAGATCCTGTTGCCTCGATAGGTCTCTTCAAGGTACTTCAGGTACGAGACTCCAAGCCGCAAATTATGTCCCGGATCGGTGAGCTTACCTTTTGGTAGATCATGTTGCTCCACGATCCAAGCACCTGTTGCCGGCATAATTTGCATGAGCCCCTGGGCGCCCTTGTGTGAGCGTGCCAGGGTGTTGAAGGCACTTTCAGATTTAATAACTGCAGCAACAAAGAGTGGGTCAACCCCCTGACGTGAACTCTCTTGCACTATTGCGTGTGCCAATTGAGCCGCAGTTGTATGCTTTGGTGAATACTTCTTAATGACCGAATGTACCCGCGCAACGAGATTTCGCGGCGGACTAGGTGGAATACTTGTCGTGCGGTCCTGACGCAGCACCGCAATCGAGGAATCACTGTGCACTGGCGCTCTCGAGATCGTGGCGGCCGGCTCAATATGATACGCCGCTAACCGCACGGACTGCGTTTGCGGTTTGACCTTCGCTGCTAATAGGATCTGATTAAGCTCACGGTCATCCTTAGACAAGGTTCGTTGCAGCTGCGGTTTGCCACCTTTTGCAGACGAGGTGTCTCGCCCCTGTACGTCGTCATCCCGCTCAGAGATCCCCTCCTTCACGGCGGAGAGGAGCTCTTGCGATGAATTGCCAGTTGTCAGGACATCAACCGATGGAGCGCACAGAGAGAGCAGAACACCTGTTAGGAGTCCAATACATGCCACCGTAACGAAACCACGCTTGGGGCCCGTTGCGGAAACTTCACCAGGCAGATCGCGGTTCGCTGGCTGTGATACTGAAACGAAACTATCTTTGCCAGCGGCTCGAATAACCCGTCCGGCGGGCGCGAGCCTTCCCGAGACGACGCCGTGGGCTCCTGCACTTTCTCTGTTGTGGGCGTATGCACTACCCATAGACGCCTCTCCTGAAACGGGCGAAATCACCCACATATCGGGAATATCAGCATACGTGCTTCAGGTAAAACGCCGGGAGCATGCTGCTAACTATCTGAAAACTCATCGCAGAGGTGCAGATGATTGTGGCGTACATCCTGCAGCATTGTGCCCAAACAGAAGCTATACTATTGGTATTATGAGCATTCTTCGAGCCTTCACGAGGCTATTCCCATTACACCCCCAGTAGACGCAATACATCCTCTCTGGAAAGGGATAGAGCGCCTGACTCACCGATTGCAGCAGCCAGTAAGGCGCGTTTTTCACTCTGTATCTGCAAGATGCGCTCCTCAATGGTATCTTTGGCAACCAGTCTATGAACAATCACGGGGTTGTTCTGACCAATTCGGTAGGCGCGGTCAGCTGCTTGGTCCTCGGCAGCGGGATTCCACCACGGGTCGATGATATAGACATGGTCAGCTGCTGTTAAGGTAAGACCGAGCCCCCCTGCCTTCAGCGAAAGCAGCATAACATCGGGCCCTTCTCGACTCTGAAAGAGGTCGACTAGGTCTCCACGCCCTTGTGTGGTGCCATCAATTCGACAAAAGGAGATCGATCGCTCGTTGAGGTGCGGCTCTATCAGATCAAGCAGCGAAGTCCACTGCGAGAATACAAGAGCCCTGTGCCCTTGGGCTCGCGATGCGTGCAGAGACTCCATCAACAACTCAAGCTTGGAGGATGTCTGCGCTTCATTCCCGGGTAGCAATCCACTGTGACAGCACGCTTGGCGAAGTCGGAGTAAAACCTCCAATACAGAGAAGAGCCCCCTTTCACTCTCAAGAGCTTGCAGCACATCGGCTTTAACCATCCCGAGTACTGCCTCGTATGCAACGCGCTCCTGGTGAGTTAGCTCACATTCAAGCACCACTTCGGTCTTGGGTGGGAGTTCGCGCGCTACATCACGTTTCAAACGACGCATGATAAACGGCATCGACCGTTTCCGCAGCTCTTGCGTAGGCCCGACCTGTCCAAGCTCAATAAGTTGAACAAATCGCTGCTGGAACTCTCGGTACTCTCCAAGCAGTCCGGGATTAAGAAAACGAAAGTGGCTCCAGAGATCATCGAGGGAGTTCTCAACCGGGGTACCAGAGAGGCTTAGTCGGTTCTTAGCTCGCAGACGATACGCGGCCTGCGCCACCTGACTACTCGGATTTCGGATCGTTTGAGCTTCATCGAGCACTACGAGGTCCCACTCGACCTCCGAAAGACGGTCAATGTCGAGCCTCAGCAGCGCGTACGAGGTAAGGATAACATCCGATGCATCTACCAACTCTCGCCGTGCTCCGTGGTACAATGAAACCCGCAGCGCCGGCCTAAAGAGCTCTATCTGCTGCTTCCAGCTCGCAAGCACCGACGTGGGACACACGACAAGCGTACGACCCTTGACTACACAGAGCGCTTGCAAAGTTTTACCTAACCCCATGTCATCAGCGAGGAGCGCCCCCAATCCATGGTGATGGAGAAACGAGATCCAATTAACTCCTGTACGTTGATACGCTCGGAGATCTGCACGCAGATCCGGCGGAAGCTCAACATCAGGTATCGAGTCCACCTCCGCTAACCCCTGAGCGAGGCGCTTAAAGTACTCTGGAGGTTCGATCTGCACCGACTCGCACAACTCCCTGACTTCTGCCACGAGGCGTCCAGGCAACTGCGCTCTTTCGCCCATTGCAGCGACTATCCGCTCTAGCGCCACCCCGTGCTCCCGGAGCCACTCACGAGGGAGCTTCGCCCAACCACCTGCCCCTTCAAGCTGCACATAGGAAGCCCCCCGACGCCACGCAGCTAATACTTTCGAAGAAGAGGTGCCATATTCACGCTCCGGGCTATCAGCGCCAACGAAGGAGAAAGAGAGAGCCCCGTTCTCAATCTGCGCCCGCGCAGATAACTCACCAAGAGGAGTAAAACGGGACAAACCATCTCCGAACACCTGCCATCCTCGTAGTCGATGCACACATTCAATCGCTGCTTCGCCGCTATATACGTGCGCTTGGTCGAACCTCAATCCCGTTCTCAGAGAGAGCTCTCGCACAAGGCGCCCCTCTTCTGCTACCTCGCGAATCGGTATTTCGCGAGGATCAACTAACTCAAGCGCACCCGAGCGAACCTCAGCAATCACAGGATCGCCGTACACAAGACGCGGGACGATCGTGACCGAGCTACCGCTATCATGCGACACAGCTTCGATAACAACCCGCGCAGCTACTCGACGAGCTCGCGGTAAAAGCTTGCTTATTACCTGAACTTTGACCTTGCCCTGGAGCTGGGGAAGTATCCGAGTTGCAAGCTCAACACCTGCCGACGCTGGAAAGATGCTACCGTCTCCGCGCAATATCTCAACCTCTTCCATACGAAGCGCCGAATCCTCAATCGCTCTCAGCGCACCGTCACAGATCGCCACACCGTTATCAAAAATCTCCGTCACACCATCTGCACGGGCTCTACGAACTCTAAAACCCGCACCCTCGTCTACGACCTCTACCACAACCGGAATCGGTTCGGCGTGGACTGAGACCCGCTCACCATCAAGCATTACGAGTGGAACTCTCGAGAGCGCTGGCAGCAAAAAACGCATCGTTTTTGGGTCGAGGACTCCCTGCCTACTCTGCGGCAACACGTGATCAATCTTTAGCTCAGCATCGTTAGGCATCACCACATATCCATCGCGCTTGGCTGCGGCGACGCTCTGTAGAAGCGAAATGGCGACCGGTATCTTTGCACCACCATGTGCAACATCTCCACAGAGCAGGAACCGATCGAAACGCAATGTGCCTCCACTCCGCGAAAATTCATGAGATACCCCGCTCACAACCTTCCGCTCTGCACCTACTCCTGCGTGAGAAAGCTTGCCCTGCTTAACTGCAAGAATCGTTGCTACCACGTGGCGACACGGGTCTTCCTCCAGCGAGCAATCACACTGCCAGATCTCGTTAGCTTCAGAGAGAGCTACGGAAACAATGGCATCGCGCCGTCCCTGCACAACACGAAAGGTTCGCTCACCAGAAACTCCCAACGGCTCCTCCTGAAACGTGGCATTACGGGCGAGCTCGACTCCAGCTGACCACACGTTCGGCTCTGACATCTCGCGAACGAGCAAGAACAGCTTATCCATCATACTACGCTGCTAGTCGTGACTGAGATCCATCGGCCCGTGGCAGTAGCCGTGCGAGCACTGTTGCGAGCTCTTTAGTGTCCTGAACCCGCTTTATCGAATCAAACCATGAGATGGTGCCTCTGTGGTGTGCGTAGTTTAACCACTGCTTCACCCGCGAAAGGGTCCTTCGATCAGATTCCCGCGAGGTTCTTGATTCGAGCACCAATTCTTCAATAAGATCTAGCCAATGTGGATCGCTACTCTCTGACTGCGAAGCGCCACTACCGGGAACAATCGCCGGGACCATGGCGGGAACGATCCCCAAATACTTAGCGCACCTCTGCACGAGTCTCGGATCGGCCAGAGCTCCACGCCCGAGCATAAAATGCTCGCAGTGTGTCTCTTCCTGACACCGCTTGAGATCCTCGACACTCCAGATCTCGCCGTTCGCTACGACGGGCACAGGAACGGCCCTTTTAACCTCGCCGATCGGCTTCCAGTACGCTGGGGGTGAATACCCCTGCATCTTTGTGCGTCCATGAATCGTTATCCAGGCAACGCCACCTCGTACAGCGCGCTCCGCATTCTGATAGATCGCCCGCGAATTATCCCACCCGAGCCTGAGCTTCGCCGACACGGGAATGTGGTATGGCAACGCACTTCGCACAGCTTTCACAATCGCCTCGATCCTCTCCGGATACTGCAAAAGCGTGGCGCCGCCATCGTGACGGTTAACCGTCGGAGCGGGACAACCAAAATTGAGGTCAACAACGGTAGCACCGGCGCTTACTGCAACCAGTGCCGACTGAGCTATACGCTCAGGATCCCCGCCGAGAAGTTGAACCCCCACGGGAGTACCGGCCTCTGTGCAGGATTGAGTCGCAAGCTCCGGCACCTCCTTCGTAAACACGTGAGCTGGCACTACCAGCTGCGAGACACGAATAAACTCCGTTACGCAGTACTGAAAGGGCATCCGCCGTGTCAGCATACGACGCATCAACGCATCAGTAACACCATCCATCGGGGCGAGAACCAGCGCAGGTCGTCCAACAGCGATCATACATCCTACTGCTTGGCTGTATCTCGGAAGAGCTCGGTATCGCGGGAGACCTCGGCAAAGACACCCTGCAGATCCGCCTTCACGAGCGGCGCAACAGCCTCGCGCGGCACACTGACACTCGTGGCCCCTAGTGCATACGGCGCGACTTCGTACGGATTGTACTGAATCTCCAACCCCTTGCTCGTCAGTGCAAAGTTCTCCCCGAGAGGCAGCTCTTGACCGGGCAAAATAAAGAACCCGGCATCCTGCAAGCTCTCTCCGGCGGGAATTGAACGTGCCCTACGAAACTCCGCCTCGACTATCTTGTTTAACATTTTATGATTGTGGTCAGATACCACGTCGTTTACTCCGAGCCTCTGCCCCGTGCGAGTATCAAAGGTCATCAGAGTCCGCTCGTTAAAACCGTGCGCCCCTCCGAGGTAGCCAACATTGGTAACCTCACACGAGGTAACCCTTTCGTCGCTGTACAGAAGTGCAGCACTACGCGTGAGGCTCCAATCAATAGCCGCATCACTCACACTCTCATACTCTTTCAGGCGCGACCTGAGCTCAGTCATGAGACCTTCTGGTGTTGGATCGGTCGTCTCTACATCCAGCGGCGCATAGAGTGTTCGTCGCAGTTCGTTAGTAACGAGACTCCTAGACGCCTCAGGCATACTGGTTGGAAGATGCGGTAGACTTGCAATATCAACCATAACACACGGATGCGGGGAGCAGCTTCCAAGAGATGTCTTCACTGGTCCAGTACCAGCTCCACCCAAAATCGCAGCACAGGCACTCAAAGATATGAGACACCCCACACCTATACATTCTATTGCTCTTTGCATCCCTGTTCTTCTCACACGAACCCCCTACTGTGCTTGCATCTTACCACGCAAGCTGATACCACGTTGTAGAGTGGCCTTTATAAAATCCCTGTTCATTCGAGTGATGTACTTGATGCTAATACCCTTTGGACACGCCTCTTGGCATTCGCCATGATTAGTGCAGCCACCGAAATTCTCGTCATCCATCTGGGTAACCATACTAAGTACCCGATCGTGTCGCTCAGGCTGCCCCTGGGGTAAGAGACCGAGATGTGCGACCTTAGCCGCAGTAAAGAGCATCGCCGACCCGTTCGGACATGCAGCCACACACGCACCACACCCAATACAAGCAGCTGCATCAAAAGCCTCATCCGCGTGCTCTTTCTCAATCGGGGTGGCGTTTGCCTCTGGCGCCGACCCGGTTGGCACAGAGATGTAGCCACCAGCCCGCTGAATCCGATCAAATGCGCTACGGTCAGTAACCAGATCCTTAACGACCGGAAATGGTTTAGCCCTAAACGGCTCGATGTAAATCGTATCTCCATCCTTAAAGGTCCGCATGTGCAACTGACACGCTGTTGTAAGGCGCTTCGGTCCATGCGGGCGACCATTGATCGACATCGAGCACGAGCCGCAGATTCCTTCGCGGCAATCGTGCTCGAATGCAACAGGGGCCTCCCCCTTCGAGACGAGCGTCTCGTTAAGATAATCAAGCATCTCAAGGAACGAGGAATCCTCGCTGACGCCCTTTAATTCGTGACGTTCAAAACTGCCTTGCGTTTGTGCGTTCTTCTGGCGCCAAACAAAAAGAGTAAGATCCATAGTACCGCCCTTTACTTATAGCTTCTGGTTGACAGTTGTATATTCTCAAACACCAGCGGCTCTTTCGTTAGGTCATGCCCCGAGCCATCCTGCTTGGGACTCCACACCGCCGCATAGCCATAGTCGTTGTCGTTTCTAAGCGCCTCACCATCCTCGGTTTGGTACTCCTCTCGGAAATGTCCACCACACGATTCATTTCGGCTCAACGCGTCGAGACACATAAGCTCCGCGAACTCAAAAAAATCCGCTACTCTTCCGGCCTTCTCAAGCTCCTGATTGAGCTCTGTTCCGGTACCTCCAACGTACGAGTTCGACAAAAACTCATCTCTGAGCTCTGGAATCCGCTTGAGGGCGTCTTTCAAGCCCGCTTCTGTTCGAGACATGCCACAGGCATCCCACATAATCCTTCCAAGCACACGATGGTAGTGATCTACTGGCTTCCTACCGTTCATCGCCAGAAATCCCGCGATGCGCTTTGAAACACGCTCCTCTGCTTCTCGTGCCGATGGATGATCACCACCAGTTGTGAGCGGCTTCTGGGACGCAAGGTAATTACCGATCGTATACGGAATAACGAAGTACCCATCTGCCAGCCCCTGCATCAGCGCGCTCGCACCAAGTCGATTAGCTCCATGGTCGGAGAAGTTCGCTTCACCTGCCGCGAAGAGTCCAGGGATGGTGGTCATCAGGTTGTAGTCAACCCACAATCCACCCATGGTATAGTGCGGCGCTGGGTAGATACGCATCGGTGTCTCATAGGGATTCTCGCCGGTGATATTCGCGTACATATCAATAAGGTTGCCATATCGCGCCTCAATCGTGTTTTTGCCGTAGCGATTAATCGAGTCTTTGAAATCCAGGTATACACCGAGCCCCATCGGACCAACTCCGTACCCGGCATCGCAACGCTCTTTGGCTGCTCGCGACGCGATATCACGCGGGCTCAAGTTTCCAAAGCTCGGATAGCGCCTCTCTAGATAGTAATCACGCTCACTCTCGGGAATATCTTGTGGTGCCCGTGTATCCTTCTGTTTCTTTGGCACCCATACACGCCCATCGTTCCGAAGCGATTCACTCATCAGGGTGAGCTTTGACTGATGCTCCCCCGAAACCGGAATACTCGTGGGGTGGATCTGCGTAAAGCACGGATTAGCCATACCTGCTCCATGCTTGTGCGCCCGCCAAATCGAAGTAACGTTACAGCCCTTGGCATTCGTTGAAAGGTAAAACACGTTAGAGTAACCACCTGTGGCCAATATCACCGCATCCGCTAGATGCGAAGAAAGCTCGCCGGTACGCAGGTTGCGGGTAACTATTCCTATGCACCGTCCGTTATCCATGATCAGGTCGAGCATCTCGGTGGACGAGTGCATTTCCACTGTTTTGTCATGGATTTGCCGATTGAGCGCCGCATATGCGCCCAGGAGCAGCTGCTGTCCCGTCTGTCCCTTAGCGTAGAAAGTACGCGACACCTGAGCTCCTCCGAATGATCGGTTGGAGAGTAGCCCTCCGTATTCGCGGGCGAACGGAACTCCTTGCGCCACGCACTGATCGATAATGTTTACGCTCAGTTCTGCAAGGCGGTACACGTTCGCCTCGCGGGCGCGAAAATCGCCGCCTTTGACCGTGTCGTAGAACAGTCGATACACACTATCGCCATCGTTCTGATAGTTCTTAGCTGCATTGATTCCGCCTTGCGCCGCAATACTGTGTGCGCGCCTCGGCGAATCCTGGAAACAGAAGCACTTTACACGGTACCCCAGCTCACCCAGTGACGCCGCAGCAGACGCTCCTGCCAGTCCGCTACCAACAACAATAACCGAGTACTTTCGCTTATTGGCCGGCGAGACCAACTTCATGCTCGCCTTGTGCTTCTGCCACTTTGTCTCAAGAGGACCAGCGGGAATTTTTGAATCAAGATTAAGTTGCATAGCGAATCCTACATATTAATTTGCCGTAGCTGTTTGTACTGGTGCTGGAAGCACCCCGAAGGCGATCGACACCGGAACCGCGGAGAAGCCCACAAAGAGTACCACTGCCACAACCTTGGCCAGCGTGCGCAAACCTTCATTCCACCGAGGCGTATCGACGCCTAATGTTTGAAACATGCTCCACGTACCGTGGTACAGGTGCAGCGCAAGGAGCGCCATCGCTACCACGTAGAATCCGGCAGTGAAAAAATTCCGAAATGACTGCCAGACATTTGCGTACACCTCGCCCTCGACAAAGCTCCAGTGAAGCGTTCCAGTAGTAAAATGAAGAATGTGAAAGACAACAAAGAAAAGTAAAAA
The DNA here is from genome assembly GCA_044360225.1 of Bdellovibrionota bacterium. Classification (GTDB taxonomy): domain Bacteria; phylum Bdellovibrionota_C; class UBA2361; order UBA2361; family OMII01; genus OMII01. Next base: position 4,459 of record JBIKKR010000084.1, on the reverse strand, counting down.
TAGCCCGCCGTAGATCATCGTGAGCGATGCTGCATTCGCCGAGCGGTAGCTCTTGACCTTATACCCTTCAGGCTTCGCTGCTCGATTCGCGCGCGCCAGGAGAATCCCGCTTACCGCATGAACGACAAGGCACACCAAAAGCACAATCCGCACCACCCACAACACCCCAGATTCTCCGAGCATCTCGGCCCCCATGGTACGCAGGAACCGTCCGTAGTCATCAATCTTGTAATCTCCGGAGGCTGGATTTATACCCGCGAATATCTTCAGGTTGCCCGCCATATGTCCTATGACAAAGAGCACTAAGACTAGGCCGCTCAGCGCCATGGCTACCTTCTTACCTATCGTGGAGGAGTAAAAATTAACTATCAGACTCATAAAAAACTTACCTGCTGTCAGCGGAGGGGATCCCTGCCTAGTGCCTGCTAGACTTATGGTCACCGTGGCAACCGGACCCTACCGCAGACATCTTATTCTACTAATACCTGATGGTATATAGCTAAGCTTTTAGGCTGATGAAACCCTAAAAACAGGGCGTCGCAATTCTCTTCCACGTTAAGGGGCGACAAATGCGCGCGAATAGATGTTTTTATTGAATTTTTGCAGCACAGGCCCGCGCATTTGTATCCTGATCGAAACTTCCAGCAGTTTCGAGTAGATGGCGGGAGAATTGCCATGCCCTACCCTAAAAATCTAGGTATACGGTTAACTGCCGGCAGACTATACTATCTCTAGTGAATCCCGCTCTTTACCAATTAAATCCCCGCACATACCTGTCAACCGCTGAGAGGCGCCACGCCACCCTCGACGACATCCCGGACTCCCTGCTAGAGCACCTTTCCTCCATTGGCGTGGATTGGCTCTGGCTGCTGGGAGTTTGGGCTGTTGGGCCGAGCAGTCGAGAGATCTGCCGTTCTCATGACGATCTGCGAAACGAATTTCTCCAGGTGCTCCCTGATCTCACCGACAGCGACATCTGCGGCTCCCCGTTTGCGCCGATCAGCTACTCCGTAGATCATGCTCTTGGCGGCGATGCGGCACTTGCGCGCCTGCGCCGGCGGCTCAACGCCCTTGGAATCAAATTAATGCTCGATTTCGTTCCAAACCATGTCGGTCACGACCATTCGTGGGTGACGCTACACCCAGGGTACTTTTTTCATGGAACCGAGGCGGATCTCATCGAGCAGCCCGACTCGTGGGTGCGCCTGAAAACAGGCGATATTTTGGCATATGGCCGAGACCCACATTTCGCCGGCTGGTCGGACACACTTCAACTAAACTATTTTAATCCCAACCTCCACCACGCCATGCTCGCAGAGCTCCACTCCATCGCTAACCGCGCTGATGGTGTGCGATGTGATATGGCCATGCTGATTGAACCCGATGTTTTCAGCCGCACATGGGGCTCTCGCGCATTGGAGCCTCATGCTATCCCGCAACACTTCTGGCCTGAAGCGATATCCTCTGTCAAACATAAACACAAAGATTTCCTTTTCATGGCCGAGGTCTATTGGAACTATGAGTACACTCTTCAGCAATACGGATTCGACTACACCTACGACAAAACCTTGTACGACCGAATCTTAGGGAGGCGCGGCCGTGAAATCAGAGATCACCTGATGGCACCGCTATCGTTTCAGAAACGGCTCGCCCGATTCCTTGAGAACCACGATGAGTCACGCGTCACCTCTAACCTAAGCCTCGCTGAACACCGTGCGGCGGCAGTCATTGCGTTTCTAGCGCCGGGACTCCGTTTTCTCCACGACGGCCAACTAACGGGCAAGAAGGTGCGCGTACCCGTGCAGCTCGCGCGAGCTCCGCAAGAAAGGGTCGATCATGGAGTGGAGGAATTTTATCGGGTTTTACTTCCAATTATGAACTCTCCAGCCAGCAAGCATGGCATTTGGAATCTGCTCGACCTTCGCGAAGCCTGGCCAGATAACCCTACTCACGATAACTTCATTGCCTATCTGATTGAGCACCCTCTTCGAACGTTACTCGCGACGGTCAACTTTGCATCGCATCGAGGTCAATGCTTTGTTCGAATACCCGATCGGGTTTGGCTTGAAGGAGCCCTTGAGTTTCACGACCTCCTTTCACACGAGCGGCTTGTTAGGGACGCTTCAGATCTCCGTGAGCGAGGACTGTTTCTAGACTCAGCTGAGTGGCAAACTCATATCTTCTCAATAGAGCACGGATAGTGGTGGGCCGCGTTATTATCAATCTCCTTATGATTGCTTGTCGGTAACTTCTCATCATGTCTTCACCTCCTCTCCCAATCGACGCCCACGTTGAGGCAATAGCTGAAGGGATCAGTTGCCATACGGTATCGATTCTTCAGGCGCCCCCAGGAAGCGGTAAGACAACACTGCTACCTCTCTTTCTCGCTCAACAGAGGTGGCTGCAGGGCAAGAGCATCGTAATCCTCCAGCCACGACGGCTCGCAGCTAAGGCCGTCGCGCAGCGAATGTCAGAGATTCTGGGCGAGTCGGTCGGCCACACCGTAGGGTATCAGATCCGTCTTGAACGACGAATCAGTGCCTCTACAAAAATTGAAATTATCACTGAGGGGCTGCTACTCAGGCGTATCTTAGCAGATCCAGAGCTGCGAGGTGTCGGGTTACTCATCTTTGACGAATTCCACGAGCGAAGCCTCCATGCCGATCTTGGATTTCCAATAGCGCTCGAGATTGCGTCGGTTCTTCGGAGCGACCTCAAGCTCTTGATCATGTCTGCGACCTTGGATTCCGTACGGAATGTCCCGTGCCTTTCGTCTGCGTGGCACTATGCATTTGAGAGCAAACCTTTTCCGGTCGATATCCATTACGCCCCAAGAACTCCCCGCACTCCGGTCTGGAACGATGTGGTAAGGGTCATCAAGGCTGCGCTTCTCCAACATGAAGGCGACCTGCTGGCGTTCCTTCCTGGAGCTTATGAAATCGAGCGGTGCCTAGAGCTGCTTGAGGGAGCTTCAAACACCTGCACTGTGCTACCGCTCTACGGAGAGCTGCCATACGAGCAACAGCGTCTGGCGCTTGAGCCACTGGCGACTTCTAAGCGTAAGGTAGTTCTTGCGACAAACATCGCTGAGACCAGCCTGACGATCGACGGAGTGCGAATTGTTGTCGATGCAGGCCTTCAAAAGGTTTCACGCTCGAATGAGGTCGGCATCACGACGCTCCAAGCAGAGCGCATAACTCGTGATGCAGCCGAGCAACGCGCCGGACGCGCTGGACGCACTGCGCCTGGTGTTTGTATCCGCCTCTGGAGCGAGCAGGAACACCACGCGCTACGAGCATCTCGTGAGCCAGAGGTCCTGCGGGCTGACTTAAGTCAGTCTGTACTTGAGCTTGCCTCGTGGGGAATTAAAAACCCAGATACATTTAACTGGATCACACCGCCGCCACGTACCTCGCTCACGTCTGCTAGAGCGTCATTGCTTAGTCTCGGTGCTATTCGAGAGGACGGTTCCATTACACCAAAAGGCCAAATCTTCGTTAGCCTTGGCGCCCATCCACGGATTGGGGCGTGCTGCCTCGCAGCGCGTTCTCACAACCTTGAGGAATACGCAGCAGCAATCATAGCTGTTCTTGAGGAACGCGCTGTATCTCACAAAGGTGCTCGCCTTACTGACTGCAGCCCCCTCGTCGAGGCGCTCGCACGTGGCAGCACCTCAGGAACGATATCTCCGCGCGCCAAGCAGCTGCAGCAGCTATGGCTTAAACGAATGCAGAACCTCCCGAAAGAGAAACTTCCCGTAGGTGAGAGAGTCCCTGCGCAAACAGCATGTGGATTCCTGCTCGCGGTAGCGTTTCCAGAGCGTATCGCGCAGAGAAGACCCAATAGCCGCGAGCGCTATCTTTTGGCATCCGGCACTGGAGCTACCATTCAGCCCAACGATCCACTGGGTTCATCGGAATTCATCGTTGTGGCAGAGATGCAGGACCGCGCTGAAGACGCGCAGATCGTTCGTGCAGCACCACTCGATCCACAGCTCTTCACGACCCACCTAGAACATCTCGTCACTCGACATCGCGAGTCAAAGTTCGATGACAGGTTAGGAGTCATGGTATCACATAAACATACGATGATCGGATCGCTCTCTCTGTCACGTGAACGCCTATCACGCATGCCACAGGACGAGCTTCATTCCGCCCTGGTTGAGTATCTGCGAACCCCGGAGGGATCCAGACGCTTACCCTGGTCACAATTCTCCCTATCTCTTCAGGCCCGCTGTGCATGGGTTAGGAGCACATTCCCCTCTAGCTCCATCCCCGACACGTCATCGGACGCCCTTAGATCATCTGAGCCCTTTTGGTTACTTGGCAAACTGCCTCCTAGTGGGCGACTCGACGATATCTCCAGTGCTATGGTCGAGCAGGCGTTGTCTGACTATATCCCGTGGAGCAGTCGCAAAGAGCTGGACGAAATCGCACCACAAAGCCTCAAATTACTAAGC
>JBIKKR010000049.1:0-18200 GCA_044360225.1 Bdellovibrionota bacterium | reverse complement strand
CGGAAAATCGAAACTTCTCGAATACTCCCACGACAACGGGCCAATAGTTGAGGCGACCATTCAAGAGCTGTTTGGCTTGAGCGAAACGCCGCGTATTGGGTGTTTCAAGACCCCAGTAACCTTAAAGGTGCTCTCTCCTGCCCGCCGGCCTATGCAGGTTACAAAGGACCTCGCGAGTTTCTGGAAGAGTGGCTATTCCGAAGTCCGCAAGGAGCTTCGCGGAAGGCACCCTAAGCACAAATGGCCCGAGGATCCGACAGAAAGCGAGAACTAGTCGCCAACTGCCCTTTGGCCAGCAACGCGAATAACGAGAACCTTATCGATCCTCTTGCCATCCATATCGACGACCTCAAATCGGTGACCATCATGCATGAAAGAATCCCCCGCCTTGGGGATTCGGCCGAGCGAGGTCATCACGAAACCGCCTACAGAATGAAACTGGCCAGGCTCGCCATCGCCTGCATCAGGGAAGCCTAGCGTCTCAAAGAGGTTTTGAACGTCGAGCGACGCATCAACGAGCAGGGAGCCATCATCTCGTACCGTGATGCTGCGACCCTCACCATTCACTTCGCCCATATCTCCAACAACAACCTGCAAAACATCATCGACCGTCGCTATCCCCGCAACACTGCCGTACTCATCCCGCACCACTGCAAAATGTTCACCTAGCGCTTTGAAGCGCTCAAGAAGCTCCAGCGCCGTCATAGACTCAGGCACATCCATCGCTGGCGAGCTAACCTCTCGCAGCTTCGCCTGGGCATCCATCGGGATCTTCCCCTGCTGCTCGAAAACATCGTGCGCTGAAACAATTCCAACGACATCGTCATCAATTGCTTGGCGAACCGGAAACCACGTCAGTCGAGAATCGAGAACCGCCTTCACTGCTTGGGCTACTGTCATTCCGACATCAAGAAACACCACATCGCTACGCGACGTCATAAGCGAGGCTATCGGCTTATCACCCAAACGAAAGACACGGGTTATCATCTCCCGCTCCTCCTCTTCAATCACGCCGGCACGCTCCCCCTCTTCAACAAGAGAGCGAATATCATCCTCGATGGCCTCCTCTTCTACTGCCCCAGCCCCCTCGCCCCTCGTGGCAAGCTGCCGAGCGATACGTGCCGTAGCTATCGCCGGCCACATGAGGCGAACAACAAAACGTCCAAGCGGCACCACACACCTCAGCACTGGCTCACGAAAGCGAGTTCCTATGAATTGAGGCAAGATATAGCCGACCGCAATCGCCATCACGACCACCGACAAACCGACAATACAGGTAACCACTAGACCTGCGGCACCGACATCGGACTGAGCTCCGGCGCGCCATGAGTCCCCGCCCCCGAGCAAACAATACGCAGCGATACTACCGGCCATCACCAGGAGCAGAACTGTAACGAGCCTGGACGCAAGAATAAATTCGGAAACAGGGATCGAGTTCTCCTCAGCCTGTCCTTCCGCAGCTGTTGCGCTGGCCTGCTGAGCGCCGTTTAGGGGAATGAATGCGCGTCGGGCCTCAAGCAGCGCTACCTCCAGCGCTACCAGCCCACATATAAAGAGAAGAGCCGCGCCGATAAAGAAAACTCCTACCAGCACCAGGCCCTCCCATCAGGAGTATCCATACCCCTCTATGATACCCTCAAAAGGGATAAGATTAAAGAACGAATGATAGAAGCAGCAGGGCGTCGCAATTCTCTCGCTATCTACTCGAAAAAGCTAGCAGTTCTGAAAGGGATAAAAATGCGCGGGCAAAACTACTATTGTTCATAAAAACAGCTACTTCCGCGCATTTTTGGCCCCCTTGAAGAAGAGAGAATTGCGATGTCCTGGAGCATCGCAATTCTCTCGCTATCTACTCGAAAAAGCTAGCATTTCTGAAAGGGATAAAAATGCGCGGGCAAAACTACTATTGTTCATAAAACAGCTACTTCCGCGCATTTTTGGCCCCATCTGCGGCCCCATTTAAGAAGAGAAAATTGCGGCTCCCTGCCCTACTAATGTGGCGGATGCTTGGTAGCAGCAGTAGAGATATCGCCTATTCGCGGCGGCTTTCCCGGAGATTGGCTACGGTTTAAAACCACCTTCAACAACGAACTAAGCTCCGATAACTTCGCCTCTCCCAGGTGGCCTAGCTGGCGAACATGACAATCACGAACCGGCTCCCGCAGTCCAGCAAGGACCGCAGTTCCTTTCTCGGTGAGCGTCACCTTGACCATCCGCCGATCGATACTGCTCCGCTCACGGGATGCGTACCCGAGTCGCTCCAATCGGTCGAGGAGCCTCGTCATATCTGGCACCTCAGCGATCAACTGCTCACTAATATCTCCGCACGACCGCCCTCCTGCGCCAGCCCCCTGCAGAACAAGCAGGATGTTGTAAGTTGAAGCGGTCAGGTCAACGGGCCGAAAAACTCGGTTAAGCTCGGCCTCTAAACGAGCAGCAACGCGCACTATCAGTGTGTACGTGGCCTGCTCAATCGGCTCCGGTCCATATCCGGGCGGTCTTTGCTCATCATGGGACTGTGTATTGTGAGGGGGCGCCATCTATTTCCTCTACGCGACTATTTTCCGCTTTCTTCAAGCTCTAACGCGCTTTGTGTAATTTCTCTATGAGCATTCTTAGTGCGTGAGGCTTTAGACAGACAGGTCAGGGCGTCGTTAGGGCATTTCTCTACAGCCTCTCCCTTTTGTCAGGGTATCGCAGTTCTCCCCTTAAGCACTTGAAACCGCTGGAAGTTTCGATAAGGATAAAAATGCGCGGGTAGAACTGCTAATGTTTATGAAAACAGCTAGTTCCGCGCATTTTTGGCCTCTTTAAGGGAAGAGAACTGCGAGAACCTGCCCTTTTGTTTCAGGTCTACTCACAGTACGCTTTGGTTCGATATGACTCGCGATACACCCCGCACCGATCGACTCGTTGAACTACTGACGTCACTTACATGCTATCTGATTACTATCTCCTCAATTACTGGATGTTCGCAGCTCGTAACACCTTTGGAACAACCACGTATCAAGGAAAACGTTGACCCCGTCTCGCCTGGGTTCCCGCGCGATGTGAGCATAGAGCAGCTAGAAAGCGACTCGGCATTCATGAGCGATCAGGACCCAGGGCTCCGTGCTGTTGCGCTCTCAACGATGTGGTCGGAGCACGGCACGCAACTGGAGCGCAGCTCGTACAGTGGTGCGTTCGCTGCCCACACCCGGGCCGCACACATCGCGTTGAAGCATCTCCTCGGCGAGACCTGCCAAACCCCATTTCACGCGCCATGCCACGAACTCGATCGTGCGTACAAGAGCGCAATCGACGCGCTCGCCAGATTACTTGCGCAGCATTCATGGAGCCCGCCGGATCTTGAGCGCACTCGTTATCGGCTTACTGCAGAATCGAGTCGTGCTCTGCATTCGCTTCGGGATTGGCAGATATCGCTCGAACAGCCGCAAACGGCCGCGGCATCGACACGGTCGGGACCATCATCACGTCCAGGACTAGGCCTTGCAACGGTTGGCTGTCGTCGGGTTCGAGAGTCGGGCACAATCTGCTCTCCGCTTACATTCGTGATCACTTTTTCAGGAGACCCCGCATCAGAGATCTCACAGATGTCCTTCGAGGCGTTCGATGCCCTCCAGCAGGAGGCGCTCTCTGTCGAGGGGAGGTCAATTCCGTTGGCCGCCGCACTTGAGCAGACCGCGCTGACTCTTGGCACATTAGGCGCAAACTCATCAACAGCGGCGCTGTTCTGCCTAAGCGCCCCCACAGCAAACACGACAACCGTACTGTTTTTCGTTCAAGCATCCGACGCGGTTGCGGCTTCGCGCGGCATTATCGCCCCGCTCCTCCGCGACCCTGAATTTATAAACCGAACCTCCCTCTGTATGCACACGTTGCGCGGCAACGCCGACGGAGATGTATCGCCTCGTATCCTTGCCGACTCGCTTCGTCGCGCTCACTCCGGCATTATCGGAGAGAGTCTTGCTAAAAGTTACAGACAGCCCCTGTCGGTCGTAGCCGTTGGCGAGCAACCAACTCACACCGCTCTCGCCTTTGCCAACAGGGTTAGCCGCGTGAAGCCCATTAAGGTGAGAAGAACATCTGCTGAAATCCGCTTTATGCCCGATAGTCTTATAATTATCTCTTCCACCTCTTTCTCTGACGGTGATGCAACCCGTTATACTACCACCGAACTACCCATCTCCCACTATAGACCTCCATGCGACCACGAGTGTCTCCGTGGTATAAAAGACTCTTCTCGCCGCGATTATTCGCAGTGCCAAGTCCCAGAGGAGCAGAGCGACCCAGCTCTCAAGGTAGATGCGGAAGACCTCCCTCTATCTCCCGTGATGTAGCCTTAATTTGTCTCAGACACCGCGCGCACGCAACTTTTTATAAAAACTCTCGAACTACCATAGAGAGGCGAACAGTAGTCGTTACAACTTTTATCGGTAGGCTATGGGCTATCATCAAAGAATAGAGTGCAAGGACATTCCATCCTTTCAGACAACGCGAACATGCAACTCAGAGCTGTGGTTCGTAAATAACCCAGAGCTTGAAGAGGCCATTTTAGGTTATGCTGCACGATACACTACACGGTACGCAGTCCAACTCTATGCTTTCGCACTAGAGGGAAACCACTGCCAGAAAGCCGCCACGTTTCCAAAAGCCAACCGCGCCCACTTCATGCGTGACTTCAACTCATCCGTAGCACGGGCCGTACCACGTTACCAGCGCAATCACCAAGGCGGGAGGCTCTGGGCTAGGCGTTACTCTACAGAGTACCTCGTTGGTCCACAGGATCTTGAGGACTACTTCTTCTATATCGTCTTACAACCGGTGAACGACGGACTTGTTAATGATATCAGACACTACCCCGGCTATAACTGCTTTGAGGACGCCATAAATGGCACCGTTCGTCACTACAGAGTGGTAAACTGGAAACAGTACAACGATGCCAGGCGTTGGAACAAGTCCGTATCTATCGACGACTTTACTGAGATATGCACCCTCCAGTACGAGAGGCTCCCTGGTTACGAAAATCTCTCGCAGAGTGAGTATGCAGCGATGATGCGGAAAAAATTAGCTGAGCGGACTCAAAAGGCCCTGGAGGCACGAGCCAGCAAGACGTGCGTGGGAGCTACAAATCTTAAGCTGGTAAAGCCGGGCGCGCGACCTAAGAACACTAAAACTAGCGGGCCGCGGGATCATCGGCCAAGAGTTTTATCTAAAGACCCAAAGAGGCGCGCCGCAGGGAAAGCTTGGTACTTCTCAATTTATTTCGCTTACAAAGAAGCTTCTGCCAGATACCGGTCCGGAGACCTTGGTGTACAATTCCCTGCAGGGACCTACAAGCCGCCACTTTTCACGGTTGCTTACTGCGGAACTATCTTGTGATCTACGGGAAAGGTTTATCCAATTCACGTTTGATACACTTCTAATCTGGATTTCACAGCAACGCCCACCGCGGATCAAAATCAGAGCTCTTACTCCATTTAGCTGCTTGCGAGACAACCCTGTTTCGGACACTGCAAGTGCACCTAAACGCACGTAAATACACATATCTGCGTTTACTATACCGCGCACTCTCTGAGAAAAATTATTTCTACAGGCGGCACCTACCGGCGAAAAAATGTGCGGCTTGGAGCACTCGAAGCACCATACGAGCGCTGTCAAAGAGAGCGCTAGCAATGAGAGCAGAAAGACCTATAGCTCTATACCGCGCGCTCTCTGAGAAAAATTCTACAGGCGGCACCTACCGGCGAAAAATGTGCGGCTTGGAGCACTCGAAGCACCATACGAGCGCTTTCAAAGAGAGCGCTAGTAATGAGAGCAGCAAGACCCCAAAAACAACCCGCGGCATGTCGTACAGCGAGCCAGCCGTAAGGATATAGTGGCCTAACCCTGCTTGCGAGCTGACAAACTCTCCGATAAAAGCCCCAACCAGGGCCAGCCCGATACTTATCTTAACTCCCGCTGCAACCCACCGAAGGGCTCCGGGGATAATAATCTTCCTCATCACTACAAGCCTCGGTGCTTTCAGCGTTTTCGCGTAGTGCGAGTACTCTATGGCACACGAGCATGCACCATCATAGGATTGGGCCAGCGCAACAAAAAACACCGAGAACGCCGACATAACCACCTTCGACAGAAGCTCTGTGCCAAACCAGATAATCAACATCGGCGCTATGGCGAATATCGGTATCGAACCTAACACCACTATGTATGGCCGAGCGATTCGCGCGATCGTCTCATTAGTCCACAGGAGCAAACCCAGAACACTCCCAACAAGCGACCCGACAAGCAGCCCGAGCACGGCCTCACTCGCGGTCGTTGCTACGTCTATCCATACAGCGCTCTGCGGCAGCTCTTCAATTGCTACCCGCACAATCAATGCTGGTGAAGCAAAGAGAAACTCTAATCCACTATTACCACCCACGAGCACCTGCCATACGACGATAAAAAACAGCCCCGGAGCAATCGTGGAGATAAGCCGACAAAGCGATTCGGGCGTGTTTATCACCGTGCACCTCGCTCTTCGAGCGCTCGCAGCAACGCCCTTTGAACTACCTCGTACGACCCTTCAGAATTAAGGAGCTTCTCGCCTTGCCCGGGCGATTGCATAGAAAGCACGAATCGCTCAGTTATCATGGCCGGACGTCGCGAGAGCGTGAGTATGGTATCTGAGATCGAAACTGCCTCCTCCACTGAGTGCGTTACTATGAGGGCCGCCGCGTGATTTGCACGAACATACCGTTGTATAATAGCTGCCAGGTCCCTCCGAGCGATGATATCCAACTGACCTAACGGTTCATCAAGCAGCAGCAAGCGTGGCTTGGTAAGGAAAGTTCTTGCCAGTAAAGCTCTTTGAGTCATACCTCCAGATATCTGAGAAGGATAGCCCTGCGCAACATCGATCAGTCCCACATCAGCGAGAGCTTGCGCAGCGAGGCTCTCGGCCTCCTTCCGCGGAGTTCCCAAAAGCTCGCCTGCCAGCGCAACATTCTCCAGCACAGTTCTCCACGGAAGCAGTCGCTCCCCCTGTGGTACATATCCGAGCCTAGGCCCTGGCAGTTCCAGCGCAGACGAAACCCTCCCTCTATCCGGAGTATCGAGCCCTGCGACTAGGCGCAACAGAGTAGTTTTACCACACCCACTGGCACCTAGAAGAGATGTTATAGTGCCCTCTGTAAGAGAAAAGGAGACCCCCTCGACCACTGAGGTCACCCCGCCCCTTTGGTCAGGGAAGGCCCTCCACAGGTCGTGAACTTCTATCAGATTCGCTGGGGTCATGGTCATACAAACTCTTACATCCTGCAGCAGGTCATCGCGATTTTCCCGCTATCAACTTGAAACTGCTAGACGTTTTAATCGGGTTACAGCGAAATAATCTCCTCACCCCCTGCTTGCTGCCAATGCAAACCGGTTATCAACAGTGACATCAACCGATTGTGGACGTTTGAGTTCACCTGATTCCAACCGCGTACGTAGGGATCGCTGCCACAGAACATCTTCAACAACTGCTGTCCGTGGATGGATCCCGCAATCAACGATCCTTTTCACAGCACGTGCAACTACTTCCTTCGGCAGATTGGGAAACAGCTTCTCTCCTGTTCGAAGCGCTGCGTCTCCGTCGCTATGAAGTAGATTAAGACCATCCTGCAACGCGCTCACAACCTTCTGCACAAGCTCCGGCCGCTGCTGGATGGTAGATTCCAACGTTGATAGCCCTGTAATTGCTTGCGGTTCTGTAAATCGCTCAAAAGGAAAATTGACTCTATATCCTTTGCTCTCAGCGACCGATACCGCTGGCTCCAGCTCCACGGCGATATCAACTTGCCCTGCCTCAAGCGCCGCCAACTGCGCCCCGATCGCCACCTGCACTAATCGTGTAGTTTCTAAATTGTTGCGCTGAACGAACTCTCTGAGAAGCGTATAGGTCGTTGACGGCGCTGGTAGTGAACCTATCCGCAGCCCCGCGGCATCCTGCGGCCCGATTATCATCGGCACAGCATCCCGCTTGGTGTATCCAGAGATCCCTAGCTTTGACGCCATCAAGGCGATTACCTTTCCCGGCCCACCCTTTTCACGAGATATCGCGGCGAACACCGGGTCACCCACCCCAAACTGCGCCGATCCGCTCATTACAGTTGCGAATATCTGGTCATCATTTCCGGCAAAGCGGAGGTCCACCTCTAGTCCCTGCTTGGCAAAAAGCCCCTCGTCCATCGCGATATATAGCGGCAGATATAATAAGAACTTCTCCTTCCCAAATTGCGCGATAACCACCTTTTCTCTGGTGGAGGAGCCCTGGGCAATCACCGGGCAGGTTAAGAAGACGAAAATCACCAGAAGACGAAATAGAAACTGAACCATTGCCTGCCCCATGCTCCTCAACCGAATACCTCCGTTATTTTTGCACGAATGGGGAGTGCAAGTAAGCTTTAAATCACACTCGCCGGAACCAAGAGAGTGCGCATTCCCATTTGTTGGAGCATCATACGGCACTAAAAATCAGGCTCTCAGACGATTTCAATTGGCCGATGCGGCATTGCTCTTGCTTGACATCGCCCGATCGCGATGCCTTGCTTGACTCGTCCGCATTTGGTTGCTCGGTGGAGCCTCCGCGACATCATTAGTTCTTTCAGCCCTACATTTTCTGCCGGATTCGGACGCGATTTCAGACGAAAGAAACTAATTGAGCGCGAAACTCTCCACCACTTCGAGAACGGTGCTAAATCCTTGCGCATCCTCTCCAAACCGCTCAACCATCTGAGCACGCAAAGTAGGCGCGAGTTCTTGCTCGTATCGCTCAAAGTCCGGCATCGATTCCGCTCGATACTGGACCGCATAGGTCTTCCCACCCTGCTCAAATCCCAGCACCCTAACCAGAGTAGCTCCAACAAAAATTCCAAGTCCGAGCATCTGCGGAATATGCTCTTCTTGTAACCACTCCAGCCACTCCTCAACGCGATTCTGAGATACGTTTACCGTTACGTTATAGATGATCCCTGACATCCCGCTCCCCCCTCGTCAATGCACCTTACCGTACTGGGCGCCCAGCATACCTCACACAAGGGGAAAAGACATTTCCCCACCCTGGCCCCGTATACAATCCTAGCGGAAATGCTAGCTCTTGCCAGTAGATAGCAAGAGAACTGCGACGCCCGGCTTCCAACAACTCGCCTTTTTGCATACTATACCGTCATGCGATCGAAACTTATTACGACCCTTCACACTGCTACTAACCTCCCTTTAGAGATATTGGAGAAAAACGTTGGGCCAACAAAGGACACCAGGCACGGAGATTTCGCCTTTCCTTGCTTTCTTTTGGCAAAGGAATGGGGAATGGCGCCTCCCGATTGCGCCAAAAAGCTCGCCGCCGCTATTAAGCTACCTCCGGGAATTTCCAAGTCCGAGTGCACGGGACCGTACCTCAATTTCTTTCTCGATCGCTCTCAAGTCCTCTCAGATATCACGAAAGAAGTTCTCGCAAAGGGCGCAGCCTTCGGAAAGGGCGACAACAACAGCACGATAGTAATTGACTTTTCAGCGCCAAACATCGCCAAACCGTTCCACATCGGCCACCTCCGAACTACCATCATAGGTTTCTGTCTCGGCAATCTTCTGCGACACTTAGGCCACAATGTTATCGGAGTAAACCACCTCGGTGATTGGGGCACCCAATTCGGATTCGTATATGCAGGATGCCAGCTCTTCGGTAAACCAAGCGATGACATGAACGAGCTGGTAAGTCGCTACGTGCAGGCTAACATGCTCAGAAAGGCGCAAGATAAAGGAGAGCAACTCGACAAACCACAGGTAAATGAGATAGCACGAGAGTATTTCCGGCGACTTGAAGCCGGAGATCCTGAGGCAAAGGAATTTTGGCAGTGGAGTCTCGATGTGTCGCTTCGTTATTACCACAAAACCTACGATCGCATGGGTATTCACTTTGAAACCTTTACCGGCGAGTCCTTCTATTTTCAATTCTTCGACGAATGCGTAACCACATTAAAGAGCTCGGGGATACTGCAGGACTCGCGCGGCGCACTCGGCGTTGACCTAGGCGAGCCTCTAGGGTTTGCACGCCTACTCACAGAGGATGGAAGAACCTTGTACCTCACGCGCGACGTAATCACAGCCGATTACCGAGAAAAAACCTACCATCCTGAGAAGATCATTTACGTAGTCGGGGCACCTCAAACTCTTCATTTTAAGCAGCTCAAAGAGATCATGCGCCGCCTGAACCACCCAGCAGCCGAGAAGATCGTTCACATTCCATACGGTCACGTGCCCGGTATTAGTACGCGCAAATTGATGTCAGACGCAGGAGACCTCTCGCTCGATGGCCTACTCGACGATGCCCACGATCGTGCACGTGAGGCTTACCAGTCCGAAGTTGCGAAAAGACCTGAGGATGTTGACGTAGAAGAGGTAGCTGAGGCAGTTGGACTGGGAGCGATCTATTTTAACTATCTCTGTCGCACCAACAACAAAGAGTTCCACTTTAGCTGGGATGAGGCACTCAACTTTAAAGGTGATACTGGGCCATACCTGATGTACGCCGTCGCCCGTTTGCATAGCATGGAAGAGAAGGCCAAGAGTGAAGGTATCCTGGTTGGAGCGTATGCTGATGGATCAAAACTACCTGAACCAGAGGCTTACGATATCGCCTCAGTTCTGATGAAGTTTCCCTCCGTCCTGCAAAAGACCGCAGCAGATCTCGAGCCGTGTAATATCTGTAACTATGCACTGGACCTCGCAAAGGCTATTTCACGAGCTTATGTAAAACTGCGTGTACTTGGCGAGGCTGATCGAGATGTTGCAGCAGCACGTCTAGCACTGTACGTCGCCGCTCGAACCGTGCTGACACAGGCACTCAAAATTCTGGGCTTGCGCCAACTCACCCGGATGTAGTGCGCTCTTTCTGGATTCGAGCAACAGCAGCTTCAAATGCAACGCAGGCTTTTTGATAGTCCTGCAGTGCCTCTATCTCGCGGATCTCGGCGTCAGCAGCATTCTGTTCTCGAAGATTGACGAAGATAAGGTTACTGTCGCCGAGATTGAAACGCGTAAGCTCTCCCTTCGCTAGATCTCGCGAAGCCACCACCTCTTGAACCGTTACGTCTACCCGCTTGCGCGCTATATCAACACCGTTGAGCGCATCTTGCACATCGGCCCTGATACGCTCCTTGAGAAAAGTCTCAGTGAACTCAAGTTTGCGTTGTTTGGCTTCATAAAAGTCGATCCGTCCCTCTTGAGTCCTCGTTCGCAGTGGGATCTCCACACGTAGGCCGCCCTTCAGCTCTGCCTCCTCACGTTTCTCTTCTCCTGTACCGAAATCTTTCGCCGAGTACACCCGCAGGTCTAGTCGCGGCAGGATCTGATTGCGAGCAAGAGTGAGTTCCAACTCGTTTTGCTTGCGTTGTCCATCGATAGCCTTGAACTCCGGCCTTGCTTTGAGCGCCGCTTCATAAGAGGCCTCAAGGGCCGAAAAAGAATCGAACATCGGCACCGGAATCCGGTCAAGCGACCTCATCGTGCTCACATTGATCGGCCGACCATCGGCATCTCTGAAAAATAGCCCCAAATTAAATTCACTGCTCCGTACCGCCCGTTCAGCTGAGAGGAACTGTGCTTGACGCTGTAATACTGCGCGCTGATTATCGGTCCGATCAAACTCAGGCAGGTCGCCCTTCCTGACCCTCTCAGCTATCTGACGGTCTCGTTCCTTCGCCACATCGAGAAGCCGTCTATAAACCTTGACTTTATTTCTAGCCGCCGTCCAATCCCAGTAGGTCATAGCCGCGGCACGCGCCAACTCAATACGGCGGAGCTCTACCATGGAGTCAGCTATCGTCTGTCCAGCCTCAGAACGTCCAATATTTGCCCGACGTCGATCGATCGGCCCATCACGGAGTAATGGCACTTCCACTCCGAATTGGGCCTCTCCCTGAGAATTAGTCTCGTAGTAATTATCATAGATCGGAAACGTCCCATCGCCGATCCGGTATCCACCGACCACCTTGCTTCCATAAAACTGAAGTGGCTGCTCAACGTAGGCACCGCCATAATTTCCCGAGTACCCTCCCGTTGCATATGAGAGCCCCTCTCCTTTGATACTCGGATCAAAGGATCCACGAGCTGATAAGAGATCCGCGTCTGCTGCCAGCCTCTCTTGCATCTCACCCATCAGGCTCGGATGAAACTTCAGTGTTGTATCTATAACCCTATCAATCGTCAGTAGGTCCCCGCGTGATGCGTCTTTCTTATCAGGCTGCGCCTTTCCTTGGTCTGCACTGGAAACGCAGACCAAGACAAGACAAGAGACCACCATCGCAATCCCTCGCTTTATCGCTTGTGCTAGCCTCACCGCTACTTCCTCCTACGAAACTTCTCTGTAGCCCGCGAACTCTTCTCGTTATTATTTTTTCGACTGCGCCTGCATCTCTACAACTCGAGGCGGTGCCATCTTAATCGATGGCGGAAACCCGTTGAACTGACGCCAGAGCTCCCAACCCAACGTTACACTATCAAGCAAGATCCAACCCACAACCCGCACACCCTGCCGTAAATACCGCGCATCTGGCCACTCTGCTCCCTCCTCGGGAAACACAATAATCCTTACGTTCCCCTCTGCATCAGCACCAGGATCAATCACCGCTATCTCGCCGCCAAACGTGCCGATAGCAACTGACGGCCAACCAGCGAACTGAACTGCGGGCCAGCCTTCGAATTGCAACCTAACCTTCCGCCCGACGGACAGTAGCGGCGCGTCGTTTCCATTTACCTTGAGCTCGACCGACCGATTAGCAGTTTCAGGCACAATCAGCGCAAGATCCTGCCCGGCTTTTACCATAACTCCCCCTTGCGGAGCGTAAATGCGTTGAACAATCCCCGTACGAGGAGCTACAATCGATTGCGATGCTTGCCGAGCGATGCGAGTCTCTATCCGTGCCAATTCGGCTGATGCCGACGATATCTCTGAGAGAAACTTCGCGTACTCGAGATCTGCCAACTCTGCCGAGCGCTGACTACTCAATCCGCTCACAACAAGAGACTTCTGCCGATCGAGATTCTTCCGAGAAGTATCGAGCGCCTGTTGCGCAGCATCAAGCTTCGTCTGCGTCGCAGCCCGCTCGCGCTCAAGGCGGTTCATGATGTCAGGATCAATATCCGCCACATCAACTATACTATCGCCCTTTCTGACAAAGGAACCTTCAAGAACGAACCAATGTCGAATCAGGCCATCGACTGGTGAGGTGATATTTTGCTGACGCTCATTCGGAGAATATGCAATTACCCGCCCTACTCCCTGCACGTTCTGAATCCATGGAACCGCTACGAGCGACACAAGGAGTAAAACGAGCGCAGTGAAGAGTATGCCAGCTGCCACCCTGAGGCTCTGATGAGAACGAACCACCTTTGGTGAAGCAACCGATGAACGCGTCGTCGCGGCTATCTCATCGATAGTAACATACTCTGTCTGCACACTACGTTGTGTGTGAGCCTCGGGCCCCTGTACCTGATCCATACGGCCTCTATCCTCCAGTTGCCTCATGAAGGGTTCCGTGACGAATCTCTAGTCGTCGTGAAAACTGCCTCCATACCGCGCGATCATGAGTCAAAACTATTAAAGTACACGGGCATTTTGGCCCCATCAGCTGCCGAAGCAGGAGATCCACCTTATTCTCGTCAACTCCATCAAGCGAACCGTCGATTATCATCAACCGGGGACTCATGAGCACACCGCGCGCTATCATTAAACGCTCTGCCTGACCACGTGACAGCACACCTGACGGCCCCTTAAGCACTGTACGCAGCCCATTGGGCAAACTAAAGACCTCTTCGAGCAGCCCAACCATTTCAAGCGCCTCTCGAATACGGGAATACGGCACCAACTCGCGAGACGTAAGTGTGAGATTCTCTTCAATAGTGCCGTGGAAGATATCCGAGCCTCGAACCAAAGCAACCTCACTTCGCAACTCAAGTGGGTGTATCTCACGCACGTCGTGATGATCAATCTCGATACGCCCGCCCTTGTGATACGCGAGACGGTAGATGCAATCGGCGAGCGTGCTCTTTCCCGAGGCATTCTCACCCCAGATTGCAATCTTTTCGCCAGGGGCAACACGAAGCGAAAGTTCGTTGAACAGAGGATATGCCGCAGACTCGTGATGGACGGTAAGCTGGAGTATCTCCAATCCCGCTGGATCTTGACCAGGCTTAAAGAATGACCCTGTAAATTTCTCATACGGAAGGTCAAAGAGCGCGTCTATCTTTGCAACAGACGCACAAAGCTCGTAGAACTTCTCAAGGTAACGCCCTAACTTAGCCACCCCTGACAAAATAACGCTCACAATAAGTTCCGCCGCTACCAGTTGCCCTAAAGTGAGCTGCCCCTGCACAACAAGCCAGCCGCCGAGACCAAGCAAGAGAGTACTCGCTACAACTTGGAGACCTATTGCTGATGCCATCTGCCGCAACAGCACCTTGAAGTGCTTAGAACGCCACCGAAGATACTCATTCACGAGCACATCAGCCCTCTCGATAGCGAAGCTATCGCCGCGGTTTGATTTAAAGGCGATCGGCAATCGGGCAAGATCCTGCAACCAGGTCATAACATCATACTTGGCGTCCGAGGCGCGAATACCTGTCCTAATTCCACCTAGTCCCAGGGGCGCTACTACGACCATAAGCGTTATCGTCAGCACAACAGCAAATGCCAAAAAGAACGGGTGGTAGAAAGAAACCAGAACCAAGCCGACTACAACCTGAAAGAAGACAGCCATACCGTCGAGTAACAAAGCAGAAACGATCTTCTGGGCAGAGAATACCTCCATAAAGCGCAGCACATATTCCGGTCCAAAGCGCTTCTGGAAGAGCTGAAACTCAACGTGTGGAATACGCTGGGCGAGCATCAGCGACAGCCGCACCACGAGGCGGCGCTGCAAAATCTCGACAACGTAGAGCTGAAGAACTCTCAGAATTCCGGAGAGGAGCAGCACCCCTCCAACAAGCGCTGTAATAACTACAAGAGGTTGGAGCACAAATCCGAAGGCAACTGAGTTGACCAACGCCTGAACACCAACCGGGATCGCTAATGAGCAGAGCCCTACACCGAGCGCATAAATGAAAATAACCGCAACATCTCGCCCCTCTCCTCTGAGAAGCCTAAAGATCCGCAACGCTAGCTGAATGTCGCTCCTCGTTTGACCCATAGTTACCTAACGTTCTCGCTCAACACAGCGAAATTGTGGCATAAAATCACCCCTAAGGGAACGACATTGACTAAAAACAACAGCCCCTAGCAACAGCAACCGATCCCGTGATATCATACGAAAAGATCCAACTTGTAGGCAGAGATAATTTTAAGGCGCTTACGTCGAACACAGTGCGGGGGTACTATCTTCACAAATAACCTCCCAGGAAAGTATTGAATCGCGCGCCACGTAGTACGAGGTTATGACCACTGAAGAACTTGCCCTGGCAGAGACCAGCGCCCCATCCACCGTGATTGATAATTTTGTAATACTCCAACACGCCGAGCTCCTCGATGGCCTCCAAGCGATGGGCATATCGTCTCCAACGCCGGTACAGGCGCGATCGATACCGAGTATTCTTGATGGAGGTGACCACATAATCGAGGCTCAAACGGGTAGCGGCAAGACCTTGGCCTTTGTGTTGCCGATCCTTGCTAAACTTCTCAACTCTCAACCGTACAGCGGGAACTTCGCTCTTATCATCACCCCGACTAGAGAATTAGCGATTCAGGTTAATTCGATAGTAGCGCAGCTAGTCCCTCATATTCATCCAGCGTGCATTATCGGAGGCGAGCGACAGGAGAACCAGGTGCGGCAGCTCCGAAGGGACTCACGCATCATCGTTGGTACGCCGGGCCGAATCCTCGACCTGATTGGACAGCGCGAGATACTGCTACGCAAATGTAAGATGTTCGTGCTTGATGAGGCAGATGAGATGCTTTCGATGGGCTTTATCGACGAGGTTCGCAAGATCCTTGCGAAGCTGCCGCGTGAACGACAGGGGTTATTTTTCAGCGCAACGATTACTCCGAGGGTACTCTCGCTAGCGAGTAGTTTCTTGGTTAATCCGAAGCGGATCGAGATTACCAGACAGGCAGAGACTGCGCCGCTTATTGACCACCTCTTTTGTCGAGTAGACGGATCACTGACGGCAAAGGCTGAAGCACTTGCTACCTACTTAAAGAAGAGAGGCCCGAGATCGGCCATCGTATTCTGCAACACCAAGTCAGATACTGAACTGGTAGAGATCCTTCTGCGCAAGCGGGGATTCGAACCCAAACGACTGAACTCTGATCTTTCGCAAAAGGAACGCGACCGTACGATGTCGAGCTTCCGCTCTGGAGACCTCCGCATTCTGGTAGCAACCGATGTAGCGGCGCGAGGTATCGACGTTTCCGATGTGGAGCTTGTAGTGAACTACTCACTCCATGAGACCCCTGAAACCTACGTGCATCGCACCGGTCGAACAGGGCGCGCCGGACGGTCGGGCACCGCTCTCTCGCTCGTAGGCCCACAGGACTTTACAGTGTTTCACTCGCTCTCGCGGAAACTTCCGTGTGCGCTATCTGAGATCGCGATATCGGCGGAATAACGCAGGAGGTACACCGCCTCGTGGTAGCCCCAATCTCAACTCGAGTCTTTAGACTGCCGTTGATGACGGTGACCATCGCGGCTTCCGAACATGCTATCCACTCAATAGACCTCGTTGAGCACCCAGCACTACCTGCGGGGTGCCTCATCAGCGAGCCGAGACATCCAGCTAACACCGCCGAACCTCGAAATCTTCTCGATATAATTGAGCAGAGGGTTCGATGTGGCGTTGACCTGTCTGATTTACCGACAGCTCAAGTCGGGACGGAATTTCAGCACTCTGTCTGGCACTATATTCGCGGTATTCCCCGCGGCACAGTCGCTACATATGCCGAGGTCGCCGCGGCTATAGGGCGTCCGCGAGCGGTTCGGGCCGTGGCTAACGCCTGCGCTTGTAATACTGTGGCCCTCGCGATACCGTGCCACCGTATCGTGAGAAGCGATGGTTCGCTGGGAGGATATCGTTGGGGTATCAGGCTCAAACAACGCCTCCTTTCTCTCGAGGGAAGTTCACATGCAGAGGTAGCGTATGAGTGAGATAGCCGATCTACAAAAGCGTATACTAGCGTTCCGAGACGCCCGCGACTGGGCTCAGTTTCATAAACCAAAGGACCTCGCAATGTGCCTCTCCGTTGAGGCGTCCGAACTACTTGAGCTTTTCTTATGGAAACCTCCCGGAGAAGCGCCCATCGACCGAGTTCGCGAAGAACTCGCAGATGTGCTGGGTGCGTTACTCTTGCTTGCAAAAGAGTTCAACATAGACCTGTACCAGGCTATGATCGACAAGCTAGCACAAAATGAAGCAAAGTATCCTGTAGAGAAAAGTAGCGGGAGCAACAAGAAGTATTCTGAGTTATAAGATCCTTAAGCTGTCCAGCAATACTCGCTATCCGGTTATTATCAACTCCCCAACCGCTCCCCGCTTATCCGACTTGGAATTGATCGCTCGCACTGCGTCGACCCTGTGAATCGTGAACCCTTCATACAACGCCTCAACAAATGGGCTAGCCGAATTAGAAACACAGATCTGAACTCCTCTCGCTACAAGGCGTTGGCAGAGATCTCGCAAGGCAACCTGATCTTCAAAATCAAAACCTTCCTTAGTATAGCTGGTAAACGATGCTGTAGCGCTCACCGGCATGTAGGGGGGATCAAAGTACACAAAATCACCCTCACGAACTTCCGGCTCTATTGAAAGGTAACTTGCCAAACGGATATCTGCCTTTTTCAGCACTTCACTGCAGCGCCGTAAGTTATCGACATCAACAATTTTTGGCTTTGCGTACCGTCCAAACGGTACATTAAATTGCCCCCTCGAATTAACGCGATAGAGCCCATTAAAACAGGTCTTATTCAGGTATATGAAACGCCCAGCACGTCGAATGGGCGGTAGGTTTGCAAAACAATCTTCTTTGTCCCAATCTCTGACAGAGTAGAAGTGCTCACTGTTGTAGGGATGCTTCTGCAATTCCTCTATCAACTCCTCTACACTGTCTCGAACAACCTTGTAAGTAGAGATTAACTCCTGATTGATATCGCAGATGACTGCAGAGTGTGGGCACACCGAAAAAAAGAATG
>JBIKKR010000255.1:0-2581 GCA_044360225.1 Bdellovibrionota bacterium | reverse complement strand
CCCGTCGCTAATGAAACTTCACAGTCAACAACAAGCCCATTTCTGTTCTCGGTTACCGCACTCGCACAAAACGCCAGCTTCGCCTCTTTACCCTTCCCCTTCTTTATTAAGAGAGCTTCCGGATCCGTTGTACTGGAATGAGTGTCATTAGTTCGTCGTTCACCATGAAAATCAACTTCGGGATTGCTCGGCTTAAACCCGTTACCATCATTACTATCGTCTCTATCTTGCTTATCTCTGGAAACAAAGCTTTTCAACGATACCCACGACTCAATCAGAGTCCCGTCAACAGTAAAGTGCTCCTCTGATATGAGTTGTCGCGAGCGTGCCTCTCTGACTACCTCAGCAAAAAACTCCCGACTAACCTCATGCTCAATCAATCGAGCGCGGTTCTTGGAGAACACACTCCGCTCAAACCCTCCCTGACTCATGTCCATGCCCAAAAACCACCGAAACAGTATGTTGTAGTTGAGCTGCTCGCAGAATTGCCTCTCTGACCGAACACTATACAGCGCCATCAGTATCGTACTTTTGAGCAACACCTCGGGAGCTATCGACGGGCGACCAATGTCGGAGTACATCGTATCAAACCTACTGCTCATGCTCTTTAAGACCTTGTCGCTCAAAGCACGGACCGCTCGTAGCGGATGATCGCTTGGAATGCGCGACTCTACACTGAAATAGTGAAATAGCTCTTCCTGTGAACGTTTCTCGCCCCGCATGGTTCCTTCCCCTCACTGCTCTTGTCTACGCCGATAAAGCCTAACGCGAGATTCTCATTTTCTGCGGTTTTTCGCGATCGTTTTTCACCACCCTGCTAAGAGGAGTCTGTCTTCGAGGGGCGCTTTCGTTGTCATAGTAGGGTAGTCGATACAACGCGGCATAGCAGGTCAAATTCTGAAGATCCTGTTGATGCAGCCCTTGTAGACGGTATTATCCTAAATTCGGCAGTTGCGGGTCTGAAAATGGCGCATCTACTCAAAATCACTGCGGCTTTTGAATTTGCGGTGCTCACCCTGACGGTGCCAGGGTTGCGCTTCCGCAAATATCAAAATCCTTTGTGCTTTTGAGCATCTGCACCATTTTCATCCTCCTTAACTGCCGAATTTAGGATTATCCAGATATGGAGAGGGTCTCTCAAGCCAGCGAGTGGATTTTTGGTAACGTAAGCTTGCGGTGTAATAGGTGACTAATTATGTATGAATATCAAGCGACTATCATACGAATTGTGGATGGCGATACCTTTGATGCTGATGTCGATCTAGGATTTCACACCATCAGCCGACAACGGTTTCGAATATGTGGATACTCGGCGCCAGAGATGTCTGGTCTTGAGCGAGAGATGGGAAGT
Organism: Bdellovibrionota bacterium; assembly: GCA_044360225.1. Classification (GTDB taxonomy): domain Bacteria; phylum Bdellovibrionota_C; class UBA2361; order UBA2361; family OMII01; genus OMII01. Next base: position 1,230 of record JBIKKR010000255.1, on the reverse strand, counting down.
AAAGCCAAGGAGAAGCTTGCGGAGGTCTTGCCTCTCCATTCAGTGATTCGTCTCGCGAGTGCTAAGACCGAAAAATTTGGACGATGGCTTGCGGACGTAACGCTTGAAGGAGGGGAGTCGCTTGCCCTATATCTCATTAAAGAAGGGTACGGCCTTCCATGGGATGGTAGTGGCAAGCGCCCGGTTTTTGACGTGAAGGGAGCGTATCCGATGCGGGGTACCGTGCTCGCCTCCTAGCGTCACTTCTTGAAATTTGTAATCAGCCCCATGGCAGCTTTACACAGTTCGGGCAGTGCCACTGATACGTCCCCTAATTTAACGGGTAATACATCAATCAAACGCTGGAGTGCTTGAATGGTCTTTTGGTCACATGACTGCGGCACTAGCGGAGTTTCTGGGGAACTTTTTCCCGAATCGTCAACGACACCAGCTCGATCGGCTAGATCGCTTAGTTCAACTCCATTTACACACGGGTATTCGGCAAGAAAATTGCGTTCAGGGGATTCGGCAATCTCATCGAGAACGGCTTCAATTGCGTAACCATCCATGCAACATTTCGCCTGTGGCCTATCCTGTTTGGCCTCCGAACAGAAGCGCGACCGATTGTTGATGACCGGGCGATTCTCGTAGCTATTCCAATTGATGGACGAGAACGGAGCCGAGGTCGAGATTGAGTAGTTCATATGTATCCTTCAAACATAAAAAATTCTTCTGCGCCCGCTTCGACTTAGGCGGGTGCATGTTGTTGGCTATAGGTAATGTAATCGGATGTTCTGCAATAAAAGTTGCTTGGTGATTTGCAGCGCCCAGGGCTAGGAAGAAACTCAGCATGCATAAACTTAACCTAACAACAAGAGGGCGCCAATCTGTCGCTACTGCACTGGCTCTCACAACCATTTTTTCGCTCGCAATGCTCATGCACAGGCCATGCCTTGGGAAAGTCCGCTCAGGCCTAAAGTAAGAGCTAAAGTGTAGCGCTCTAGTTTTGTTAGTTTCTGCATAAGGTGTCCTCATTTTAAGTTTCGGGCGCAAGATGCGCTCCGATGAGGACCATAGCATTGAGGGACTAAGAGAATTGGGGATCGCGGATGGGGCCCCTAGGGGCTGACTATTACCCACATTTATTTGCCATAGATTCGTATAGCTCAGTCATGGAGGCGAGTCTTTGCCAGCCGCGCCACAGAGCGGTGCATCCAGGAGGTGGATCTAGTCTTCTTGCGAGATGGCCAC
>JBIKKR010000115.1:0-9767 GCA_044360225.1 Bdellovibrionota bacterium | reverse complement strand
TCATCAAACATAATGTTTAAATGTGCGGCGCGAGCAGGGTCCGCACCATTTCTTTGTTCTCCCTTACTTCTTACGAGCAATGACCTGCAAGAGAATTGGGGAGTAGATAAATGCATTCGACGAACGATCGCATTCCCGCCAGAAGCTCTTCAATGATTCAATGCTGTCGCTGCCGAGTAATCCCTTTTCCTGAAACCGTTGATGAAAATCCTCGAAAAGGCGATGCCACCAATTAAATAAGCGGTGCCCTTTGGGGGCGTAGCCGCCGACACACCGTATGTCCAGAATCTCAAAGCCGTGCTGAAGGAGCTTTTTAGGAAGAAAGGAGCCCATCTCCGTCGTCCCGCCACAATCGCGGTAAAAATTCTCCCAGCTTTGGATATAATCCGGGAGCGCTGAACATGGGGGCGAATGGCAGGTGCTGCGAAGAGTCAGATACTCCATAGCGGCGAAGACGCCACCGGCACGCAAGCTCCGATGAACGTTTGCAATGGCGCAGTCGAGTTCACGCGTTACCCAGGCCAGGAACCATCGGCAAAAAGCCGCATCATGCTCGCCAAGGGACGGGAGCTGTTCCATTAGATTTTCCTCAACCACCGTAACGTTCGAAAGTCCCCGACCATTGACCTCCCTTCTGAGGTGGTTCAAGTAGTACAGTGAGACGTCAACAGCGGTTACGGCTGCTGACGGGCTAATGGAACTGGCTATCTCTAGCGTCGTGAATCCCGGCCCGCACCCCACCTCGAGGACCTTCCGGCAGCTTGAAAACCCAGCATCTTTCAGGAGGCTAAGCGTTTCGGGGAGCCAGGCGTTGTGTTGAGCCTGCAAGCGCTCAAGCTCGACGCCGCTTATACACTCAAGGTAACGTTCGCTCATGGTAGATCCGTTGAAAGGCGTTTAGGGATAACGTCGCTAGCACCGGGGAGCCGAATGCGCAAGCATTCGGCGAATCCAGGTGCCTACGTTTGTTAGTCGTTCTATTTGCACTGAAAAGCTTTTCTCCAGGAAGCATAAGCTGCCATGCGCGCCGGTAGCTTTAAGTCTGGCTCATTACGCATGCCCTGTAGGGCTAAATCAACCACCTTATCATTCTCAAGCCCCTCAGGCGGGGTGCAGAGGCGAAATTTTTCAGCAGGAATCCCTTTTTTTGTAAACTCTGAGGTCAAAACAAACGCATCAAAGAGGCCAGACAAATATCCCATACAAAATAGGTTTCTTGTCATCTCGATTACTCCATCTGCTTGTCTGTCTTTTGTTGAACAGGAAGCTAGGATGTCCCCTACGGTCTGCTGTGCCTCTGCTTTTGCGGAGCCTCCCAGAACGGATAGACTTATAAAGATCGATACAAGAAGCGTTCTCATAATTAAACCTACTAACGTCTCAATCAGCAGTTGCCGCCCAATCAGAACCCACTTATACTTTTAGAGGAACGGCGGCAATCTGCTGCATTTACTCGTTATACTCGTTATTTCAAGAGGGCGCCATGAAAAGAGCAGCAGCGGTGCAGTATGTAACCGACCAAAAGGGTCGAAAGACCTCGGTGATTCTTCCGGTGGAAACGTACGAGGAGATGCTTGAGAATATTCAAGACCTCGTAGCAGTAGCAGAGCGCCGAAAGGAGAAAGCCTTGTCGCTCACCGATATGAAGAAGCGGCTCAAAAAAGATGGCCTCCTTTAAAGTTACCTTCAAGGCCTCCGTAGCTAAGGACTTCAAAAGGCTCGACCGACTTGCTGCCCATCGAATTATAAAAGCAATTGAGTCCCTACAAAATAATCCCTTTCCCAATTCTTCCAAGAGATTGGTAGGTTCGGAGCATACTTTTCGCATCCGGGTCGGCGATTATCGTGTTGTATACATAGTTAACAAGGATGATCGCGAAGTTGAGATTCAGAGAGTGCGGCACAGAAAAGACGTGTACAGCTGAGGGTCGTTAAACAGTCCGGGCCTTGAACTCGGTCCTACTCGGGAGCCCTAACGCGTCTTAGCTAAATGTAAACTGAACAACCACGCTAAGCAAAAGCAGCGCGAAGGAAAGCATTAAAACAGGGCTAAATTTCGTTCCCTTGCAAAAGAGTGGCTGCAAGGCATAGGCCCCGAATCCTACCAACATCGCTTTATCGAGGGAGAAGGTTGCGAAAGCGAGCGAGGCCATAAGAATTCCAACCAGGAAATCAAAATAACCGAATTCACCAGACCGCCAAGCATCCCGGGGAAGCAATGCATAGCCAACGTAAACGAGGATGCCAGAGGTAGCAACAACCGGCACTAATGATACAAGAGGTGTGAAGACCAGACTTGCAAGCATGAGAATACCACACGTAATCGCGACAATCCCCGTGCGACCACCAGCGTGAATGCCAATGGCGCTTTCGACATACGTGATGATGCTGGTGGTTCCTATAAGCGCTCCGCCAACTGTGCCGATTCCATCGACATACATCGCCTTCTCTAAGCCGATGACGCCTTGATCTCGTGAACGAAGGTTAGTCGATGCGGTGAGTCCAATAAATTTGCCAATGCTTCCGTAAAAATCGATTAGGAAGAGGACCAGGAATACCGTAAGAGCGGAAGGCTGAGAAAATGGCCACCAATCAAGCTTCCCAATCCCACTGAACATAGTCGTCGTAAAATTCGTGGGTGCCTCAGCCGTGATACCGACGCTTCGGCAGAAAAGACAACTCACAAGTATGGCGATGAGAAAAGCACCGCCGCCCAAGAGACGGCCTAGAAAGCGGCGAGAATTCGAGATGAAGCGGAGGGCAACACAAACTAGCAATCCGATCCCCAAGGCTATCGCCTCGGAGCTAAAAACGGAGCCGATCCCTGATGGGAGACCTTTTTCAAAAACTACAAGCTTTGCGAGAAAAAGCCCTATAGTCAAAACAAAGACTCCAACACTCAGGGCTAGATTAGACTGAAGTCCCAAGGGAATAGACCGAATAATCAGCGCACGCACCGGAAGCCACGTAAGTAGTATGCACAGAACTCCCGACCAAAACACGGCACCAAGAGCCTGGCTGACCGTTAAACCCATGAGGCCGATCGCAGAAAAGGCTACGAAGCCATTCATCTCCAGTCCGGGAGCCAACGCGAAAGGCAGGCGAGCCCAAATGCCCATAAGTAGCGAGGTCAGGCCAGAGGCAACAGCTGTCGCAAAGCCTCCCTTGCTGAGTATCACCGGATTTACAACTAGGATATACGCCAAACTAAAGTAGACAGAAACTCCAGCTAGGATCTCAGTACGCAGAGTGCTGCCGCGTGCTGTTACCTGGAAGTACGAGTCCCACCAAGGAGAATGAGCCGCCTTTTGGTTCAATTCAGGCATAGAATTAGGAAGAGTATAACGTTTGCGCCACCGGTGCAAAACCACTCAACGCTATCACAAACCCTAATAATGCCTAGCGGTTTTGCCGCCGGTGCGCGCGTTGGTTATAGCGCTGACTAATAATCCTCTAGTCAATTAATGAGCTTAATTTTTTTATTAAATCTGTCAGTCTGCCAATTCTACTATGACTTGCATTGCTCTCTGCAAGCTTCCTTAGGCTTGAAAGTGCCTCAGTACCTAAACTAAAAATTGTGGCACTCAAGGTCGGAACTAATTCTAGATCGTCTCTTTTTAAAAGCTGATTCACTAATTCGGGTACCGCTAGATCAGGAATTACATCTATTTGTCTTAGTCTTTCGCAGGCAGTAGCGACTTCTGCCTTATTTTGCATTGTCAATCGAACTATCTCATCGGAAATCACAACGGGCTCGCCGTATATTCTCATGCCCGCAAATACAGCTGCTTCTAAATCTCGCTTTCGTTCACCCTCTTGATCACTCCATTGATCGCACCATTGATTCGTGACGGAAGCAGAATATCCATGCTGTATTACTAGGAAATTCCAGGCAGTTCGTCTGTCAGCAACAAGTCCGTCGAAAAAACCTTCGCTTTGTCGTAGTTCGACTAATTCGGAGTTTGCGAGACCTAGCATTCGAGAAATCTGTTCTTTGGTGCGTTCCTGACCTGGGGTACAGAACACTAACGCCGTGATTTCTTCACGAGTGAATTCCTCACGAGAACTTAAATCTACTCTAACGGCATTTTCATGGTGTACCATACTTTCCATTCCAAACAAGCGCCTAGTGGTTTCAGCCTAGCAAATATTCAACCGTTAAGTTAACTGCTAATGGCGGAATAGATAGAAGCGCTATAACATAGTATTGTCCCGATCCGCCCATCTAGGCCATCCGGACACCTTTGTTAGGGTAGCGTACCCCAGCACTCTACTCAATCAAAACAACAATATAAGTAAATTCATATTCTTACAGCAACATGATAGACCTGGTACATCTAGCGATTTTGGGTAGATGGGCAGATCTGCCCATCTAGGAATTTTTACTGCTGGAGGGATACTCGCGAGGGCACGCAAATTACTTTCCGTTTTTTCGATTTATCTCTTATGCAAGAGAACTCGAAACCGAAAATGCTGCTGGAGGTCGTTCGCGAGGTGATTCGCCTGCGCCATTTAAGCTACAAGACGGAGAAACACTATCTGCATTGGATCCGCCGGTTTGTGCGCTTTCATGGCAGACGCCATCCCGCGCAGATGGGAGAGGAGGAGATAGCCGCTTTTCTCTCTCACCTCGCAATCGCCCGAAACTGCTCGCCTTCAACACAGAATCAGGCGCTCAACGCCTTGGTGTTTTTGTTCAAACATGTGCTCGGTCGCGATCTGGGTACGCTCAAAAATATCCAGTGGGCACGCCGCAAGCAACGGGTACCGGAAGTGATGACTCGCGAGGAGATCGGTGCTGTCTTGGATAACTTGAAATCCAATCGGCAAAAATGGCTCATCGCATCACTCCTGTATGGTTGCGGACTCCGACTTTCAGAGGCTCTTCGCTTACGAGTAAAGGATGTAGAGTTCGGTCAGGGAATTATCGCGATTCGCGATGCCAAGGGAGGCAAAGATAGGGTGGTGCCGTTACCAAAAAGACTGATTGCGCCTCTCCGTGCTCAACTTATTACCGCGGAGGCCATACAGTCACGTACGCTTGGTTGCCATTACCAACTGTAGCGATCACTGTAATCAATTTGTTTTCTACCTTACAAATAAGCGTTCCTGAGTTGCCAACGCGTACATCGACAGCTCCGGTGTCGAATCCCACATACTTGAACCCAGTACGATCCCACATACCCGAGCCCAGCTTTAATGTAGCATAAGAATCTCTCCTATTCGAGATTGTTAAATTTTTGTATTTCGACGCTTGCCGGAGGGGCGATTTTTCCCTTCAGCCTGTAGCTTTGTCCTGTGAAAGTAACCACGGTAGGACGGTCAAAGAGCCTATCGATAGCGGCCCCTGCGAGGACAGGGTCAGGGAAGACCGAGCCCCACTCTGAGACGTCACGGTTAGATGTGAGGATGAGAGCTGAGGAGTACCGACGACGGTCGAGCAAGTCAAAGACCTCCTCGGCGATTTCGGACTTCATAGACACGACACCCCAGTCATCAAGAATCCAGAGCCTAGCAGCCAGGATTTTTCTAAACAGGATGTCCAGGGTATTCTTGGCTTTGGCATGAGCGATCTGTTGCGAGAGACGCTTAACACTGGAACAGAATACCCTATGTCCTCGATAGACAGCCTTTACACCGATAGCGAGGGCAAGGTGGGTTTTGCCAGTGCCCGGTTGCCCGAGAAAAAGCGCTATCTGGTTGCCGTCGATGAATCGTAAGGCTGCCAGCTCCTCAATAGACTGGCGATTAATGTCTGGATTAAAATCCCAGTCAAAAGACTCCAGAGAGGTTGTCTCAGGAAACTCCGCTCGGCGGATGCGGGATTGTACCGCGTGTTCGCGCCTAGCATCGATTTCGTGAGAGAGCAGAATTGAAAGCCACTCGAGAGCCACTGTCTTTTTCTGACTGGCGAGAATAGCTTCCAGCTCCGAAGCGGCGGTTTTCAGCCGTAGCTCCTGTAGCTGTTGTCGTATTGTTTCAGTGTTCATAGGCAACATCTCCTTTTTTAGTGCCAAGGTTTAATAACATCTGTGAGTACTCGTTAATGTTTCGCGTGAATCGATTGGGGGAGTCTTTTGGTGGCGACTCACTGGCAGCTTCAAGCGCTTGGGCAGAGCTTGCGTTCACTAGGTAGCTCTTTACGGCAGCGTATGACAGTGAGTCATTAAGGAGCGCTTCCTCGCATGCGGCGTCAATCTCATCGTTAGGGTAGCTCTTTACCAAAGAGAGTATTCCCCAGATCCGACGATAGTCGATGAATCCATCTCTTTTGAGCAGTATCTTTTCTACCAACTGCGCCACGCAGGGGCCGATCGCCAGAGCTTGCTCCGTAAGCCCTTCGTGGTTGTCACATACTTGCTCCCAAGGCTTTCTGTGGTGAGGCTTTGTGGATTTTGTTCGGGCCCGATCGTGAACCCGCTCATGGGTCTCAATGAGCCTATTTTCATGGTAAATAGCCACTTGGCGTGAGTTGCCAATGACCACTACCTCTTTAGCTATAAACTCCTCGGATACCGAGTAGTACTTGCCCAGAAATCGAACATGACCATCTCGACGTACTTGTCCCTGGTGGTAGTGTTCCACATCGTAGGGAAGCGCGGGAGGTGTCTTTAGAGCGGGCAGCTCCTCGTTGTGCCATCGATCAATAGGACGCTCTCGCGTCGTGCCATGTCGACGTTCGTTAGCCAAAGCCAGCTTGCGATTAACGTACCGTTGAATAGCCTCAAGATCACCTCGGTCGCCACTGTATCCCTCCAGCAGTCTGCGCATGTAGGGGATCACGCGCTCCACCTTCCCCTTATGCTGCGGAGTGTTTGGTGTGAGACACTCGATAGTAGTTCCATAGTGGCTCGCAAAGCGCTCGTATATAGGATGGATGATAGGTTCGTACTTATCGGCTTTCAGAGCGAACACTTTTGGATTGTCGGATGTCGTGCGCTTAGGTATCCCACCAATCGCTTCGTATATCTGTTCCAGCGCTGTCAGCGTGTGTTGCTGATCGCATACGGTCATTACCCGCGCCGTGATAAGCCCCTCCCCCTGGTACATACTAGAATTTAGGTTTAAGCCAAATAGTTCGAGCGACTTACCTCTTGCCGCCCTATCCCATCCTACCGTGCACAACCGGAGGCGCGGCCAGACAGCACAGCCGAATAAACAACCAGAGATGTGGCTGAGCTAGAGAGTCGCCGTACCTGTTTATATAAACCAACGCTCAAAGCGTGAAATAAGATTGCAAATTCGCGCCTTCGGCGTTATTATTTATAGAGCATGAATAAATACAGTAGAATCATTGGGTTACATGAATTTAAGTCAGGCTCTGCTTTTCTTCTTGGTCCGCGCCAGGTTGGAAAGTCGACTGCATTGCGCTCGTTTTACCCAGGTTCCCGGATTATTAACCTCCTAAAGACTGAAGAGTACCTAAGTCTTCTAAATGACCCGACCATGCTTCGTAGTCTCGCTGTCGCAGAGGGACTGACAATTATTGATGAGATTCAGCGGATCCCTGAGCTACTTAATGAGGTGCACTATCTAATAGAGGACCGCGGGGCGCGCTTTCTTATGACCGGTTCAAGTGCGCGCAAGTTGCGACGGGCCGGAGTAAACTTACTCGGGGGACGAGCCAGGACGTTTCGTCTCTACCCTTTGAGCTTAATCGAATTAGGCGTCGATTTTAATTTAGAGAAGGCTCTTCAGATTGGAATGCTTCCAGCAGCATGGACGTCGGATGAGCCTTCAATTTTACTGAGCGCCTATACTACTGATTACCTCGAGCAAGAGATTATCGCTGAAGCCGCAGTGAGAAACGTGGCCGCGTTTAGACGTTTTCTATCACTGGCAGCGCTGGTGTCAGGTAAGCAGATTAACTACACGAAACTGGCTTCAGATGCGCAGGTAAAACCAACTACTTTACGCGAACACGTTGAGATTCTAATTGACTCATTGGTCGCATCGCGAATCTCTCCTTGGCAGAAGGGGAGTGCTCGCAAAGTGGTAGCCAGTGAAAAATTGTATCTCTTTGACATCGGAGTGACTCGCGTTTTGCAAGAGCGCAAAACTTATGCGCCGAATACCCCGGAGTACGGAGAGGCATTTGAGGCGCTGTTGTATCATGAGCTTTGTTGTTACAGCGAATATCGCTCAAAAGAGCGTATATCATATTGGCGCACTACTACTAACATAGAGGTCGATTTTATCTTGGGAGATAGACTTGCTATTGAAGCCAAGGCTTCGCGCAGTATCTCTGATAGCGACCTTAAAGGCTTGCGAGCGATTCACTCGGAAGCCTCATTTAAGGCCCGCATTCTTGTGTGTCGAGAGCCTCATGAGCGACGAAGTGATGATGGAATTCTGATTTTGCCATTTGAAAGCTTTGTGAGGAAGTTATGGGATGGGGCATGGGATTAGGCTAAGAGCGCGTAACAAAATGCCTCTCTGCTGCGGCTGGCTGCGCAGGTCATCGCAATTCTCCCGCTATCTACTCGAAACTGCTGGAAGCTTTGATCAGGATACAAATGCGCGGGCCAGCGTTGCAAAACTCAATAAAAATAGATATTCCCGCGCATTTGTGGCCCTTTAAAATGGACGAGAATTGCGATGCCCTGCTGGCTGCGAACGCCGCCGACTTCGTCTTCGAGCAAAAAGATGCTCAACGTGCCGCAGAGGGCACGTCTCCGCGCCCGCACAGCTGGTACACACTCACGGCCATTAAGTTAAGCTCCCAACCAGCTAAAATACGGCTTTTCTCGCGAATTTTTGGAAGCGCAAACTCCTGGTATTTGCTTGTAAGGACAAGCGCTCTTTCTCTTTGACTCTCTCCGGACGGTGCAAGGTGGGGCTAATCATAAATAGTCGCTTTACGCGATCTTCGAAATCGGGCGGAGGCCCCAACTACCTAACCCTTTCAAAGCGATAACGTGAAAGCTCAGCTTTGAAGTTGGGGTGTGCCAAGGGGCAGGGTTAGGTAGTTGGGTGTACCAGTATGCTGTGGCAGCCTGCACCAATCATGGTGGGCCCTAATCGGAGCGCGGACTTTCTAGTCCGCCACCCTACTGGGCCAAGCAGATTTGGCGGAGCAGGAGCTCCGCGGACCGAAGTTAGTCAGCCTCTGAATTACAGTTTGCCAGGCAGCCCTGACCCTGGTACAGCCAATAAGCCTAACGGCAGGAAGATTGAGTGGGTTCAATCCGCTGAGGAGCTCTATGACTCCTAGAGTGGAAAAATTCCTGTATGGGTGGCAAGGTGAAGAGTTTAAATGAACCTCTTCGGAGCAGATGATCTTCTTCTTGCGATCACGATGAATTTGCGATTACAAAACTGCACCGAGCGGCCAACACGGTCGCCTGGAGGGCTGGTCTCCTGGCCGGCCGCGATGAAGATGTGATCACAAAACTGCCTCCTCATACTGGTACGCCCCCAACTACGTACCCCTTTGAAAGCAATAACGTAAGAGCCCAGCTTTGAAGTTGGGGTGCAAAGGGGGTAGGTGATGCCGGTCCAGTCGCGGTTCAATGACGGGCGGTGTAAAAAATGGCACAGTTTGCGGACCTCGGCCGATTGCTGAATTGGAGTGCGGTCGGTCGGGTCATGTGGGGGAACTGGGTGAGCTTATGTTGCCCAGCCAACATTTTGAAGCACCCCGAACAGCCCAATTTGACCAGCGGATTTCGATGGTGTTTTGGTTGGTGAGTCCTAGTTTTAGCGCTAAAGAGCTGAGATTGGGGTAACTAATTAAATTTACAGGGCTTAAATCTAGTATGTACCAG
>JBIKKR010000161.1:0-6730 GCA_044360225.1 Bdellovibrionota bacterium | reverse complement strand
CTGCGTTCTCACGCTACCGGGAATTTAGAGCCGATCTCGGCGGAGCTCGATATGCTGGTAAGCAAGACATGATCGCCGCTCTGGAGCGGCTCGCAAGCCACACAAAGGTCTATGACAAGCAAGCTTCGCTTGCAGCCTTTAAGATCTCCGGTGGACCAGGCGCATGGTTCTCCACTCACCCGCCCTTGGCTAAGCGAATTGAGGCCCTCAGAAAAGCAGCGGTCTAGGACAACGCTATCATTCACAAAGGTCCAAACACAGCGGGGCCGGAAGAGTTACCTCTCCCGGCCCCGTTGGTGTTTAAGGAGTGCTGCCGTTGATTACCCCTTCTTCGTCAGCACCTGGTTCCACGCCGCAACTTTTGGCGCAACCTTTGGGTTCTCCAAAAGCGCCTTCACATCACCCTTGATGGCGATCGAAACGATCTTGTCGCCCTGGACGATGGCATCAACTACGTTCTGTCCGGATTTCACATGCCCGAAGACCGAGTGTTTACCATCCAACCACGGCGTTGCCACATGAGTGATGAAGAACTGGCTCCCATTCGTCCCTGGCCCTGCATTCGCCATCGAGAGAACACCAGGTCCTGTATGCTTTAGCGAAGGATCAAACTCATCCTCAAAACGGTATCCCGGACCACCAGCACCGGTGCCCGTTGGATCACCACCCTGAATCATAAAATTCGGAATCACACGATGAAATGTAATGCCGTTATAAAATCCCTTCTGCGCCAAATTGACGAAGTTCGCAGTCGTTACCGGAGTCTTATCGGGCTCTAAGGCAATTACGATATTCCCCTTTGAGGTAACAATTTCCGCCGTAAGCTCGCCTGCTGCCGCAACCGAGGCCAATCCCAAAAACACACCAGCCACAGCTAAAAGTGAAAAAAACATACCTTTCTCCATATCCTATCCCCCAATTGTACTGAGTGGTTACAAGGAGGCTGCTCGATCTAAAGCTAACCCGTCTTGACCACATGTATCGCGCCGTCATGAATACCACCACTGGGCAGCACCGCAAGCGATATACCGCCAACACTCACGGTGCAGGACCTGTGTCGGCTATCCACACGCGAATTCCCACTGGATGTACTCAATACCTGAGTTTGGAGCAAAACGCCACGGATACCCATCACTGCCGGTGTACCAAAACACCTACGCCGCATCACCTACACCATCACGTAGCGGCAAGAAGGGCACGGGGCCCAGTCAACCCCGCTCAAGGATTCTTGTTTCTTTTCATTTGTGGGTTTCGCGGTTTTTTGGTACCTCTAGGGGGCCGTAGTTAAACGTAATGCAACTTCACTGGTGCGCACAGGGGAATCCTCCGGTGCACTATAGCGAAAGAGCTGCGGCAAACCAGCTGTGGTAAACCACAGTGAGCAACGTACACTGAGTAACCTACACGCCCTAACACGGCGTGGCACGAGAAGCGTAATTATTATGAAGAAACCATCACTATACCTATTTTCGTTACTAGCTGTAGCGGCAGGAGTCGCTGTATCACTCCCCGCCCACGCTGATATCTCAGAGAAGGATTTCTCTGCCTCAATCGAAAAGTACCTGCAGACTGATTCAGGCGTTGAGAAGATAGGGTCCGCACTTGAGAAGTACTTCCAAAAGAAACAGCAGGACGCAGCTAAGCAACAAGAGCAGCAAACTAAGGCCGAGCTTGAGGAGCAGATCAAGAATCCGGTAAAGATTGACCCAGGTAAAAGCCCAGCCAAAGGCCCAGCTAATGCCAAGATAACGATTATCGAGTTCTCAGACTTCCAGTGCCCGTACTGCAAGCGCGGACGTGACACGATGGACGAAGTCGCCAAGGCGTATCCGAACGATGTAAAGGTCGTGTTCAAGCACTTCCCGCTTAGTTTCCACAAAGAAGCCGAGCCAGCAGCGCGCGCTTCATGGGCGGCCCAACAGCAGGGGAAATTCTGGGAATTCCATGACACGCTCTTTAACAACCAAGACAAATTGGGAGCAGACTTCTACCTTGCCACTGCTCGTGAGCTGAAGCTCGATGAAGCTAAGTTCAAGGCTGATATGGCTTCCGAGGCTGCTGACAAGCAGATCAAGGAAGACTCCGATCTCGGCAGCAAGAACGGAATTCAGGGCACTCCTGGCTTCTATGTTGGCGGCGTTGCCGTGAAAGGGGCATATCCTGTCGCTCACTTTAAGCAGATTATTGACAGGTTGCTCAACAAGGGGACTGCGGGAACGAAGTAAGGCATTCCTAGCATGCTGTAACTGAAAGGAGCCCGAAAGGGCTCCTTTTTTTTGTCAGTGAAGCCTGTCGCCCAGGGCATCGCGATTCTCTCGCCATCTACTGGAAACTGCTGGAAGTTTTGATCAGCATACAACTGCGCCGGCCAGCGCTGCAGAGCTCAATAACAACAGCTATTCCCGCGCATGTGTGGACCTTTACCATGGACGAGAACTGCGGTGCCCTGCCTGTCGCCACGGCTAATTTTGTCTTGAAAAACAAGTGTGCTAGCTTTGTGCTGGTACTACGAACTGATTTTGGGCAGATGCGCCATTTCCAGACCAGCAACTTCTCTTTTTAGGATCTTCAGGACCAGGACTAGTATGCCATCAAGTGATGAATCGTCGAGGAAGAACTTTGGAATAGTTGTCAGTGGAGGTCCCGCACCCGGTATTAACTCAGTGATTAGTGCCAGCGTTATCGAGGCTACCAACCGAGGGTACAAGGTTAAGGGACTCGTCAACGGCTTTCGTGACCTCACCCTCGGAGAGCCAGGGGCAGTTGTGAACCTGACAACCGATGTGGTCAGCACCATTTACAACAAAGGTGGCTCTATTCTTGGCACGTCGCGGTTTAATCCACTCAAAGAGGAGAAACTGTTAGAGCAGCTCATGGCCGGCTTAGAGGCTAACAACATAGACAAGCTAATAGTAATCGGTGGCGAAGGGTCGGCGTACTTGAGCCTTAAACTCTCCCAGCTTCATCGAAATCTATCGATCGTCCATGTGCCAAAAACTATCGATAACGACTTAGTCCTGCCCAACAACCACCCTAGCTTCGGATTCGAAACGGCCCTTCATGCGGGAACAAAAATAGTGGAGGTACTCCGTGAAGATGCCAAGACCTGCCGGCGCTGGTTCCTGGCAACTACTATGGGAAGAAAGGCTGGATTTTTAGCGCTCGGCATGGGGTTAGCTGCTGGGGCGACATCGGCGCTTATTCCAGAGGAGTTCGCAGGAGTTGGCCCCTCACCAGAGGATATCGCTTCGATCATCTGCTCCTCAATCCGCAAGCGCCTCTCAATGGGCAAAAACCACGGCGTAGTACTGCTTGCTGAAGGTATCCTCGATTGCATCGATGTCAAGAGCAGCTCGGTCCTACAGGGTTGCGTGCGAGACGATATGGGTCGCATTCGCTACTCACAGATTGAACTCGGCGATGTGATCATTCCACCTCTGAAGCAGATGCTCAAGGATGCTAACGCCGATGTGCACATCATCACCAAAAATATCGGGTATGAGCTGCGTTGCTGCGATCCGATATCGTTTGATGTTGAGTACACTAAGTTCCTGGGCTACGGTGCCGTGCAACACATTCTGGGGGGACACAGTGGGATCATGGTGACCCGAGACTTCGATAAGCTGGGCTTTATCGCTCTAGAATCGATGGCAGGCGACAACGGTGTAATACGTTCGCGTGGCGTAGATCTCTCATCGGATCTGTACCGGGTGGCGCGCAGCTTCATGATTCGTTAAGAATACGCTTTATCCTACATTCGACAGTTAAGGAGGATGAAAATAGCGCAGGTACTCAAAAGCACAAAGTATTTTGAACTTGTCGGAGGCTTGAACCCTGGCACCCTCAGGGTGAGCACCGACAATTCAAAAGACGCAGTGATTTTGAGTAGATGCGCTATTTTCAGACCCGCAACTGCTGAATTTAGGTTTATAGTAACGCCATGTGAGGGATCTCTTCGTGCTGCTACGTGGAACTGCTATCGTATCCCTTTTGACCCTGCTCAGCAGGTTATTGGGCTTTATTCGCGATCTTCTCGTCGCCCAGCTTCTCGGCGCCTCGCTCTTTGCCGATGCATTTTTCGTTGCATTTCGCATCCCCAACCTTTTGCGAAGTTTCGTTGCTGAAGGAGCACTGACGGCCGCCTTCACGCCGGTATTCTCTACATCACTTACTCGTGGCATCCCGGCGGCGCGTGAAACCATGAAGCGAGTGATGGGATTCCTTGTTCTTATAACCACCATCCTCGTCGTAGCCATGATCTTCTGTGCGCCAAGCGTAGTCAGTATCATCGCGCCGGGATTCCAAAAGGAAGTAGGTAAGTTTGAGCTCTGCGTGTACCTCACCCGCATTATGGCTCCTTACATCGCCTGTGTGAGTGTAATCGCTATGATCAACTCAGCTCTCAATGCTCTCAACATCTTCGGTACATCTGCGTGGGCTCAAGTGATCATGAATCTCGTGCTGATTGTCGGCGCGCTCTTCGCGATTCCGTTTGAGATGCCGACGGCTGTTTTGATTATCTCGCTCTCAGTGTTAATCGGCGGCATAGTGCAGGTCGTAAGTCAGATTCCTTCCTGCCACAGGAGCGGCCTATCACTCATTCCCTCTTGGCGAATCTTCTCAAGAGACGTAGGAGACGTGGTGCGCCTGATGCTCCCCGCTACGCTCGGAGCGTCGATTTACCAGATCACAATCTTCCTCGGTACTATCCTCGCCTCTCTTCTGCCCTCGGGAAGCGTGTCATGGTTATTTTACGCAGACCGTGTTGCGCAGTTCCCAATCGGTATATTCTCTGTCGCTCTCGCCTCGGTACTCTTGCCAGCACTCAGCAACGCATCTGCTCAGGCTGATGACTCTGCATTCTCGCGGAATATAGCCAATTCACTTCGCTTCACCAATTTCTGCATCATCCCGATGGCGAGCGGAATCTGGGCGCTTGCATCTCCGATTACGCAACTACTCTTCCAGAGAGGGGCCTTCGACGGAGAGTCGGCGTACAGAACCGCTCTTGCGCTCCAGGCGCTCTGTTACGGACTATGGGCTGCAAGCTGTCACTCGATGCTCGTGCGAGCTTTTATCGCCCGACGGGATACCGTAACGCCAAGCCTCATTGGCCTCGTCTCTCTTATCGTAAATCTGTGCGTCTCGTTACTCCTGATGGGTCCGATCGACCTACACGGTGAGGGCAAGGGTATCGCTGCGTCGTTAGCTTTAATGCAGAAGTATCTGTATGCACTCGTACCTGTATCAAGCAACCTCGGGCACGTCGGGCTCGCGGCAGCTTCATCTATATCTGCTCTGAGCTCATTAGCCCTGGTAGCGATCCTATTTCAGTCAAAGATCGGCCAGTTTCCGTGGAGCACATTTACATCCTCTCTGGCCCGCTCACTCTGCGCATCCCTGGTTATGGTTTTGGCGATAGATTCGACCTCTACCCTGACGAGCTCTCCACTCAGCTCGTGCCTGTGTGGGGTTGTACTGGGGTCTTGTACCTTTATTATTGCCTCACATCTGCTACAATCTCGCGAACTTGGCGATACCATTGCCGTACTGCGCGCCAAGATAAAACGAACATCGCAGCAAGGCGAAACGGAGAGCAGGTAAAGGTATAAAGCTATGGCGCCGAAAAACCTACTAGAGCGGGACAAAGCCGTTATCTGGCATCCCTTTACTCAAAGCGGGATGGAACAGCCGATGATCGAGGTGGCTCAAGCGAAGGGTGCGAGCCTCTTTCTTTCAACGGGCGAAGAGGTTCTTGATGGCATAAGTTCATGGTGGTGTAACCTGCACGGACACGGACACCCAGCGATCGTTGCTGCAGCCACAGAGCAACTTCAGACCCTCGATCACGTACTCTTTGCGGGGTGCACACATGAACCGGCAGTACAACTTGCTGAGCGACTTCTCACTGCGTTACCAGGAAAACTCAGTAAGGTCTTCTACTCAGACAATGGCTCCACTGCCGTGGAGGTCGCTCTCAAGATGGCCATTCAGTGGTGGTTCAACCAGGGCCAAACGCGAACTACTATCATAGCACTCGAAGACAGTTACCACGGCGATACCTTTGGTGCCATGGCAGCTGGAGCACGGGGACTCTTCACGAAACCGTTCGATCAGATGCTCTTTGATGTTCGCCGTATCAGCACAGCAGGCGCTCCTGAGGATCTGGAACAGCTAGAGACACTCTGTGCTTCTGGTGCCGCAGCTGCATTTATCTTCGAGCCACTCGTACAGGGAGCTGGTGGAATGCGGATGTACGACCCTGCGGTTCTCAACCGCTACGTGGAGATCTGCAAGAAACGTGGGGTTTTTTGCATCGCTGATGAGGTGATGACTGGCTTTGGCCGTACGGGACCACTCTTTGCCTCGTCAGTATTGGACCAGGCGCCCGACCTAATCTGCCTATCGAAGGGGCTGACGAATGGTTCTGTCCCCCTTGCTATCACCGCCTGCTCTGAGGATATCTTTCAAGGATTTGTCTCAGCTGACTACTCGCGAACTTTTTTTCATGGGCATACGTATACGGGCAATCCAGTAGCTGCGGCGATCGCTTTGGCAAGCCTCACGCTGAGCGTCTCTGATGATTGCACGAGGTCACGTACACGGATCCATGATGCGCACCAGAGCTGTGCCTCAGTTCTCCGAGATATTCCAGGAGTCAGCTCAGCCCGGGTTACAGGAACTATACTCGCTTTCGATCTTACTGACACCAACAGCGGAGGCTATACAA
>JBIKKR010000233.1:0-3108 GCA_044360225.1 Bdellovibrionota bacterium | reverse complement strand
TTTTTGCAGCACGGCGTACTGCTCAGACCCCTAGGTAATATCGTCTACTGCATGCCGCCGTACTGCACAACCGACTCAGAGCTAGCACGGATACACGAGCAGATAATCCATTTCGCTAGGACCAGAGCGCGAAATCCGTAGTCCTCGAAATTCTTGATGGAGCAGAGGCGGATCGCGGACTTTTTAGTCCGCTGCCCCTCCCTATATCGGAGATGCCAGCGTTATAGGCCTCTTCGCATTGTTGCTGAACCCTGCGCTCCGAGTGGCGCTAGGATGAGCATTAACGCAACTTTTCATCCGCGTTTTACGATATATACACTGAACCTGAGGGTCTGAAGTCCGCTTACAATAGCGCAACTGTTTGGGCTCGCCGGTGTCTCTTGTCAGATAGTTGCAGGACAGTTGTATGATTCGCGCTCGACTCGTGCCAACTCAGCTCTCCCCCGATATCCCGGTGCAGACGTTCAAACACACAATGACCCTCGGCAGGCAGGTGATCTGTGAAGAACGCAAGAAATCACGGGCTAAAGCGTGTCGGTATGCCAAACATATCCGGGCTCGAGGCTTTGCCCAGGGATACAAGGAAGGGCTGGCAGCGGCCCAGGCGGAATGCGCAGCAGCATTACAGGCCTTGAGGAACTGCTATGAAGAGGCCATCAACTCCGCAAAGAGTGACACACATGCTCTCGCTATCAATCTTGCAGAACGAATTATCGATAGCACTCTACTGGCTCGACCGGAAGTGCTCCTCGCATGGATTCAGGAGTCGTTCGAGATCCTCAAACGCGCACGTTCGCTGCGCCTCTCATTTCATCCACGTTACCAAGGCATTATGCATCAGGTCTCAAAGCACCTCCCTGATGGAATCGCACTGCAAGCGGATTCATCCCTAACTGATGCCGATTTCATCCTGAGCTCCGAACATGGAGGGGTTGAATTTTCGTGGAGAGATATTCTCCACGAGCGACCGCGCTGTAGCGCTGATGAGGCTCAGTAATGCAGACATCATCGGCAAGCATCCCAGCACCGCTCACCATCATCGGAACGATTGTTTCTGTTCAGGGAACCTCAATCACAGCTCGTCTACCCCAAGCATCCGTTGGAGACCTCTGCTGGGTCACTACACGCTCCGGGCGAACCATCGCCGGACAAGTAGTGTCCTTCAATAAGGAATTGTTCTCTCTGGCCCTCTTCGAAGAGCCAGAGGGGATATTTCCAGGCGCTCAGGTGCGCACGCGTGGCCAGCAGCTCTCGGTGCCCGTGGGTGATTTCCTTTTGGGTAGGGTAATCACACCACTTGGGGTACCCCTCGATGGCGACGTGTGGGCTTCAAACGGTCAATACCGCTCTATCTTTGCAAAACCTCCAGCTGCGTCGGGTCGACCTCCAATCGACACAGCGATTGGGACTGGGGTCAAGGCTATCGATGCCTTCTGCACCCTCGGCAAGGGACAGCGCATGGGGATATTCGCCTCCGCAGGTGTTGGCAAATCAACACTGCTCGCGATGATAGCTCGCCAAGCGACCGTCGACGTTATCGTAGTAGCTCTCGTTGGTGAGCGTGGTCGCGAGGTGCAGGAGTTTCTAGACGAGACATTAGGCGCAGCGGGGCTGAAACGAAGTGTAATAGTAGTAGCGACCAGTGATGACTCTTCGCTGCTGCGACAAACTGCACCCTATACTGCCACAACGATTGCTGAGTATTTTCGGGATCAGGGCAAGGATGTCCTCCTGATTGTTGACTCACTGACTCGTATGGCTCGAGCTGTTCGTGAAACCAGCATCGCCGCGGGGGACCTTCCGGTGCGGCACGGATACACCAACTCGGTGTATACCCAACTCCCAAAACTGGTGGAACGCGCTGGTCGCTCTCAGAAGGGTTCAATTACGGCGCTCTATACAGTACTCACCAACCAAGAGGAGGATATCGATCCTCTCGCGGATGAAGTTAAGAGCCTCCTCGATGGCCATGTCTGTCTCAGAAAGGAGATATCGGAACTGGGCATACTGCCAGCTATCGACATCACACAGAGCATCTCGCGACTCTTTGGACGGCTACACTCGCATGACTATAGCTCAGCAGCTCGCACCGTCTCAGCTGCAATGTCACGCTTCCTCAAGGATCGACAGATACTGATGCTGGGAGGTGCACCAGATGCCGAGCTTCAAAAGATCCTCAACCATCAAAAGGAACTCTTTGATCTTGTGCGGCAGTCCATACACTCGCATCACCAGGCAGCCACGGCCATGGATAAAGTGGTGCAGTTGGCGGGGATCGTCAAGCAACCCTAGTCTATCGTATCATCGCGATAGTATTTTTGAGCAGATCACTCGCTGCCGAAAGTACCTGCGAGTTAGCCTGGTATCCTCGCTGATACACGATCATGTCGACAAATTGCTTTGGAATATCGACGTTCGATGACTCAAGAGCTGCAGCCTGCATTCCGCCGCGACCATCGGTAAGCGCTCGACCTATTCGAAGCGCCCCCGATTCCTGAGTCACTGTGAAGAGTGCGCCCGTTGACCGAAGAAGGCCATCTCTGTTGGTAACATCCCCGAGCGCAAGGGTCCCTGCCTGAATGCGCTCACCAGTTGCTGTTGTGCCAAAAATCCTTCCATCACTTTCTACTTGGAAGCCGACTACATCACCATTTCCCTGCCCATCCATCTGGGTATTGACGATACGCGATCCGCCTGCAAACTGAGTAAGGTTTCCCAAAGAAATCGTAAACGGTGTTTGCGCTACTCCGCCGGCCCACGCAGGATTAAGGTTGAGAACTGCTTGCGCCTGTTGTGCTTGAGGAATCTGTCCCTGATTATTGAAATTTAAAGTTGTCTCCCCAAGCAGAACTGGCAGGTTAGCAGCTTGCCCTACATCTTCCCCATTTACGTAAGCTCGTGCCGTCCACTGATTCGCACCGGTTTTGTAATAAAAGAGTTGTATATCGCGGCGTGCGCCCGATGCGTCGAACGCACTTTGGGTTGATACAAATGCGGCGGATGCGCCCACCTCGCGGAAGGTGACGGGATTAGCCGGAGGTTGCCCAAGCAGCGCCGAACTATCAACATTTCCAAAAAGCGCAATCGCGGTGGTCGGCTGGGGCTCTC
>JBIKKR010000253.1:0-2665 GCA_044360225.1 Bdellovibrionota bacterium | reverse complement strand
TCCCGACTCTCAAGCTCTTAAGAACAAGACCTACATAGATCTGCATTTTCAGAGCGATCGATTGTATGCAATTTCGGAACGATGCTGACAAGCTCTATGCCTGCCGCCTGACTTCGCGTTCGATGGTCGTGCCACTATTGATTCGCGCTGAGTCTAGATCGTAGTCCATTTGGATTCCCAACCAGAAGTCCGCTGAGTCGCCAAAATAGGAAGAAAAATGCGATGAGTAGGCAAATCGATGCAAATCGATCGCTTTTTTATAAGTGGCTGAACCGTGGTGGCTGTCCGGTGATGTCCGGTGATGGCTGAGTCGAGCCGGCTCAGATTATGGCCGACATACGTGATTTGCGGCCTCACCCATTGGACTCCAGTGGGTAAGGCCGCAAACCCTACTTTTCGACCCTACTCTGGGCAATCTCAGCTAAAACATCATCACTGTAATAGACAGATCCTCAGACAGCTACCAGAGTTCAGCTGCTTATAGAAAAGGGATTGATCTTCCTAGCCCTCAACTATTTCTTTGCGCGCGGTGTTTGAGAGAAAAGCTTGGGGAAAAGCTTCGAGCACTTTACTCACAAGTAAGCGTTCCTTTCAGAGCGCCGATAACGGTATGTGCAGTACATTAGGTGTCAACCAGAAGCAATCCTCCTGCGCCGAGATAACTACGCCGGGGCCTTTTACCCCATGGATCTGAAGGAACCGCTGAATGCCTTGAGCGTCCGCTGCAGAAGGCTGTCCAGTCAATTTGCACTCAATTGGGATCGTCATGTCCGAGGTTAGCTCAACTACGAAATCAACCTCATCGCGCTCACCAGAGCGCCAGTGATATACAGGCGGTCGAATCCCTTCGCGACTAAGCAGCGCAAACAGGGCGTGTGCACAAAGAGTTTCAAAGGCCGCGCCAAAAGAGGGAGACTCACGCGCCAAGTCACTTGCGCGAAAGCCAAGGAGATGTAGTAGCAGCCCACTATCACACAGGATCAATTTAGGTCGCTTAACCTCGCGCTTGGTTACTTGCCGTGAATATCCCGGGATTCGGCGTATCACGAAAGCCGCCTCGAGCACCGACAGCCAATCGTGAATCGTACTCTGAGGTATACCTGAATCGCGAGCCAATGCTTCTACGTTTAACAATCGCGCAGATGTATTAGCCACGAAACGCAAGAACCGTTCAAAGCGCCCGAGATCCGATATCTCGGCCAGGTCGCGCAAATCTCGAGTTAGGAATGTTTGAATATAATCGCTTAGACGTTGAGCTACCGTGGCATCATCAGGGCTGTGCTCAGCAAGCACCATGCGCGGAAATCCACCTCTAAACACCATATCTGCTGGCGGAAGCGGCCACGGGAAGCGACGACCGACCGGTGGACTTTGCAACCACTCCGCGAGTGAGTTCGGAGTCTGTTCATCAGCACGAAGCTCGCTGGGAGTCATACCTGAAAGCTCCAAGATCCCAACTCTGCCAGCTAGCGACTCGGACACCTCCTTCATCATCTGTAGTGGCTGCGAACCGGTGAGGATAATCTCGCCCCGCCCAGGATTATTGTGGTCAATAAGATCTTTAAGCTCCAGAAAGAGCTCCGGCACTCGCTGAACCTCGTCAAAGATGCAGGGGGGCGGATGGTTGCGTAGGAACAGCGCTGGATCGCTTCTAGCTTCAGAGACAATTCCTGCCCGGTCGAGCAGAACCCACTCGTGCCCCGGGAAGGAGTGTCGCACCATTTCGGTCTTGCCTGCCTGGCGAATACCGGTCACCAGAACGCAGCTATACATCCCTGCAAGTGCGCGCAGCCTAGGCTCAAGAGTTCGCTTGTAGTACATGTATTTAGGCTAAATCACTAACCCTTTCAGCGCAATACAAAAGCCACGGCGACGCCGTGGATTTTGCAAATAGCTGAGATTGCTTCCTTTTATCCCCTGATTCTCTCGTCCTGGTTCTCTTGTACCCTGGATGTCTCGTCCTGGTTGTCTCGTACATAGTAAAAAATCCCAGCAGTTAATCTCTTGCTCTTGCTACAGGTCATCTTTACCCGCGCCCAAAAGGAATCTACTTGTGTCGAAGATACACGAGCCCCGAGGGGCTTGCAGCCCAGTTTGAGAAGAAATAGTAAAGACCGTGTGGCGATGGGGAACGTCCTCAATTACTTCACTGTGGATGTGTTCTGCGAACTTTACAGTGCGCTTAGCGCCGTCCTCCTCCGCTAAAGCTCCGGCGGGATCTTCGACATGAGGGGCAAACTCCGCGGCGTTTGCAAGAGAAGGCGATCAGGAGCGAGTGTTTGCAGCCATCACAGTATTCTCTAGCGGCACCATGAGCGAGGATTCCACAGCTAGAGATACTCTGTGAGGGTTTTAGTGACCTCATCCCGTAAGCACCCATACTGGTGCTGGAATCGCGGCTCACAGACGTGCTGTAACTCTTCGTGCCCGTGGCGCACGATCTGATACAGTACAGAAGTCTCTGGCTAGCGTCGTTTATAGTGTTGGAGCTTCTTCTTCTGACTCTCCCATGTGTCTCTCCCATGTGTAGCGGCGTAGCATACACAGGGAGTGTTCGGAAAAGGGGAGGGGAAAGTTGCTTAACCGGTATGTGGCCCCGATGGATATTCAGCAGTGCTCGGGGTCAGTGCTCGGAGTCTATCGTCGGGGGCCTGATTTGCTCCCG
>JBIKKR010000011.1:0-32777 GCA_044360225.1 Bdellovibrionota bacterium | reverse complement strand
CTCGCCCAGCTATTCTCATTCATTTTTGAAAAAAATGAATGAGGCTGGGGTTTATACCATCCCCACAGATTACTGTGGCCCGAACCCAGCTACAGTCAGAGCCCTAGTTGCAGGTAGTGGTGGTGCAATCGGGGTGCTCGTCTCTGGTACAGATACAGTTCGGCGACCGAGTGTGAGTAGCGATAGTGCGCCCTCAACTCGTTCGATAACGATATCTCCGTGCGCACTGAGAAGGGTCACTGAAGCCGTTGGTGCTGCGAATGGCGACCCCAGTGATCGCAGCGTTGCGATCCTCACGTTACCCCCCGCTATGATCAGAGTGTCGCCAGCAACACTGAGGCTAGCCGATGCTATGAGCGATCCGGGTGTGGCGATGGTGATGGCGCGGGCGGGGGTGCTTGGCGAGATGATCGTGCTATCAGCAGTGATGTTGTCGAGGATGATCGTGTCTCCCTGAATCGTTGAGGGTAGGAGACAATTAAATGGTGCCGTAGGCGCATCAAAGGTTCGAAGTGTGATCGTGCTGCGTGAAAAGGGACAGGGGGTGCTACTACTACCAAAGATAGCCCCGTAGTCGGGGCTGATACGAGGGAGGATTATATCATGATTCGACAGGAATGTAGGCTGACCATTTGTACACACATACCACTGCGCACCCTGCGCATCAACGCCAGCGATGCCGCGTCCAGTGAGGTGCTGTATCTCACAGCGGCGTTGCTGTGAAACCAGTGGCTGAATACTCTCGCGCAGAGCCGCATGATGCATGAGTCCATCTCTGTAAATACGGGAAAGCTGCGAGTACGCTGTAGCCCTCAATACCAGCTTGAGTGATACGAATCCGATAGCGGCAAGAGCAAAGATCGCTAACAACAGCGCGGCTCCGCGCTCTGGAGCTGATTCTTGGGAGATTGCGCGAGTATTTACAGCAGCACTTCGTTCCATAGTGATCCTTTTGTAAGTCCAGCGGCCCAGAAGAAACGATGCGAGCGGGCGCTCGTAACGTGAAGCTCTATTTTGTAGATAAGCGCCTGCGTGTGGTCCTGGAGTGCACTGATGTCGAGGGATCGCAGATTTCGAGTGATCGGCTGGTTTTCGATGATACGTTGACCGACGTGAGAGACTAATCGTAGCTCGCCGGTTGCGTCGATATACACCGATAGCTCTCGATTAACCGGTACGTACTCAAGGAGCGAATTGGGAGGACAGGTATTGGACAGGAGTCCCTGAACCGGATTTCCAGAGAGTTCAAAGCATCCGTCGCCCTTGCGCTCGGGACTTCCCGTTAGTTGGCAGAGTCCCGCAAGGCCTATGGCTACGTGACTCCGAAATGTGCTGGGGCCGGGAACTTCGCTACTGCCGCACACGTAGAGCCTTACTGATTGTTCAGTAAACGCGCTACGAACTATTCGCCCCCGAAAGCGAGGTTCTAGTTCGAGAGTCGAGAGAATAGTCGAATTGCTGCGAGGTCGCGAATTTCCTTTGAGAGACCCAACTGGGTGAGATCCTCCGTATCGAGTGCTTGGCTGTGATCCATTGGTAATCGTTACAACCTCCGAGAGGTGTGTTCGCTCATGTGCTGCCAATGCAGCGGCGATAACTACGCCCGCCTTGGTCAGAGCAAAGCGTTGCTCGAGTCCTTCTGAGGTGGTTTCTAGAATCGCAGACGAGCGGTGAACGAGGTGGGTGATGCCAGCAGTGAGCAGCCCCACGATACACAAGGAACAGAGACATTCAATCAGTGAATAGCCACGCATAGTTCACCGCACAATTACGTAAATCTGATCGCCGCATTGGCACTCTATCTTTCGTGTCCTGTCGGCACATGTTGGTGCGTCGCAGATAGGCTGACTTGCATGGAAGCTCCGGGTAACGAGAGTACGGGTTGAAGCAGCAAGCTGCCACAATCCCGCGCCGACGATGGAAGTCATCGCGGTAGCGATAAGCGCTTCGAGGATCGTGTATCCAGCTGCGCCGGAAAAGCCAAGCTGAGTTGACAGTGACGCCACTGATTGCGTAGGCCTAGTAGGCTGTATGGCATCGCGCACACTCAAAACATCCTGACAGCACTCCATAGTCATCTATCCTGTCAGCACGCAGTTCTCACTCTGCCTCGCAGAGAGATAATCACCGAGCATCTGCGGAAATTGTTCGTAAGAACGAGAGTTGCGGGAGATGCCGATATGGTAGGATAGAAATAGAATGGGGGTGAACTACTAGAGGCGAGATTGAGAGAGGCGCCGTGCTGTACACGATGCATCGCAAAGATTGTACCATTACTATGGGTGGCTGAGAGGTTTGTGGGAGATGCAGAAATCTCAACGGTAGTTCGGGAAGTAAGCGCATACGCCGCGCTGAGCTCAAGAAAGCTTTGGAGCGCTGCAGCTTCATGTCGCAGTGTGAGTCCAGCAGTGTGCGAACGAAACTGGGGGATCGCAACGGTGATAATAATGCCGATGATACTGAATGCCGCGAGAGTTTCAATGAGCGAAAACCCCGATCGGGAAGATGCCTTAGAGGCTAGGTGTGCGTAGCTGTATTGCGCAGAAAACATACGCAATACTTATCGGGCTCTAGGACGAAAAAGTTGCGTTGTAGGTTTATTGTTCAGAACGGGGAGGGAGGGGTTCGTCTGGTAGGCCTAGCAGAGAGCGAAACCGCTGTCGTAGGTACACCTCCATAGAATCGATGACGCCATTGCATCGGATGAGAGTATCGATTGTGTTTGCCACTGCGCGCTTGGTTGCGGGGTCAAGGTGGTCTTTGAGCATGCTCGCTTCTGCAGAGCTACTTCGCATACTTGAGAGGGCACTTCGAGCTTTTGCTAGAAGTCCGACTGCATTTTCGTCCGAGATTCGGAAGATGGATTTCAAGCTGTTGTGAATCACGGATTTCTCAAAGCGATCGATCATGTGGTCCGATGACGCTACCTCAACGAGTATCATCGCAGTAGCGAGTTGCACATCGATGTGCCTCGAAGTCTTGGAGCCCTTCTGGTTCTGTAGGTTCCGCATCTGATCGAGTAAGCTTTCAGTGGGTATCGACCCGAGGTCTTGTGGTGACCGGTTATTGTGGTTTGAGTTGCTCATACGGTTCTAAGTATACTATACACTGGCTCGCAAAGGGAGAGAGTTAATGGGGGCGCAGGGCGTCGCAATTCTCGTCCATTTTAAAGGGCCACAAATGCGCGGGAACGGGTGTTTTTATTGAGTTTTGCAGCGCTGGCCCGCGCATTTGTATCATTATCGAAACTTCCAGCAGTTTCTAGTAGATAGCAGAAGAATTGCGATGCCCTGTCAGGGCGACCTATTGCTTCCGCCGCTGGTACGTTAGGGTGTTGATGCGACGCTCAAATTCGGGGAGTCCGGTAACTCCAACTGGCGCTAGAATGCGATACACACAGTGAATTTCATCATCTATAAAGGGGAATTCAACCTGCCCAATTCCGCGGTTAGGTTTCTTCATGGTGGTGCCAGCGGCCAAAGTCACCCACGGGTTCACGCCTTCACAATCTTGGTATTGTACGATAAAGGGGACCTGAGCTAATCGGCGACCATCCGCTGCAACGGTGACCTTGGCAACGCAGCGCAGATCACCAGGAACCCGATTCGCCTGTCGAATCACGAGCCGATTTTCAAAGTAGATGTCACACCGTCCGACCACGGCTGCACCCACCTCAAGGGTATCGGTATTGATCTGCGTAAGCCGCGGGTTAACAGTGAGCGTAACCGAAACAGTTCCGCCCTCTTCAGGAATATCAACAGTCACATAGGCAACTCCAGTATGAGATGATACCTCCAGGGTAACCTCCCCGGATTCAGGCTCCGTTGTAAGTTGAAATTGACCGGTCTCCGATGTGGTATCCTCGCTGCCTGTTTCAACGACACGGACTTTGACATCTTCCACGGGTTGGCCCGACTCGTCGAGGACTGCGCCCTGCACAACCACAACGGGACCAGTGCCTGTACCAGCCGAACCACCGCCGCACCCCATAAGCGCGAGCACTATGACCAAGAGCAGCGAGAAGAGGCCTAAAAAAATGTTGTTGCCGGAGGCTGTGCTAGTTGTTTGCATCAGTCGCCTCCGGGATTTCGCATAGGCTAAATGACGTCAGGGTGACCTTCATGCCGCCTGGGTCTGCATAGCGAGTTGGATTTATATCCTTGTCGAGGGACCCTATAAATTCGCGAGCCTCTGCGTGTAGTGCGGCGCCTTTTTTTAGTAGCCACTCACGGATGGTGTTGGCCTCAGCGGTCGAGACGTTGTCGAAATAGGTCGAGATGTGTAGGTTTGGTATCGGAGATGCCGAGGTAATATTGCGGTCAACGCCTTCTACAAGCGAACTGATATCCCGCTCAAGCAGGGTGTATGCGTCATCGCTATCGCCTGATATCTGATAGGCGTTCCACAGGAGCTCAAGCTCAGCGCCAGAGCGCTTCACGAGTCCTAACCTCTCAAGCTCAAAGAGCACAGTGCTCGCGTTCAGGTCCATGCTGACACTCTTCACGAGCTCAGCGAAGTCGCTCAATGGGCCTTCAAACGAAAGCGCGTGGGGTTTTGCGCCACGAGAGAAACGTTCGTGAGTTGTCCACATGCCGATGATACGTGTCATGAGGTCGAGGTGCTGAGAGGTTTCCGAGCTCGGAGCTGATATTCGTTGAACATCTCGCCGTTGCAGCCCGGTCATGACGCTTAGCTTGCTGACGGTGGGCTCTTCCTTGGATCGCGAGAGTTCACGCCGAGCTTCCTCCACAAGAAGTGACTTCAGCTCCTCGATAATCGTGCGTACCTTGATTCCGCGACGTAGCCCAAAGCGTACCACGGGACGGAGTAGGTTTCTGAGGATAGTGGCCGAGCTGTTGTGAATGGGCATTTTGCACA
This sequence comes from Bdellovibrionota bacterium, assembly GCA_044360225.1. Taxonomy (GTDB): domain Bacteria; phylum Bdellovibrionota_C; class UBA2361; order UBA2361; family OMII01; genus OMII01. The sequence goes on along the minus strand of JBIKKR010000011.1, from coordinate 27,899 downwards.
AAAGAGTCTTTCTATAACTCTGCAGAGCTATAGATATACCTTTGTGAACTAAACTGCAATGTGCTATTTGCACATTGATGGGGTTGTCTAGTCTGACTTGTAACTCCCTCTCAGAGAGTCGGGTCGATAGCGGAGTGCGAGTCGGCTCCAAAAGCGTAGCTAGCGATAGACGCAATTTCGTAGTGAAGTCGCAGCAAGGGCCACACATGCGCGGGAATGGTGGTTTTATTGGGTTTTGCAGCTTTGGCCGCGCATGTGTAACCTGATCGAAACTTCCAGCAGTTTCAAGTAGATAGCGGGATAATGGCGATGCCCTGGAGTCGCAATTCTCGTCCATTGTAAAGGGCCACACATGCGCGGGAATGGTGGTTTTATTGGGTTTTGCAGCTTTGGCCCGCGCATGCGTAACCTGATCGAAACCTCCAGCAGTTTCAAGTAGATAGCGGGATAATGGCGATGCCCTGGCGAATTTATGACACTAGCCGTGATTTGGTATAGACTGCGGATTGGCTGGGTTCGGCGTGCAAATAGCTGAGTGATTTAGAGCGAAATGACTGTCAGGCCCGCAGAAGTCGGGGCCGAAGACTGAAGGGAGTAAACAACGGAATGCAGAAGAGCTCTTCAATATATATAGCTGGGCATCGTGGCCTCGTCGGCAGCAATCTGATGAAGCTTTTCCGGGAGCGGGGCTTTACCAATATCATAGCGCCTCCGCGTAGTGAGCTTGAGCTGTTGGACCAACATGCCGTAGAGCGTTTTTTTGAAACAGAGCGGCCTGAGTACGTGATTGTGAGTGCTGCAAAGGTCGGTGGCATACTTTTTAATAATCAGTACCAGGCTGATTTTCTCTATGAAAATGTCATGCTTGCCGCGAACGTTATTCACGCAGCGCACCGTTCCGGAGTTAAAAAGCTACTCTTTCTTGGGAGCTCATGCATCTATCCCAGGCAGGCTACCCAGCCGATACGTGAAGACAGCTTGCTATCAGGGCCGCTTGAGCCAACAAATGAAGGATATGCTCTCGCGAAGATCGTCGGTCTTAAATTGTGCGAGAAGTATCGCCAGCAGTACGGCTGTAATTTTATCTCGGCGATGCCCACGAATCTCTATGGCCCAGGGGATAATTTTCATCCTGATCACTCGCATGTTATCCCGGGGATGATGCGGCGATTCCACGAAGCTAAAGTTGCCAGCGCGCCTCAGGTGACGATCTGGGGGAGTGGAAGTCCGATGCGTGAGTTCCTGTTTATAACCGATCTTGCGGAGGCGCTCTTTGCTCTGATGGAGCGCTATGAGGACGCGGGAACGATCAATGTAGGGACTGGCGTTGATGTGTCGATCTCAGAATTAGCTGCCCTCATGAAGGAAGTTACCGGCTTTAAGGGGGATGTAGTGTACGATCGCAGCAAGCCCGATGGTATGATGCGCAAGGTGCTCGACGTCTCTCGGATTAATGCGATGGGTTGGAAGGCGCGCGTTTCGTTACGCGATGGACTCGAGCGCACCTACGCGTGGGCCCTTGAGACCGGAGCAATAAAATCCGAGCAATAACACCCGAGCAATAACACCCGATCAACAAAACCCGGATGAGCCAAGCAAGGCATCGCCGATCAGGCGATGTTAAGAAAGAGCGCTGCCGCATCGGCCATCGGAAACCGTAAGAGAGCCTGATTTTTAGTGCCGTACGATGCCCCGTCTGTTAGGCTCCAACCGTTGGGCTCCATCTGTTAGTTGCGCTATCTCTCTTGGTTCCGGCTCGTCTGGGTTGAGTTAGCGCTCCGTCCGGGACGTTACTTCTTCAGAGCACTAAAAATCTGCTCCAGGCTCTTAGCTGCAGATTTCCAAGTAAACAGCTGCGCTCGTTCAACGCAAGCCGCTCTCATCGTCGGTATTCGCGGCTCCTGTTCGATCAGCCAATGAATAGCCTCTGCTATGGTATCCTCGTGTGCATCCGGACAGAGGTATCCCGTAGTCTCGTGCACGACAGTCTCTGCTGGCCCACCACCCTGCATGGCGATCACGGGGGTGCCGCACGCCATCGCCTCAACTGGTGTGAGTCCAAACGGTTCCTCTTCGGCAGCATGAATGAGCCCATAACTTGATCGTAATTCATGAATCATTTGGACGTCTGAAACGGTTTGTAGGAATGCAACTCGTCGCTGAAGATTAAGCGTCTCTACCAGTTGCACAAGATGCTCGTACTCCTCGCCTCGGCCAATGACAGTGAGCGTCACGCGTTCATCTGTAATTCGCGTGAGCGCCTTTATAATTCGGTCGATGTTCTTGAACCGAGTGAGCCGAGCACAGGTAATAAATTTATACGCACTTCGGAGCGTCTCAGCTGAGGGGGTAAAGCGGTCGACATCAACTCCTGGATAGCAGATGCCGACTTGTTCTGGCGCATATCCGTATGCATTAAATGCTAGCTGCCGGGAGAAGTTTGAATTCGCAAAGACGTAATCAACATATCGCGCCAAACGCACATCGATAGCCTTGAGTAGGGGATTGCCCAGGCGAGCGGCAATGCCGGTCATCGAGTGCGGTAGTGAGTCGATCCAACGCTGCGAGTGAATAAAGGCTGATGGTTCCTGGCACATCCAGACATGCGTGAGTTGACGGCCACGTGTGAGCTTGGCGATGAACCCCCACCAGTTAGCCGGAAACACCTGCGAGAACACGAGATCGGGTTGGACTGCGTCGATGCAGCGCAGGACGCGTGTCACAAGAATTGGCAGGTGCGGCCAATACCAGAGAGAGCTTGATAGAGGACCCCCGAGTTGGTGAAATGTGATGAACTCTCTACTGTCAGCGATTAGTTGCTCCTGGTGCATGATGCTAGCGATATGCACATCCCAGCCTCGAGACGCCAGCACTTTGCCGGTTTCAAGTGCGTGCCTTCCAGCCCCGCCCGGGAGCGTGAAGTGCGGATGTAGGTAGAGTATGCGTGGGGCCACTATGATTGTGCCCCCTTCCAGTCAAAGTAAGTGGCCGCGGCGGCGATTGAGCACTGCAAGAAAAATGTTAACACGGAGACCATAGTAAGTTGAGCAACGGACGGTGCTGCAAACGACGCAAACAGCAGCACCTGCACCAGGGGTGGGAGAGTTAGAGCCGCGCACAGCCACCACGTACACGATAGCAGCAAGCGCTGCACCAAAAAATACGAGATGACGCAGAGAGCCATCCCGGCAAGCGCAGGAGCGAGATGGTGGGTCGCATGGGTATACTTGGTGCCAAGGAGCAGAGGGAACAGGAAGGGGTGGCTCAGCCACAGTGTGAGTGCCAGTCCCCCAGCGAGCGCAGCAGCGATTGCGAGCGAGGGTAGAAGACCTCTTCGCTCAGTGATTTGCTGGTGTGATTGATGCTGAATCAATTTGCTGTACACGATTGTTAGGGCGGGGCCGGCGAGTAGCATAACGCTCCGTGCGTAGGTCATTAGGGCAGCATAATCGGCTGATGATTCAGGAAAGATAGCCTGGATGATTGGTTGGTCAACCGAGAATGGCAGAGCGAGTAGGAAGAATCCACACAGCAGCTTCCAGTTTGTGGCCCAGTCTTCGCAGGGGGCTGTTCGTACATGAGAAGCGAGCAGACGCTTTGAAAGAATCACCGTTAGGATGAAGCCGACTAGGTACGAACAAGCGATGCCACCAAAGATAACACCAACGGACAGGAAACCGAGGAGCGTGGCAATTCGAACGAGGCCCCCGGCACATAGTACGTAACCCACCGCTACCATACGGTGTAAACCATAGAAGAAGCCAGTTGCCCATGATTGTCCGACAAGTAGAATTGGGATGAGTAGGTAGATGAGCGCGGCTTCAAAAGTATTGGTGACAATTGAGGCGCAGGCGCATATGCCGATTAAGCAAGATGCGGCGATAGCAAAGAGAGTCCGAGACCGGAGAGCTGCGATCTCAATGACGCGGTCTCGCGCAACCCGGTGTGCTATCTCATTGATCATTGGGTTAAGTACAGCCGACATGATCGTTATTGCGGCTGATAGCGTTGCGAAACGACTGAATTCGTAGGGGGAGACGATATGGGCGATGCAAATCCCCGCGAGTACATTGAGGGCATTGGCGCTCTGAGAGAGGCCCCATGCAAGAATGGTGTTCATGGTAATTACTAGTCAATCGATCCGACCTGGACGATACGCCGTTGGCTGGGCTTGTATCAAGCCCAATACCAGGGCATCGCAATTCTCCCGCTATCTATGCGCGGCCTAGCGTTACAAAACTCAATACAACAGCTATTCCCGCGCATTTGTGGCCCTTTAAAATGGACGAGAATTGCGACGCCCTGGCCCAATACAGCCTCTTGTCTTATCTCAGGGAAGTCTGTGACGATACGCGAGGAGGGTCTGTATGAACCATATTCAATCAGTCAGCATTCTCATCACCATAGCGGCGCTGTGCGCCTGGGGGAATCATCGCTTCGTTAGGCTGCCCGCAGCTATCGGTGTCATGAGCATTAGCTTGCTTTTCTCAGTTGCAGCGATCATTTTCGGAAAGCTGGGTATTGTCGATCTGTCACGGGTTAGTGCCTTTGTAGATCTCTTTGACTTTCAGCATCTGGTGCTACACGTGATTTTAGGATTGCTCCTCTTCGCTGGCGGACTCAGTGTAAATCTTGAGGAATTGCGGCTTCAGAAAAAGATCGTTCTTGTTCTTGCGAGCTTCGGAGTAGTAGCCGGTGTGGCCATAACAGGAGTCCTGTTCTGGTCACTGCTCGCGCTGGTGGGTGTTCAGATTCCCTTTGTCATCGCATTGCTGTTTGGAGCCGTGGTATCACCAACGGATGCAGTCGCTGTTTTAGGTATTATGAGAAAGGTCGGAGTGTCTAAGAGTATCGAGCTTACTCTGGTGGGTGAATCACTGTTTAATGATGGTATCGGAGTAGTGGTATTTCTAGCGATATCAGCGATCGCCTATGGCGGTGGATTCGAAGTGGGCGGGGTGATTACTACACTAGCAGTAGAGGTTCTCGGAGGGGTAGCACTCGGCCTAGCGCTTGGTTGGATAGCATATCAACTTATCAAAGCAGCAGATGACTACGTGGTTGAGATCTTGCTCACACTTGCTCTCGCCATGGGAGGGTACAGTTTGGCTGAATCTCTGCATGTCTCGGCGCCAATCTGCGTAGTAGTTGCCGGGCTTATCATCGGCAATCAGGGGCGCATGCTCGCTATGTCCCATAAGACTCGCGAGCACCTTGATACGTTTTGGGAATTGGTCGATGAGCTTCTCAATGTGCTGCTCTTTGTTTTAGTTGGTCTAGAGATCGTGACCTTGAATATCGCAGGCGAGTACGTGGTGGCTGGCATACTAGCCGTATGCGCGATGTTGATAAGTCGATTCGTAAGTGTTGGGTTGGCGGTTAAGGGGCTTGGCTCCGCTGGACACGTTGGCCCACATCTGGTGAAGGTTCTAACCTGGGGTGGGCTTCGAGGCGCTATCTCAGTGGCGCTGTCACTGTCGCTTCCAGAGGGGGAGTGGCGCAACCTTCTGGTTGTGTGCACGTATCTGGTGGTGTTGTTCTCTGTTCTTGTTCAGGGTGTTACGTTGCCAAGACTTCTGCGGTACGCAGTGGCTAAAGCGGATCGTGGCTCCTAGCGTTTGATGCGGAGCGCTTCTTGGGGAGCGGTGGGTTGCTTTTGTGCTCTCAAAGTACCTAACGCATCCGGAATGAGCCATGGTCTTGCAGGAGGACTATGAGCGTGGCCCCAATGAACCTTGGCGGTCAGACGAAGATTGTATAGTGTTTCATGTCAGTAATTAGGAGCAGAGTAGGTTGGTTTAATGCCTTTAGCTAAAACACAGCCCGGGAATATCCACAGTTGGCTCGAAGACCTTTATGGGCGTGTTCCTAGTCGATTATGGCCACTGACAGATCGATGAGATGAATTAGTCGAACGTAGTGATGTTTGAATGCAAAGTTTGAGGACCGTAGAGCTATCACGTCGAAGTGCTTTACTCGCTATTGCCAGCGCTCTAGGTAGTGTGTTGGTACGGGCTCGTTTTGGGGCAGCTGTGCCGTTTATCACTCCGCCAAGATGGCTAAGCGAGGCGCACGAAATTATTCGGAGTATTCGACAGCCGAGCATCCCAAAACGAGTTGTGACGATTAAGCCAACTGATGGTGATACACGTGCGCTCATTCAGCACACTATCGATGAGCTTACGGGTAAAGGTGGTGGTCGTGTGGTGCTTTCTGAAGGCGTATGGCGTAGCGATGGCCCGCTCCTGCTACGTTCCCGAATAGACCTTCATATTAGCCAAAGCGCAAAGCTCGTATTCTCAGGCGATCGTGCGCACTATCTCCCTCCTGTGCACACACGGTGGGAGGGAACTGATCTCTATGGGTACTCTCCGTGTATCTACGCGTACAAGGTTAGTGATGTTGCCCTGACCGGCTCCGGTTTCCTTGGGGTAGACCGAAATGGCGATATGGAGGCATGGCGAAGTGAACAGACTGAGGCGCAAAAGCGACTACGCTTGATGGGAGCCTCGGGCGTGCCGATTGAGCAGCGCGTTTTTGCCAAAGGAAGCTTCTTACGCCCCTCATTTGTGCAGTTTTTTGGATGTGAGCGTGTCCTTGTTGAGGATGTCTTGATCGGCTCTATTCCGTTTTGGGGGGTGCACCTTCTGTACAGCGAGCACTGCACAGTTAGAGGAATATCTGTAGCGAGTGATCGTGTTAATAATGATGGCGTCGATATCGACTCCTCTCGTAGAGTGGTAGTTGAGCGCTGCACGTTTAATACGGGCGATGATTGCGTGGCGATAAAATCGGGCCGAGATCTCGACGGACGCACTATCGGAAAGCCCAGTGAGTATGTTGTTGTTCGCGATTGTCGGATGAACTACAGCAAGAGCGCTGGTATCGCGATCGGCAGCGAGATGTCAGGAGGAGTGCGGCGTGTGTACCTCGTGCGCAATGACATGGGTCGAGTTGATACTGCTCTAAATATCAAAGCTAATCTCGATCGTGGTGGTTTTGTGCAGCATGTTCGCGTCTGGAATCTGGCTGTGAAGGAGTGCGAGAGTGCAGTTAGAATTACAACATCCTACCACGGCTATATGGGCGGTAATTTTCCTCCGATATTTGAAGATATCGAGATAGATGATCTTAGGTGCGATCAAGCGCGCCAAGCGGTCGTCATTCGTGGAGATCGCCAAAGTGTTATTCGGCGTGTCAGGTTACGAGATCTCTCGGTTGCGCGCTCTGAGAGAGGATCTGACTTCCAGCACCTACAGGACGTGACCTGTGAGCGAGTCGTGGTGGGGGGAGAGAGTTTGCGCTGTGGAACCTAAACAGCAGTACGTTTGCCTCTGACCGCGGAGCCTCCGCTTCGCCGTTTTACGAATCACGCAAAGCTTCGTTTGCCAGCGCTTGTTTCGCCGCCTCAAATATCGCTAGGCCCCTAGAGACGGCATTGTCTCTCCATTCAGTCGACGCAGGGCAGAATGCATCTTTGAGCAGTAGGCTGCTCGGATGTCTATTCTGCTCGCCAAAGGTACACCCTGACTGAAAGAAGTGGAAGTTCTCTTGAACGAGGGCGTGTAGCACTCGAAAGGGGTGGAGTGTCCCGAATTCATGAACAACGTAGTCAACCGTTGTGTTTGGAAGTATTGCAGGCAGGAGTGCGCCGATCGAGCCACGTGTCTCATACGAGATTGATCGTGATGGATCGGGGCCATGTATCTGGTAGCCCGGAAAAAGCTCCCTCATTCGCTTGTGCTCGTCTGAGTGATCCGAGTGATCGACGATAAGTGAGTCCTGCCCGAACGATCCAAGTCCTGAATGTACATCCACTACGAGAACACGCTGTTTATCGGCGAGGTTCTCTCGTGCCCACTGGCGCACAAGCTCTAGCTCTGGCTGAAGTTCCAGTCCGCCGTAAAACAACCCTCTTTGATCAACGTATTGCCCTCCGGTAACAGCTTGCTTGGCCGCAGCAAAGCCGTGCCGGAAGACTACGCCCAGGGTCTCTACACAGAACATCGGAAACGAGCGTCCACGCTCAGGGAGCAGTAGAGATTTAAGCTCGTCGTAGCCTGGAGGCGCGCCGGAACGTTCCTCGTCTGAGATAGTGCAGTTTCTATTAAGGTCGATATTGCGTTCGTTTGTGCGACGGAGATTTGTCATGCCCCATGGGTTAAGGCAGTGAATCAGGGCGATGTTACAGCCGCTGGGAATCTCTTTGAGCCCCGAAACGATGGCATATTGGATAGCTGAGCCGATAAATCCCTCAATGCCGTGGGTCCCTGCGATATAGAGCAGCGTACGTGGAGCGCTAGCATCTCCGATCGTCGCGATATCTATAGAGAGCCCTGAGTTGTGTTGTGCGGCTTCAGGGAGTAGCGGCAGAGAGCTAACGGTGGCTCCAAGGCTCATAGTTTTCTCTAAGAAACGATCCCGAGAGCTCGTAAAATTCTCTGGAAACAGCCCTGATACTTTAGCCATGCGCACCTGCGTCATGTTCATCCCCCTTAACTGCTCAATCCAGGTCCAAGGAGGTTTATAAGCTCATCCTTGATTCCGGGGGTGCACGCCACGATGTTGTCAGCGTAGAGGTCTCTCGGATAGCGCGAGGTCATTCGCTGTAGATCGTTGTCGTAGGCAAAGTGGTTGATGACTACACCGGCTTCGCGGGCAATAAGAACACCGGCTGCAACATCCCACGGCTGCAAACACTCTTCAAAGTAGGCATCAAGTCTCCCGCAGGCAACCCAACAGAGATCCAGCGAAGCCGCACCCAACCGTCGTAGGTCGCGGCACACCCGTACAACACGCTCTATTCGTGAGCAGATGTTGTGAGCATTTGCTCGGTTGTACGGAAAACCAGTAGTGACAAGCGCATCGGATACCCTAAGCGTTCGAGTGCAGGCGATCTTCTCGCCGTTCAAAAATGCACCTCCGCCCTTGGTTGCAGTAAACACCTCGTTAAGAAAAGGTGCTGCAACCGCGGCAACTATCGATTCACCATTATACGTGCAGGCTACTGATATGCCCACATGGAAGTGGCCATGAGCATAGTTAGTAGTGCCATCAATCGGATCGACTACCCAGGTATACCCCTCGCCATAGCGTTCGGGTTCGAGCGTTTGCGCGCTCTCTTCAGCGAGGATCTTGTGTTCAGGAAAGCGCGATGTGATGCACTCTATGATTGCGCGCTCAGCAGCGAGATCGGCGCTCGTCACCAGATTTTTATCTCCTTTGAATGATATCGAGGTGGTGTGGTTCCTGCGAGAGCTGCGCGCTACCTCTGAGGCGATTGTAGCTGAGAGCTGCGCACATGAGAGTAATTCTGTAGGGTGGACTAAAGCCAACGTGATACCTTCGAATGTAGTCAGACCTGTTGCGGCGCAGGCTGCCGTACGCGAAGCCTTTGGCAGAGTGCGCTAGAGCAGTGCATAATGAGAAAGTATGACAAGAATCCATACGATCTGCAATCAAACGGCGCTCTGATAAGCCATCACCAGGGTATCGCAGTTCTCCCGCCATCTACTCGAAACTGCTGGAAGTTGCGATCACGATACACATGCGCGGGCCTGTGCTGCAAAACTTAATAAAAACACCTATTCCCACGCATTTGTGGCCTTTTAAAGTGGAGGAGAACTGCGATGCCCTGAGCCATCACCTTGATGGTGGCTTCAGATAGGCATATACTCGCAGAGTCGGGGAGCGGGGCAACTCCTGGGAGCATATGCATGCATTCGTCGAAATCTGCGAAAAAATCCTCAGTGCTTCTCCAACGACGCGTCCGAAATTTTTCTGTCTGCTCTCCTGTAAGCGTGTTAGCGCTGCTAGTCGTTCTGTGGCCGCATACTGGCTATGCTAAACCCGCAGCATCGACAGAGGTGTCGTGTACGCGTGCGCTTACCTTAGAGGAGTTTCGCGCCATCGCCCTTGAGAAGAGTCCCCTTGTAGCGGAGATCGACAGCCAGTATACCCGTGACGTGGCTTTGGCCTACGACACCGAGGTCTTTAAGAATCCAGAGGTGCAATTTGAGCAGGTATACACCAGAGCAAAGCTTGGCGGTGATAGCGATCCACAAACGAATGCGAGTCTTGGGATTCCACTTAGATTGTCCAATTTTGGGGCGAAGCAGCGTGTGGCCAGTTTACTGCGCGAAGCCGGAGACCTGCAGAGACGAGCTCAATTGCTTGAGCTTACGCAGCGTTTGGTGTTGCAGTACAGCAACATCTTTGTGCTTCAAAGGTCAGAGGAGTTGCTTCTTGAGGCAGAGAGACGCGCAGCGAAGAAAGTTGCTCTGATTCACCAAGGGGTAGAGCAGGGACTGCTCACAGCAGGAGATCACCAGCTTTTTGAGGCAGAGAAGTATCGCCTGCAGGCGCAGTTAGCGGGGGTGCGTGCAAGTAATGCTTCTGCACAAGCGGAAGTGGCGCTGATGCTAAGAACCCCGTGTCGCATGAAGGCGCTTACCCCACTAACCGTGCCTGTCGTGCCAAGCGGTGATGAGCTACTCAAAAAGGCTAGGGGAAGTAGCCTCAGCGAAGCCTCGCGCGTCGATCTACTCTCCAGTTTACATCGTGAGCAGCGGCGACTGGCAGATCTCGATGCGATACCTGAAATCGCCCCTCGAATAGTATACCAGCACACAAACGATGGGGGTGACTTTATCGGGGCAGGTATTGCAATCCCACTCCCGTTATTTAACCGCAATCGCGGTGCGCTCGATAGAGCGAGCGCCGATCTGATGGCCACAGAAAAACGACGAGAGCGCCTCAACGAAGGTGGATTTGAGTCCCAGATTAGAGCCCTGCAGCTCGCAGCTCAAAGCGCGGCCGAGCAGGCGACTATTTTTCAGCGGCAAGTAGTGCCTTCCTTTGCGGGAGCCCTGCGTTCACAGGAACAGCTGTATTCGCAAGGTAAGGGGAACGTGCTGCAGGTCTGGCAGACCCTGCGGACCTATAATGATGCTGAGCGCGAGTCGCTCTCCGTTTCGCTGGCAGCCGTAGCTGCTAAGATACAACTCTCGGTCCTGGTAGGGGAGGAACTCTAAGTGGTACGTCAGATGGCAGCGTTCTGGTGCAGGGTGTGTGGCATTCTCTTTTTTGTGATTCTTGTAAGTGCCTGCAAAGGCCCGGATACGCATGCAAAGCAGTCCCAGGAGCATGAAGTGCAGGCTGCTGGGGATTTTGAGCGTGGTCCGCATGGGGGGCGTTTGCTGCGCGACGGGCGTTTTGGGGTAGAATTGAGTATCTTTGAAACTGGTGTCCCACCGCGTTTTCGCCTCTACGGATATCTCGATGACCGCCAGCTGAGTCCAACGGAATTTACTGCCCGGATCGATATAACGAGGCTCGGTGGAAGGGCCGAGGGATTTGAGCTTGCTCAGGCGCAGGAATTTCTCACGTCGAATCAAGAGGTCGCTGAGCCCCACTCTTTTGATGTGCAGGTACTAGCAACGCACAACAAGCAGAAGCACTCGTGGTCATACCCGAGCCCAGAGGCTCAAACGGTTATCGCCAAAGCTGTTGCTGATAGCTCTGGCGTTGTCGTGGAGCGCGCCGGACCGCGAGAGATTAAGGTAGCCCAACGAATTCGTGGGAAGGTAGTCCCGAGTGAGCATCGGATAGCCCACATTATCCCGAGATTTTCGGGGGTGGTGAAAGAGGGGCGAAAGCACATAGGCGACCCAGTTGATACGGGAGAGGTGCTCGCGATTATTGAGAGTAACCAGAGCTTACAGCCCTTCGAGGTACGTTCTCAGATAGCCGGCACTGTGATTAGTGGTCACCTCATCGTGGGGGAGTTTGTGCCGGAAAATCAGTGGGTGTACATCGTGGCCGATCTCTCTGAAGTGTGGATCGATTTTTTGATACCACTCGCCGAGCGTGCGCAACTTCGTAGTGGGCAAGGTGTAGTAATTTATCCTCACGGTACTGAAAAGGCGATACAGGGAAAGGTGACCTATGTTGCCCCTTATGCTGATGAGCGCTCTCAATCACAATTGGTTAGAGCCGTCGTGCCCAACACAGGAGGAGAGCTGTTGCCAGGGATGTTCGTTGCCGCCGACCTTATTGTGGACACTATTACACCAGCAGTGTCTATAAAACGCGCTGCCATTCAACGTTTTGCAGATCGAGACGCAGTGTTCGTTCGGTATGGTGAAGTCTATGAGGCGCGTCCCGTTGCACTTGGTCGCGGTGATAAGGACTGGGTCGAGGTTGTCAGTGGTTTACGCGTTGGCGAGGATTATGTAGCCCAGAATTCCTTTCTGATCAAAGCCGATATTCTTAAGGCTGGTGCCAGTCACGATCATTAGAGTGCTGTATGTTTGACCGGATTCTGCGCTTCTCGATACGACATAGGTATGCAGTGCTGTGCGTTACAGCGTTAGTTGCTATCTTAGGCACCCTTTCCTACCGCACACTTATCATAGACGCCGTGCCGGACATCACCAACGTGCAGGTGCAGATAAACACCGAGGCCGCAGGGTTCTCTCCCTACGAAGTAGAGCAACGCATTACACAGCCGATAGAGCAGATCCTTGCTGGCATGCCATCGCTTGAATCTACTCGTTCGCTCTCTAGGTATGGACTTTCGCAGGTGACTGCGGTGTTTAGGGATGGCACGGATATATACTTTGCAAGGCAGCTGCTTTCGCAAAGACTCCAGGAGTCAAGAAATAAGTTGCCAGCTGGTATCTCGCCGATGATGGGTCCGATCGCTACAGGCTTGGGGGAGATCTTTCATTTTATCGTTGAAAATACTGAGGAAACCCGAACCCCTAAAACCCTTCAAGAGCTACGAGAGATTCAAGACTGGGTCGTGCGTCCCCAATTGCGGACCGTACCGGGAGTCGTCGATGTCAATTCCATAGGAGGGGCAGCGAAACAGATAGTCGTTAGTCCGGATCTTGAGAAGCTCAGGGCTTACGGGCTTACTCTCGACGACTTGACGCGCTCAATAGCAAAGAACAACCAGAATGTTGGTGCCGGTTTTGTGGAGCATAATGGTGGTCAGTTTCTTATTCGTGTGCCGGCTCACGTTGAGGGACCGAAGCAGCTTGAGGAGGTAATTCTCGCTGTGCACGAGGGAGCGCCAATTCAGCTACGCAACGTTGCACGAGTTGAAATCGGCTCTGAGCTTCGAGCCGGTGCCGCGACCGCAGACGGACGTGAAGTGGTTCTGGGTACCGTGTTTATGTTGATGGGAGAGAATGGTCGGGCTGTGTCTGAGCGGGTGGCAGACAAGCTCAAAGAGATCGCCAGATCGGTGCCTGAGGGGGTGGTAGTCAAGCCTGTGTACAATCGCGCAAGTCTCGTAAACGCCGCGATTGCAACCGTGCGCACGAATCTCTTGGAAGGTGCTCTGCTAGTCGTGCTCATCCTGTTTCTCGTGCTGGGAGACATTCGAGCTGCGTGCATCACAGCGTGCGTAATTCCTCTCTCCATGGCGGTTACCATATTTGGCATGGCGCAAGGACGACTGAGCGCCAACTTGATGAGCTTGGGGGCTCTTGACTTCGGTTTAATCGTCGACGGGGCGGTCATTCTGGTTGAGAACTGCGTACGTCGGTTGCGAGCGGCGCACCATGAGCTTCAACGAGCCTTGACGGAGGAGGAGCGTCTAGAGCTGGTGTTCGCCGCATCGAGTGAGGTGCGTCAGGCAACGATGTTTGGCGAGTTGATTATCATGGTCGTATACGTGCCGATCTTGGCCCTTTCAGGAATTGAGGGGAAGATGTTTCATCCCATGGCACTGACGGTGCTGCTTGCGCTCTCCGGGGCATTTGTACTCTCGCTCACGTTTGTGCCTGCATCCGTCGCTGTCGTCATGAGGGGGCCAATACGTGAGCATATCGACGTAATGAGTCGAATAGTGCGAGGGTACGAAGCACTCCTAAGGAGGCTTATGCGAGCGCCACTTCGTGTGCTCGGTGTGGTTGGCGCGCTGTTTATGGTCTCTCTAGCGCTATTTCCGTATCTTGGCGCAGAGTTTGTTCCCTCTCTTGACGAGGGTGATATCGCACTACACGCCTTGCGCATCCCTGGCACGTCCCTCGCACAGTCGATTGATATGCAGCATAGCCTTGAGCGTGCAATCAAGGTTGTGCCCGAGGTGCAGGAGGTGTTTGCAAAGATAGGGACTGCGGAGATCGCCACTGATCCTATGCCGCCAAGTGTTGCTGACGGTTTTGTAATTTTAAAGCCGCGTCGTGAGTGGCCAGATCCACGCAAACCGAAGTCAGAGGTCGTAGAGTCAATTGAGCGCATCGCCAAGTTGATACCGGGTAGCACCTACGAGTTTACTCAGCCGATCCAGATGCGGTTTAACGAGCTGATTGCTGGTGTCCGTGCAGATGTTGCACTAAAGGTGTTTGGAGATGATATCTCCGTGCTTTTCGAGCAGGCAGGGCGTATTGAGGGTATTTTTAGCGGTATTGCTGGGGCTTCGGATGTGAAAGTTGAGCAGGTTTCTGGCTTACCCATGTTGTCAGTTGAGCCTAATCGAGAAGCACTTGGTCGCCTTGGACTGAGCGTTGCGGATCTGCAGGAGCTTGTACGCACAGCTTATGCGGGACAGGAGGTCAGTAGGTGGTATCAGGGTGATCGCAACTTTCCGATCGTAGTGCGATTAGATGATGCAGATCGCAATAATATTAGGTCAATGAGTAGTCTTCCGGTTGCGTTACCGTCCTATGTTCATGAGAGCTCTACGGGGATTGTGACTGAGAGAGCAGCGCTCAAGCCTGAGGTGCCACACAACCCATACGTAACGGTGGGCGAGGTCGCTACTATCTCCTCAGTAGAGGGGCCCAATCAGATAACTCGTGAGAGTGGTAAACGACGAGTCGTAGTCACGGCGAATGTGCGGAACAGAGATCTCGCATCGTTTGTTAAGGAGGCGCAAGACCGCATAGCAGCAGAGGTACAGTTGCCCGCGGGTTACTGGCTTGGTTGGGGTGGGCAGTATGAGCACTTGTTGACCGCTGAGTGGCGGTTATCGATTGTGGTTCCGCTGGTATTACTGGCCGTGTTCCTGCTTGTCTACGCGACGTTTCGGTCGCTCTGGTATTCGCTTGTTGTGTACACAGGTGTCCCCTTAGCGTTGTCTGGTGGAATATTCGCTTTGTGGCTTCGGGGTATTCCGTTTTCAATCTCTGCGGCAGTTGGGTTTATTGCTCTTTCCGGAGTCTCAGTGCTCAACGGGCTTGTGCTCGTCTCCTTTACCCGAAAGCTTCTTGAGAGTAGGCGGGATGTAGTGGAGGCTATCATTGAGGGGGCCAAAAAACGACTGCATGCTGTTTTGATGACGGCGTTAGTTGCTTCCCTTGGTTTCGTGCCCATGGCACTTTCGCAGGGAACTGGTGCTGAGGTGCAACGCCCCTTGGCGACAGTGGTTATTGGTGGAATTGTATCATCGACTACACTAACTCTGTTAGTGCTGCCGATCCTCCTCGCATTGGTAAATTCTCCGATGGTCCGTTCAAGCTCTTCAATCAGGGAGCATGGTCAAGACGGGCCAGAGCAAAGAGATCAAGACCAACAGTGGTAAGGCGGAGCGTCAATATCAACAAAGAACACATCCATCCACAGTGTGTTTGTGCTGGCTGATAACGCTAGGTACTACAAAAATCAAACAGCATCGTTCAGAGCTAGAGTTTTTTAATTTCAAACGCTCGGCACTGAGGAGTCTGTTGTCTTCTACGGCGCAACTTGGCTCCGCCTCGATTGCGCTCGCCCTACTCTTCTTATTCATTTGTTCACACACGCATGGAGCTGGATTTAATTCGCGGTAAACTACTAGCTAATTCGGCGAAGAAACCTTGATTGTGCCAGAGTGAGAGCGACCCGACAACATAGAGCCTGTGCCTCGCTCGCGTTACGGCCACGTTGAGCAAATTGGGACGCTCGCCAGCCCATCGCGCTGCACCTCGTGTGGTATCATCACATCCGAGGATGAAGGCAACTGTGTTGGCTTCTTTTCCTTGAAATGTGTGCACCGTGCCGACTCTTCTTCGAATCGCTGCCACTTGATCGAGTGAGCAACCTAAAGAACGTGCTCGATCGCTGAGCAGCTTTGCTAATCTCTCTTTTATAGAACGGAATGGAGTTATGAAGAATATGTCGAGCTCGTATGCCGAGCCGGCGCGCAGTGCTCGCTCAAGGATACCGCAGGCGACCTCGCCGTGCTGAGGAACCCAGTGTCTTGCAACGCAGCTCCCATCGGTATCATACCAGGCGCTTTCGGGGAGCGTAGTGTTTGCAATCGACGCGCTTTCAGTTCCATAGGTCATGAGACCACCGTAGGCGATAGTGTTGGATATTGAAAACATAGGTTCTATACAGCGGCGATGAACACGTAGAGGAGATCCGATCCAGGTGCTGGCGATGCTCTGTTCGAGGTAGGTTCCCAATTCGCTTGACTCATCAGCCAACGATTGAGCGGAGCTAGCTAGGGGCGAAACAAGGGGATTGGTGATATCGTGTTTCTTGCAAAAGTGGCGAATGAGCACGTCGGGTGCCGATACCACTGGCTGGATCTGCATCGGATCGCCGATTATCAACGCTCGTTTCGATCTCCATAGTATGCCAGATACCGACTGCGGTGTGGCTTGCCCAGCCTCTTCAATAATCGCTGTGCCAAAGACCCCAGCCCCAACAGACGCACACATTCGCTCTACGGATGCTAGTGTAGTTGATACAACTGGAACTACCATAAATAGAGTTTGCCAGATGCACGTCGCCGCGTGTTCATCGAATACCTCTGGTCGACTCAGAAGCTTCCCTATTGCAGCTAGGTTCTTACCGAGCCCTGCAGCCTCGCGCGCCCAGGCTTGATGGAGAGCTAATGCGGCTAGAAACAATTTGCTCTGGGCTGTAGTGAGTCGCTCACTTAACCATGGCGCCCGAGACTGCACAGCCAAAGAATCAAAGTTCGTATCACACGGGGTGATATAGGAATCTATCTCGCGTCCGTCGGCCCCTAATTCTGACTTGTTTGAATCGGGATTGGAGATCCGCTCTAGGATCTCTTCAACTTCTTTATGGGCAGCCAGGAATAAAAGGCGCGCTTTGGCGTAGCTTACATTCCCCGGTGCTGGTATTCGCTTGCGCCACTCGTGTAGGGTAAGACAAAGACCCACTTCCTGGCGCCTACTCTTTTCATCCTTATCCTCAGTTGGACCGTATAGTAGGGAATCACAAAACAACTCCCTATTTCTGCGGTTGCCGAGAGGAGCGCTCACCAGAGCCCATCGCGAATCGTTGGTGTTAGCCGAGTCCGCTCGTTTCGGTCTCTGGCGCAGTAGCTCATATAGTCTGGCCACTTCAGCCAGATAAGATTCGCCGGCAAAAACATCTCCTAAGGCGGAGCGTTTTGGAAGCTCCCGAGTTATGTTCTCCACGGCGTTGTTGTTACTCGAGGCGACTACTATCTCAAATCCAGTTAGCTCTTTCTTTAACTTGCGAATTACGAAGCGACTTCGCTCGACTTCACACGACAGAGGTTTCTTCTCGAAGGCGTCATCAGGAGAGCGAAAGCGCACCAGCTTTAGAGCGCGTTGTACGACGAAGCCAGCAACGACATCTTTAACCAAAGTTGTTTTGCCTGTTCCTGGAGGTCCGTTGACCGCTAGGACCTGATGTTTACCACTCATCAATTCATTAACCGCGAGTTGTTGCATGAGTGAGTTAAAATGGTCTGTCTTATGAGGCCAGCGCCCAAGAGATAGAGCTCGTGGACTAACTCCGCTCCACAGCCGCGCAGATGGTTTAGCGACATCGACGCGATGAGGATGCTGAGTAGCTGATAAATAACGAGTGAGCGGTGATCCTTTTGGTATCCTGGCGGACCGTTGAGCTATCTTTTGAAGATCCCGCAGGTAGAAAGAGTTGAGGATCTCACACCGGCGTCTGATGCGAGATTTTTGAGTTGAAGCTAGCTTGGAGGTTGAGCGACTTTTAGCGGCGTCTAGGTCCCCAAATTCATCCTTGGCTGATTCCTCCCCAGTTGATCCCTCATCAGTCGATCCCTCATCAGTGGTGTTTGATTTCGCTCTATCCGCGTCTAGACTTGAGTCAGTCGAGGGTTGAGAGGTTAGTTTTTTCTTACTGAGTCGGTGAGCAACGATTACCACCCGGTCAGAAAAGTTGTGCCATGGAATCTCGATATCTCGCATAACTTCGCGGTTAATCGCAAGTATGTCAGACCAGTGTAATGGCTGGGTTTCGGCATCCGATTGGCTCTGATTGTCCTGCCCTGCACTAGCGCGACACGATGCTATACGCATCAGTAGATCGCGCCCATAGGAATCAAATGCATCTAAGGATAGCTCTGAGCCACGTTTTAATGCAGTCAAGGCCCACGGAAGAGTGGCGATACGACAATCTTCAACAAGCGCCTCGCCTACGCTCGTTATACCTAATCTGACTAGGCAGGTCGTTCCGTCCACATTCCGCGAATCATCGAACTCTTCGAGGCTATTATCGTCGTCATACAGTTGCCGAACTATAGTTTTGACCGCGGCTTTATCGAAGATCCCCATAAAGAGATCGAAGCCGTAATTATATTCAGGATTAAGCCCCCAAGCCTCTGGGGCTGACCAGGGTGTGTCAGTATGCAGTGGGGCAGTTAGTGATACGTGCCAAGCATCGTCCTCAATTACAAGCACATCATCCAGGTCAAAGACCTGAAACATCTCAATATCCCGCCAAAGCTGAAGAGTTCTGATAGCGCTCATTGCCTTCAATAACTTAGCATGTTGCGGAATCGGGTGCACGAGTATGTGACGTAGCCCCCAGGAATCGAAGTTCTCGCCGATTTTAAAAGGCCACAATAGCAGGAAGAGCGCAATCTTGGCGGAGCCAAGTAGCGTGGCACTAGGAGCGAGTTGCTGATTTCCAAGGGGGCGATTCTCAAGTTTTTGATAACATCAAACAGTATCGTTATCCTGAAACGGTCTTTTCGTGTCGAAGAGGGTAGGTGTATTGTTGGGGCTCGTACAAGTCACACTACGTGGTAGCCCAAGTACACGTTATGACTCGATACCTGCATTGTGCGGTTGGGGCTGAGCAGGTGTGTATAGAGAAGGAAGCGGAATATATGTCACCAGGTGAAGTTAGTAAGGATCTCCCACTCGAGGAGCAGTTGCGCTTCGCAGCAGTTGCGATGTTTGAGGTTCTCAAAGATCAGCCACACTCCAAGCCCCTGGTTATCGCTCTGTGTGGTGGCCGTAGCGTGGTTGGTTTAGTACAGGCATTCTTACGCGAATCGGTACATCAACCCCAAGACCTCTTAGCGAGAATTCACTTTTTTATGGTTGATGAGCGGATTGTTCCACTAACGCATCCCGACAGTAATTTCGGCGGGCTGAAACAACAGCTCTTTGATCCCTTGGTAGCACAGGGGAAGATCTCCCAGTCCCAGCTTCACCCGATGACTATTACACTCGAGGATGCACGCGGATCCTGTAACCGTTATGAGCAGGCGCTTAACGAGTATGGAGGCGCCTTTACGATAGTGGTGCTCGGTATGGGAGAGGATGGGCACGTTGCTGGATTGTTTCCCCGCCATCCTGCGCTGTTAGCCTCGGGGAATAGTTTCATCCCTTTTTTCGATTCACCAAAACCACCGGCAGCGCGAGTAACAGCAAGTCGGGACCTCGTGACAGGAGCGGCGCTAGCAGTGCTGCTTGCGTTAGGGGAGGGAAAACGGGCTGCATGGAACGCATTTATTTCAGACCAAGTTGCAGAGCAGGAGTGTCCAGCCAAGATGGTGAGCACCATGAATCGTGTGGTGGTAGTAACTGACGTATCGCGGTAAGCAGAGATCTGTTCAACTGAATAGCGTCTGCATGCTCTTGAGTCTTTACTAATCTTCCACTTGGATATCAGACAAACGGCCAAGTGGAAGATTAGTAATAGCCCGCGGAGGCGGGCTAAAAGCAAGACTACTAATTTTCCAGTGTCCGGCATGCCGGTGGAAAATGAGTATATGGCATCCTTTTTAGCCAAGGCCCACGGAACGCTAGTCTTTCGACCCAACCTGGCTAATTGTTGGAGGCAGCCGCGACATAATAAAGCGATTGAAGATCTGGTCAAGGCGGGGGATGTCCCTTGAGTGTGGCGTGTGCTCAACAACATCTTGCTTCTCGGTCGTTTCGAGCTCAATCTCAGCCGCAGTGTCACCGGCCACCTCTTGATCACCTGCCCTGTCTTGTTCAGCAGGTTGTTGTAACCAGAAGTGTAACTTCCGTAGCTCCAGAAGCCCTGCGTTACCCTGCAACCCGCGAAGGTTGAGTGAATCAAAGGGATTCGGGTTCTGAGATGCCTCTATCGGCCCTTGCAAGCCCGGATAGAGCACAACAACTAAAGATATAATCAACCAGACAAACCTTGCCATCGAGAACTTAACTTATAGGGAATTATCGTAAACTTTTCAAAATGGTAGCAAATTGTTTCCTTGCCTAATACAGCTTCGGCGTTAGAACTACATGAGCGTTTTGTTAGCGCACGGTTAGCTGATGTTCTTAGCTGAGGGTCTCAGCAACATCAGCGATATCTTCGGCGCTTGAAACGGTCGGATTACCTCCACTAAAAAAGACCATCAGTACCCACATAAAGGATAGGGTGGAGTAGACGATTCGGAACTGTTCAGGCAGCCGCCACGCTAGGACCGATATTGCGCCGCCCCAGAGCTCAAAGAGTGGAAAGCGATCAAAAGCGTACAGTTGATAACCACAGGCTACTAATACCACTGCGATGACCACGGGAGAAAAGGTTATCTTGACGCAAAATACGAGCGTGAGCATGGCGACACCGATAAACATCTGCCATCCCTGCGGGGAATTGATCAGCAGAGCTGTGACTAGCCCTAGTGCCAGGGTTATTGTCGCCAAGATGTATCCTGCGCGCAGCGAGCCCGTAGGTCGATTGGTAGTCATTTCACGCCAGTAACGGCGCTGTCTCCTTGCGCAGGAGATCAGTAATAGACCGATAAGTATATACACCGGAATCTTTATATATTCGATCACGAGCGTTCTCCTCTTTGGTAATTCATCGTCTGCTGCGATCTTTACCCATGCCGAGGTGCTATTCAATCAATGACGTGTTAGTTCTCTGTGAGTTTATAGCGATTTTTGGCTGCGCTGCCCTAAGGGCGAGCGCAATCTTGGCGGGTGCGGCTGAGTCTTACTCAAAGCGATAAGTCCGAATCCTTTTAGGGTGCCAATGCATCTGTATCTATAGGTAGAAAAGACGTACGCGGAAACGCGTCTTTTACGGCAGGTACTTTTGAAAATCTATTCCGCCGCTAACCTAGTCGATAGTCAGCCTGATTGGACAGGCTCTGAACCCCACGGCGAATCTGCTCACGAAATTGAGGTTGAGCCCCCATTCACTAGACCCGTTCCGCGTAAGAAAAATAGCTCTTGCAGCAGCAGGTCTCGATCGCGTGGCGCCAAAACACAGGGAGGAAATTCCGGTGTTTTTGAGACTGAGGTCTACGAAGCCGATGTTGAGTTCTGCTCGCGCTCAGAGGCTATCTGCGCTGAACTACTGCGACAGTTCGTGCCGCATTTTACGTTGGAGCCTGGAGTTACCTTTCAGGTGGCGATCGGCAGCGACTGCCACGGAAATACCCTTGCTGTCGATTTTCTTGTTGATGGGGTGCTCTTTGAATACCACCCCGTTCGCCTGTTCAAGAATAGGCGTAGGTGCGGAGACTTCAATAGCAAGCGTGAGTACAGAGCATATACAGACATATGTCATTCGCTCGGAGCTGAACAGCGCGAGTTTTTCCAAGCAGCAATGAGAGCGCGCCTAACCGATAACTACTACCATAAACGTCGAGCACTGCTCGACCAGCATCCGGTTTTTAGACGTATGGAGCTCGTTGTTGCAACTACCCCTGAAGAGTTTTATCTTCTCGTGCTACGACGGTTCGGTAAGAACGTGCCACGCACGGTAGAGCTATTCCTGGCGATATTTGAGGAGCTAAAGGAGTCGTTGCCTGAACCCAGGGGCTGTTAGCGATCCATTGACAAGGAGAGCGGCGGCACCGCGAGGGGGCTCTTGGCGGGAGCGGGGAAGCGTGCTTTACCGATGTTTCGCCTCGCCTCTCTTACTGTGCCAGCAGACTCTCATCGATATCTATGTTAGATCGCAGCTTGAGCATCGCGACGGTCGATGAGATAGCTTCTTGAGCCTGTCTCTGCGTTGCCTCATCGCGGTATTTCTTAAGTTGCTCAAGTGCTGATGGAGCCTTGGGGTCGGGCTTGGAAATGTTTTTTACCGCGACGATAAGGTATCCGTTATCCACCTTAAACGTTTTACCAAGGACACGCGGAGCCACGGCGCTTGAAAAGGCTTCACTCGACACCTCTCCCGAGAGTTCAGGAAACGCTTGGCTTGAAGGGTTGGTTCGCGAGATATCAAAGGGGCCCTTCACGGTTAAGCCACGGCTCTTAGCTGTGGCCTCAAATGATGCTGGATCCCTTTGGGCTACCTCTACGAGATCCTTAGCCTGCTTCTCAGCTAGCATGAGCCCCTCATTTTTGCGATAGAGCGCCAGCACTGAATCTCGGACCTCTGCCAAGGGCTGAATTGACGGTTCTTTGAACTCTTTGACTTGAAGAGCCACACTAGCATCGCCGATATCAACAGTTGTGGCGATTAGACGCTCAGCAGAGGGCAATTGCAGCGCCTTCTGTGTGAGGCCCCTGAGGAGCGGCTCTGGATCTCGGTCTTGTGAGCCTAAGGTGACAACTTTAGGTGTGGGAAGTCCCTTGCTGGTGGCAACGGCAGATAGAGAATTTGAGGTCTTTCGCACTTCGTTGACGACCTCTTGAGCCTTAGCAGCGGCATATGCTGGAGCCTCGCGGGAGCGGATAATCCGTTCAATCTCATCCTTGACCTCAGCAAATGGTTTCTGTCCAGCTTCCTTCTTCTCTTCTACCAGCACTATCTCGTACCCGGTATTTGATTCGATGAGGTCGGCGATACCACCTACTTGAGTCGCAAAGACCGCCTTATCAAAAGTCTTGGTGGCCTTTCCGCGCTCAATCCAACCCTTGGATCCACCTGCGAGCTTAGTGGGAAGGTCGTCGGAGTATTTTTGCACAAGCTCAACGAAGGGCTTACCGCTCAGGGCCTCTTCGTGTGCTCTCTTGGCCTTAGCCTTGACGTCGGCCATTGCTTTCGGATCGCCCTCCTTCGGATAGAGTAGTGTGATAGAGCGAATGCGTGCTTGCTCCGGCGTTTTGAACTTCGATAGGTTCTCTGTGTAGTAGAGCTCAATATCCTGGGGTGAAACGTGTACGTCCTTGGCGAAGTCTGCCGCAGTAAACGTTACGTATTCGTACGAAACGCGGGCTGGCATTTCATAGTTCGTTGCTGTTTCGTTGTACAGCTTCTGAAGAGCGTCAGCACTTGGCTCAGGCACTTGCTTACTATAGGAATCCACGGGGATTGATGCGGCGAGCAGTGAGAACTGCGTTTCCTGCCGAACGTATTGAGCTTCAACATCACGATCGCCTACAAAAGAGATATCCCGGATAAGGTTTGTGAATGCTTCACGACTTACCTCCTGCTTTACCTCAGAGCTGAACTGCCGATAGTTCATTCCTACATTCTGAAGTAGTCCGCGGATTGCATCCTTGGAGATCTCCTGCCCTGGGAATACCTTGGTGAGTAGGTAACGATTAACTGCCTCGTCGCTACCCGCCATCCCCCATGCCGTAGCCTCCTGAGCCAACAGATTCGAATCGACTATGGAATCGACAGCTTGCTGAGCGATGTTAAGGTTGAACGACTTGGCAAGTGACTCAAAGTTGTCACCGAACATTCGGCGGTAGCGTTCGGTCAGATTATCCTTGGCGCGCTCGAATTCAAGCGGTGAGACCTCCTTATCGTTTATCTTGATGGCGTACTGCTCTGTGCCGCCACCTCCGTGAAGAATATCGAGACCAACACCGCTAAACATAAATCAGATGGCGATAAAGAGAAAAACGTACGTAATGATCTTATTGTGGCGGTGAATGAGCTTAATCATAGGGTTCCTGAGTTACGCTGTCTCGAGGAGTTTACTATCTTTGGAGGCATTTTAGCTATAGTACGGCTGGTGCGATTTCCCATTCGATATCCTCGCGAATAGCTGCAAGGATACCGATACAGTCCTCCTTGTGCCCTTCTGTGGTCATGATGCACACAATAGGCTCTGTACCAGCGATAGTACGAACGGTACCGATACCATCGTACAGTTCAAAGTACGCTTGGAGCAGCACCACGTGGCTGCGCGGCACCCGCATGTAGAACGCCCAGATCTGTGGGTCAAGGGCAACAGCGGCTGCCCGGAGCTGCTCGATACGATCGCTTGCCATAAGCCTACAGTTTACGCCGGCCGGCCTCCTGGCGGATGAGCTCATTAACCTTCTTAGGATTTGCTTGGCCACCAGTAGCCTTCATTACCTGGCCCACAAAGAAGCCGTGCAGGCGCTCGTTACCTCCCAGGTATCCAGCGAGCTGCCCAGGATTGCCATCGAACTCAGCCCTAATAATAGCCAGGATCTCATCATCGTTACTTAGCTGTTTTAACCCCTTCTCCTGGATAATTGAGTTGGGGTCACGTGATGTGGTGAACATCTCCTCAAAGACAGCTTTGCCGATCTTGCCAGAAATGACATCCGTTTCGATTAAACGAATGAGCTCGCCCAGGTCCTTTGCTGAAACCGGAGTCTGCTCGATTGAGAGCCCCGCCTTGTTGAGCATACCGAAGAGCTCCGAGGTAACCCAGTTGCAGGCCGCTTTTGCGTTGCCGCCAGCCGAGACAACCTGGTGGAAGTACTCAACCGAAGCACGCTCTGTGGTCAAAACCGTTGCGTCATAGAGCGACAAGCCGAATTCAGACACGAGCTCATTCGCCCACTGTGCTGGTAACTTAGGAAGCGTGCGCTGAACTTCGCGGATCCAGCTCTCCTCAACGACTACAGGCGGGAGGTCGGGATCAGGGAAGTAGCGATAGTCCGCGCTCTCTTCTTTTGAGCGCATCGGGCGAGTAGTGCCATTTACGCTATCAAACAGGAGAGTTTCCTGAACGACTGCTTGGCCAGACTTGAGAACAGCGGTCTGCCGAGCGATCTCGTACTCTAAAGCTCGCTCGACAAATTTGAACGAGTTTAGGTTTTTAATCTCTGTTCGGGTGCCGAAGGTGAGTTGTCCAACTGGACGTAGCGATATATTGGCATCGCAGCGCAGACTTCCTTCTTCCATATTGCCATCGCTGATGCCGAGGTAGCGGACGAGTTGGCGGATCGAGCGCAGGTACGCTGCCGCTTCGGCAGGAGAGCGAATTTCGGGCTCGGAGACGATCTCGAGAAGGGGCACGCCGGCACGATTTAAGTCAACCAGCGACGAATTAGTGCGGCTGTCATGGATGTTTTTCCCGGCATCCTCTTCCATGTGAATACGCTTAAGCCCTACGGTGCGCTTGGTCTCCTCCATATAGAAGTCGACGTGACCACGCTCGCAGATCGGCTCATCAAACTGAGATATCTGGTACCCTTTTGGAAGGTCTGGATAGAAGTAATGTTTGCGAGCAAAGCGATTAAAGCGGCGAATCTCGCAGTTTGTGGCCAGGCCGAGCATTATGGCGAATTCAACTGCGCGTTTGTTCGTTACCGGCAGCGCGCCTGGAAGTCCAAGCGTGACTGGGTCAATAAACTCATTCGGCTCGCCGCCGTAGGCGGCCGATGCGTTCGAAAATATCTTCGATTGTGTTGAGAGCTGTACGTGCACCTCAAGTCCAATGACTGTCTCGTAATCCATTGTCTTAACGCCCTTTACAATTCAAATCGCTCAGTGGTTCCTTTCTCGTCATGCTACTGCGTGGGTGGCCGTCTCTTGTGCCACTCTGTTGCCCCTTCGTATGCCGACGCTACCTGAAATATGGTTGCCTCATCCCACGGCTTGCCGATGAGCTGGAGCCCTATTGGCAGTCCCTGCGAAGAAAATCCGCACGGCATGCTCAGACCAGGCAGTCCGGCCAGGTTGACCGTAATGGTGAATATGTCATTGAGGTACATCGTTAGTGGGTCGCTTGCGTTTTCGCCCAATTTGAATGGCGGGGTCGGGGCAGTAGGCGAGGCGATGATGTCACACGAGTTCTGGAATGCTTCATGGAAGTCTCGAACGATCAGTGAGCGCACCTTCTGTGCCTTGACGTAGAAAGCATCGTAGAACCCTGATGAGAGAACGTACGTGCCGACAAGGATGCGGCGCTGTACCTCTCGACCAAACCCCTCGCTGCGCGATTTGCAGTAGAGAGTTTTGAGATCGTGGTCGCCTTTTGCGCGGTGCCCAAAGCGAATGCCGTCATAGCGTGCCAGGTTCGATGATGCCTCAGCGGGTGCCAGGATGTAGTATACCGATAGAGCGAGCTCTGTATGGGGCAGGGATATCTCAACTGGTATCGCACCGAGTCCTTCAAGCGTCTTAAGCGCTTTGGAAGTGGCCTCCTGCACATCCGGTGACAATCCATCGATGAAGTATTCCTTCGGTATGCCGACTCTGAGCCCCTTGATCGACCGCCCAAGTTTCTCCTCAAAGTTTGGTACCTGAAGGTCAGCTGATGTTGCATCGTTTGGATCTGCTCCGCAAATTGCTTGAGTGGCCACCGCACAATCGCGAACGTTGCGTGCGAAAGCTCCGACCTGGTCGAGCGATGATGCATAGGCGATAACGCCGTAACGACTCACTCTACCGTAGGTTGGCTTGAGTCCAACTATGCCGCAAAACGCTGCAGGTTGGCGGATCGAGCCGCCAGTGTCTGTGCCGAGAGTGATTGGACAGATCCCGGCTGCGATCGCAGCAGCAGATCCGCCGCTCGATCCTCCAGGAACATACTCAAGGTTCCATGGGTTTAGCACCGGACCGAACGCCGAATTTTCGGTCGAAGAGCCCATGCCGAATTCATCCATATTCAGTTTCCCGAGTGAAACTGTGCCTGCGGTCTTGAGCTTACGCACAACGGTGGCGTCGTACGGTGGGATGAAGTTATCGAGGATCTTGCTGCCAGCTGTCGTACGTACACCTTTAGTGCAGATTACGTCTTTAATGCCGAGGGGTACACCCAAGAGAGGGGCGCTCTTTCCAGCACGGATCAGAGCATCGATCTTTTCCGCGCTCTTGAGCGCCGCATCGTCGGAGATCGTCGTAAAGCAATTGAGCGCTGCGAGGCGCGCTGCCTTGTTCAGGCACGCCCGTGTGAGCTCAACACATGAAAATCTCTTTGCATCGAGCCCTTCTCGAATCTCTGAAACGGAGAGGGAGGCTAGGTCAGTCATAGAACGGTTCTCTTTGATTGTTTATTCGACGATAAGCGGAACGCGCACAAAGGTGCCTGAGTGATCGGGAGTATTGCTGAGCAGGTCAGCTGCGCTCAGCATCGCCTGCTTCGGTATGGTTTGCTCGCCAAGAGCTTCAGGCTCTGGCTGCGATCCAACAGGGCAAACCTCGTCCTCGCGTAGTACGTTGGTAGCCTCGAGGGTATGGCTCATCGCTGTTGTATCTCTAGTGTCTACCTGGTTGAGTCGTTGCACGTACTCCAGGATAGAATTTATCTGTCCGGTTATAACCGGTTTCATGCTAGGGTCTAGTTCCAGGCGTGCCAGGGAGGCTAGCTTTTCGACATCGTCTTCAGAGATCATGGCAAGAAAATATGATGTATAATCAATCAGTTGGAGCGCTCTTACGACTGCGCCCCCAAAGCTTCACTAAAGCATCTAAATGCCCAGGAATCAATCATGACAAGCTCTAACCCAAACATCCCTTCAGGCCAGTCGCAGGGGGGATATGATTACGACCTGATAGTCATAGGAAGTGGGCCAGCCGGGCAGCGAGCGGCGGTACAGGCGGCGAAGCTT
>JBIKKR010000111.1:0-10182 GCA_044360225.1 Bdellovibrionota bacterium | reverse complement strand
ATCGCGTCGTCTTCGGGAGAAATCGTGCTCGCTGTATCGCAGCGGATACACCTGCGCGCGTTTTCTCCCTGCATTCTCGCGCTCTCGTAGCTCGCAGAGCCTCGCCCGCATGGTATTTTTGAGATGGCTTCTAGTCAATTAGGTAGTTGCGCGTTCGAAGATGGCGCAGCGGCCATTGGAAAGGGTAGTTGAGATGCTCCATCAACTCGATTTCGTCTCGGTCAACATCGAACTAATCTTGAGCGCGACAGACTTTAGTGTATTATCTAGGATCTCGTCCTGGGATGCCCTTATAGTTGTCTCAGCACGATCAAGTGGTTGCAAGGTTCTTCTCAGCGAAGACCTTGACTAGTTTTTGATGAAAGAGATAGGTAAAAAGAGTATCGGTCTTTTCAGGGCGAGTCTCTTTCTCCCGTTTAGGCGCGCTTTCGCGGGGCTACCCGGTTCTGTACATCAACCTGTACCAATATCAGCGGTCGCGGGAGATACGATTGATCATGATATACGGGTATGATTTTTATTACCTCTGGTGCGCCGGAGCGATGGGATCGGGCGGCGGTGACCCCTACTCAGTCGTACAGCTGAATCAATGCTTAGTGTCAATTTCGTGGCCAGATTCAGAGGGAGTCCAGGCGCTGACTCACCCGCCGTATAATTTTTGGTTGTACTGTTTATTAGGCTACTTCCCATTTGCTTTCTCCCTAGTTCTATGGAGTATTATCAGCGCGGGATTATGTGTATGGTCGGGCCTTAAATGGTGGAAGCTTCAAGACCTCCCTCCCTACAAAAATAGAATAATCGCTATCATGCTCATTCTATTTTTCCCCCCGATTTTGAGCACACTGATCTGGGGACAGGTGAACGCCCTGCACTTTTTTGGATTAACTGGATTCGCCGCCCTGTATCGCGCCAGGAGGTATCTGATTGCTGGATTGCTGCTCTCGCTTACACTCACAAAACCTCATCTTTACCTCTGTACCTATGTTTATTTAGCGTTGGTGCTCGCGCGTCATCGAGCTTGGAGTGTATATGCCGGGGGAGTATTAGGGCTATCAGCTCAGGTGCTCATATCGCTTCTATTTTTTCCGGAGGGATGGCAGCTTTACGTTAAGCGATTCAGCTCCCTCGGTGAGGAAGCGCTTACTCTATCTGGTGCCACCCTAGCTCAGCAGTTGTCGATTACTACGGGGTGGGGTGGTTTCCCCATTTTGTTTTGTGTATGTGCTCTTATAGCCGGCGCTTTTTCCGGCATGCGAGAGGGTAAGCAGCTAGCATTGCTGCCTCTTACTTTAGGAGTGTCTCTGATGTGCGCTCCGTATTGTTGGTCTCACGGACTGGTCGCCTGTTTGCCCCTGTTCCTACCAGCTGTAGAGAGATGCACTCGAACGTTATCGGAACGCCAAATTATGCTCTTAATTTTTGTGGTTGTATGCGCGGTTATGCCCCTGATTGTGAACGTGCATTCGCAGCTAGTATGGATGTTGATGCCGCTTTTTGGCGGTGTGTGTTGGTTATGGAGGCCAGAGGTACAGTCCTCTCCCGGCGAGTTAACAAGATAAATCGCACTACCGTTTGACTCAGAGGAGGAAATAAACCCAGCCTCATTCATTTTTGGAAAAATGAATGAGAACAGCTGGGCGAGCTTGGAGCGCGGCGCCAGTATCAGGGGCTTGGCAGAAGAGCGGATCGTGAGATTTTGTGGATGGACCGACGATCTTTGTGCGTGCGAGCAGCTGATGAGGCCACGCGCCCACTAGCCTGAGAGCAGCCTTGAGCCTCAGCTCCTGAGGACACCATAGTTCTTCCCATATGCAACCAACCGCTCCTGATTAGTGCTAGGGGAGCTTGTCCCGTTGAGTACGATGCCGATAATTCGAGCCTTTACTCTCGTGAGTTTGCTTCGGGCTTCTCGCGCCACCGGCTTTGGCGTAACGCCGCTACGTACGATGAACAGAACGCTATCAACCATGCGCGAGAGCAGCAGTCCATCCGCGACTGCCATGATTGGTGGGCTGTCTACTAAAATAAAATCGTATCGCTCTTTGAGCCCTCCGAGGAGGTGCTTCATTTTTTCCGAGCCAACCAATTCGGCGGGGTTTGGTGGTTGGGCGCCGACAGGGAGTAGATCCAGATTCGCCACGCCGGTTGGATGGATGGCGTGCTCAAGGGGAGTTTGTGCCGTCAAGATCTCGCTAAGGCCGACCGTGTGTGAGTTCTGGCCGCAAAAGAGCTGGGTTAAGCCGGCCATCCGAAGATCTCCATCTATCATCAAAGTTCGGTGGTTCGCTTGCGCCAGGGTAACACCTAGGTTCGATAGCAGGGTGGTTTTGCCCTCACCTTGGCTTGAGCTTGCAAGCATAATCACTCGTGGCGGGTAATCAGCTGATGATAGTAGCACGTTCGCGCGTATTGTCCGTAGAGCCTCGGCGATCGCTGTATGTGGAGCAGAGATCGCTATTAAGTCTGAGCTGTGCGGTATCGAGCTTGGTGGTGCTGTAAGGTCGCAAGTTGGCGGAGGAGCTTCGGGATCTCCCGCCTCTGCCCTCGCGTGGTCGGGTTCACAGGGGAGAGTCTTAGGACGCTCCTTGGCTGAGAGAGCGAAGTCGGGAACGATACCGAGAATTGGAAGGTCGAGTGTTTGGAGGATATCATCGGGGGTGGTAATAGTATCCGTCAGCGACTCAAGAATGTAGGCCGTAATCACACCGAAGCTCAGACCCACGAGAGTTGCTAGAATGACGATTATATTTGTCTTAGGAGCGCTCGGTGAGGTGGGTAGGGATGCATAGTCTGCGATGAATACGTTCGAAGTGGTGACAGCCCCGCTCATTTCAACTTCCTTTGCCTGCTTAAGGACAGCTTGGTATAGATCTCTGAGAGAGGAGGCTTCTTTGCTCAGCACATCGTATTGAATGAGCTTCTTGGCGACATCCTGAGCCTTGGCCTTTTCAGACTCAATCTGGTCACGAAGTGATGCCTCAGCATTGAGGTCTGCACTGAACTGGCTTTGCAATGCCTCTATTCCTTGCCTCCGCTCGTCTCGAATCGCTTTCCGCAGAGAAGTTATTTTAGCTTGCAGCTCGCGCATGCCAGGATATGCGGCGGTAACCTGGCTGCCAAGGCTCGCGTACTCAGCCTCAGCTTGTTTGAGGTTGGACCTCAGCTGCTGGGTAATCTCATTGTCGAAGAATGTGCCCTCATCCTCCTTCTGTCGTTTTGCTTGGAGGATCGTACTTTCTGATTTTATACGTCGCCCAGTTGCATCTGCAAGCATCTGGGCTAACGATTCAATGTGTCGATGGTTGATCCCGCTTCCATCGTTGTTACGCGCCAAGAGAAGCTTCTGCGACGCAGCATACGAAGATAGCGCCTCTTCAGCCTGCGCCACGCGATCACGCAGTGCGTCGCTCTGGGCCCGGAGAAGTTCGACGTTTGACTGAATAGCGCCTTGCCGTTCTCGTTTAAGGTGCTCTATGAATTCGGTCGCATGAAGATTCGCTATCTTCTGTGATAGGGCCTTGTCGGTGGTAGTGGCCTGGATGTGTACGAGATTTGTTTCATGGACCGGCGCGATATCGATCAGAGAGAGATACTTGTTGATCTCCGAGGGCGAGTGTTGAAAGTACCTACCTGCGCTTGTTTGCGACTGTTCACTCGCGCTCGATGGTGAGGGGCGAAAGCTCCGAAATAGGGAGAATGTGGAGGAGAGTAGAGAACGATGCGAACTCCAGTAGTGACGTAGCTCTCTATCTAGGTTGCTACGAGAGAGTACTGCGTCAGCGAGCCCTGTAAGCTTTAGCTTCGCTACCGTTGTTTTGAGGTATTCCACTTTGCGAGAGTCGCTTCCGAATAGGTTTTCAGATTGAATAGTAGCCAGGATCGGGGCGTGGCCACGAAGTTCAATTGTTGTATCAGCAGTGAAAGAGCGGGGAGTGATCAGACAGTAGATAATCGCCGCCAGCCCCAAACCTAACGCAGATGAAAGGATTAGCGTGCGACGCTTCTGAAGTACCTTTAGGTACGCTGAGATTTCACCTGGCTCGGACGCTGTACGTAGCGGGCTTGAATCGATCCGAGGGATGGCGATATAGGTCATCAGATCCGATTCGTTATTGACCGGCGTGGCTGGCAACTGATTGAGATGTGATGACATGTCTGTACCTGCTCATGAGTTTGTTAGTGTATGCGCTGGTTAGTTCACGCGTTTGTTGACCGCGAATCCATTGAAGATACCGTTGATCGTCTCCACAACTTGGCGCTTAAAAAAGCGACTTGAGTGACTCGGTACTCTGACGAGGTCGCCGTTTCGCAATCGAACGTCACGGCCTCCACGTAGTCCAACTTCCTCTAGGTCGAGTGCTACCAGAGCCTTGCGACCGGCCCCGACATCTCGGATGACCTCGACGTTGTTCACGTCAGCTGAATAGGTGAACCCCTTAGCTGCGGCGATAGCACCGATAACCGAGGTTCTGCCGGTTAACTTATACGAACCGGGAGTGGTCACTTCGCCGTCAACTTCATACGTACCAGCTTCAGGCACTACGATAGTGTCGCCAGGAACGAGGGGTACTAGCAGGGGTCTGTGGTCAACAGTTCCGAGGAGATCCTCCATGTCAACCTCGATACCACTCGCTGGCGCAGATGGCGATGCTTGTACCAACGAGAGCGCCGGCGTTGAGGTGCCCGATACGGGTGACGAGCGAATCCGTGGAGCGGGTAAGAGCATAACACGAGTTCCTGCTGCTGGAGTTCGGCCCCCTGCCTCACTGAGAATCTCAGTGAGCACCGTGCCGCGACGAATGAGGGGATAGGTCCCGGGTTTGTTTACTTCTCCTATGACCGATACCTTGTTGGTAGAAAAGCTCTTTAAGGAAACGAGGACCTGTGGTCCACGGATGAATTGCGAATAGCGACGAGCAATCGTACTTTGCACATCTTCGAGGGGCAGGCCACCGACAGGGACTCTACCGACGAGTGATAGAATAACCGATCCATCAGGGGCAACTGCGGTATTTGCTGAGAGATTACCAAAGCCGAACACGGAGACATCGAGGACATCTCCATTTCCTATGGGGTATCCGGCTTGGGACGAGGATTGCTCAAGTAGGTGCGCGCGCTCACTCAGGAGGGTTTCAACCCTTTGGGACAGTACATGTTCGTAATTCTCGAAGTCGACCTCGCCACCCAGCGTGGCTGCCGGAGTTTGGTCCCCAGAGCGTTCCCGCTGTAGCTCCTTGTGCGAGGGGGTATACCGGAGACACCCAATGAATGTGCAGAGTAGTCCGAGAGAGAGAATGTGAACGAGTAACCGGTGGTTCATAAGCATCGTGTATACATGGCATTAGGCATTTAGTTCCTTTTGTGCTCTATATTTTGTGTGGCCTCTCTTGGTTCCTACTTGTCCTGATGAGGCTTTAGTCAGAAAGCAATGTATAATTGCTCATCTGATGCCATCCGGGGATAACAGCGATCAGTGCTCGAGACCGCAAGGTGGCTGCAGTCCGCAAAAGTGTGATCAGAGCGATTGCTTTCCGCAATGAGAAACCGCAATATTGAAGTCCCTCTGATCAAATGACGAGTGCAAGGCCCAATTAGTTAAGACGTGTTGGGAGCGGGAAACCTTATGAAACATGTACTAGTGACCGGAGCGGCGGGTTTCATCGGTTCGTATGTGGCCGAGGCATTGCTCAAGCGGGGCGATACGGTAGTGGGTGTCGATAATGTGAACGACTACTACCCGGTTGCCTTCAAGCGCGAGAATATCGGACTACTTTCGAGGTATCCAAACTTTTCACTCGTAGAGGGAGAGCTCGCTGACAGGGCCGTAGTAGACGCACTCTACGCAGACAACCGATTCACCCATGTGGCACATCTTGCAGCGCGAGCGGGGGTCCGACCATCGATTGCGGATCCATTTCTCTACCAGCAAGCGAATATCGAAGGCACGCTCAATCTCCTGCAGGGAGCGGTTGGTAAGGGGATAGAGAACATAGTGGTTACATCGTCGTCATCGGTGTACGGCAACTCGCGAGCCATTCCCTTTCGTGAGGACGACACTGCTACCGATCGACCGATATCTCCCTATGCTGCAACAAAAAAAGCAACGGAGGTTTTGAGTTATACCTATCACTCGTTGTACGGGCTTAATGTCAATGTCGTTCGTCCATTTACGGTCTACGGGCCCCGAGGGAGGCCGGACATGGCCCCGTGGCTCTTTATCGAGTCAGCGC
Organism: Bdellovibrionota bacterium; assembly: GCA_044360225.1. Taxonomy (GTDB): domain Bacteria; phylum Bdellovibrionota_C; class UBA2361; order UBA2361; family OMII01; genus OMII01. The sequence goes on along the minus strand of JBIKKR010000111.1, from coordinate 3,952 downwards.
TCCTGGGGCGCACTATCAGGAAGTTTGGCGACGGTACTACCAGACGTGATTACACCTTCATCGAGGATTTTGTCGGAGGTTTTGTGAACGCTCTCGATAGAACATTTGGCTATGAGATCTTTAACCTTGGGAATTCGGCCACGGTGTCGCTCAATGAGGCACTTGAGATAGTTCGCGAAGTAACGGGGAGAGAGCTGCGGATTGAGCAGCTACCCCCGCAGCCCGGGGATGTTGAGATTACGAATGCGGATATATCCAAAGCGCGGAAATTGCTTGATTACGACCCTAACACTACCTTTAGAGATGGTATGGCTCGGTTGTGTGAATGGTATCAGTTGGTGCGGCTGTAAGGGGCGGGTGGCTACCGATTTGACGGGACGGGGGCGTTTTTGCCGCCTGTAGAAGGGGGTGCGCGGGAATGAGAGAGCTATAGGAAGCTCAGTGAGCGGCGCTTTCACATGTATGAGGTCGTCGCTTCCTGTGGTTTCCAGGGGGAAATTGAAAATGGGCATCAAGAAATCCTTGACTACCCATTTTTGCTGTGGGAGTTTGCGGGTGGACGCGTAAAGGATATAGAGGAAGTGGCATGTTGATGACTGAACAAGATAGGAGCGGAGCAAGGGGAGGAGATGTCACTACAAGTTTGTGTCGACTTATTGCACCAGCACTGGTTGCTCTTGGGCTTGCTGTTGGTTTGAGCAAAGGCCATCAGTCCGCAGACAAGCCTTTAAAGCCAGCATCAAGCCCAGTCGAGACAAATCAAGAGGAAAGGGGTTTACAGGATCTTCAAGTTCCTCAGCAGAACTTCCGGTGAACTGCCACGGCGCATGGTCCCGCCCCGATGGTTCCCCCACAGCGATATACGCAATATCGCTCTTTTCTATCTGATTAGTGCTTGCTCAGGTTCATTTTTCTGCGCGTCTATATGGCTGTTCTTCTTTACCAAGTACATCTCTCTGGGTGAAGTCGGTATAGCAGATTGGGGGGCAGTTGTAGCTGCCTGGCTTGCAGAGGTTCCATCGGGGATACTGGCTGATAAGTTTGGGAGACGTCGTCTTATAATTATCGCTATGGTGCTCTCTGGTGTCGGGATCGGACTTCAGGGCTTGGCATGTAACTGGCAGACGTTTCTCATCACGAACGCAATCTACTTAGTCGGGTTCTCCTTTTACTCTGGGGCGGGTGAGGCGCTGGCATATGAATCACTGCGAGGTTGTGCCGATCAGGAGAAGGCTTATGAGCAAGTCATTTCTACGGCGCGGTCGATAGAGCTCGGCGTCAGTCTCGTCGCTGTTATGGCCGGAGCGTATCTCTATCAGTTCGCGCCGAGTCTCCCGTTCTTTGTTCAAGGGTTCTGTTTTTGCGCAGGTGGAGTGTTTGCCTTTCTCGCCTCAGAGACGGTGATTCTTCAGCCCGGCTCCGGCCAGAGCGTTGTGGGAAGTCCTCGACAACTCCTCTCTGAGAGCTTTCGGTTAATTGACAGACGATTGCTTCCGGTGGCCCTGATATGCGTTTCTGCCCTGGGGCTCTACGATCTGATCTGTTGGTCGTTCTTGAGGACGGCGATCGCAACCAAGTTTGGCTTTGGGGAGATCGGGTACGCGGTGATAATTAATATCGGTATCGTGAGCGTCATTTTTGCTACGAGGATGATCCCGTTGCTTCGCGCGCGCCTCGGAGATCGCTTCGGCTTCCCGGGCTTTGCGTTGCTGTTGGGGCTCTCTGTTTCTCTGTGTGCCGTTGATTTTGGCTATCATGGTGCGGCACTCCTGATTATCATGATTCTACTCGGCAATATTGTGAAGCCTTGGATGTCGATTATTGCCAACGCTGCAGCAGCTGATTCAAATCGAGCGACACTAATTTCACTTTTCGGGTTCGCTACGAGGATTCAGTTTTTACTTCTTGGCGCTATACTCCCGTATCTTGCAGAGCAAGGATTCTTTAATCACACCGTGATAACGCTCGGAGGGGTCGCAATGATTGGCGCGGTGCTCAGTTGGTTGATCTGGAGCGAGCAAGCACCGGCGTGCGCAAGAAGCGCCGTTGCCGAGCAAAAACTGGCGTAAGTGAGGATTTGCCTCACCTTCCTATCGATCGGCGGGATCGGTACTAGTGAGGAGTCGATGCATCCAGTTTTCTAGGTTTGTGTATCCATCTCGGTCCCTATCGCCAAAGGGATCGGTAGGGATGTGTAGGCGAAACGTGGGGCCGGCTACAGTGGTGGGCCTGCCTGATGCTCTGTTAGCTATAGCCATGGCTGCATTGGGGCATCCCCGCACACAATCCTTAATCGAGCCTTGTCGACGCTGGATATCGTTGATAATTCTGCGATCAATTCTTGCTCGGTGAGTAGCTCTGCTGCCTACGCTGGCAAGAAGCTCGTCTGATAAGAGCTCGGTGGTGATAGGAGCCACTCCAGCAGATTCAAGAGGTGGGGTCTGTGCTCTAAAGCTCTTTTCGTTTACTCCGGCGATACTCCAAGGGTCGGAGGAGTCCCGACCTGGTACGAGTAGATGGTTGTCTCGTACATACAGCCGACTCGACGGAGCGAGATTTTTTGCGTAGATCGGCGGAGCGATAAAGCTCCAAGGGCCCGGGATGTAGATATTACCGATAAAGGTCAGTTGCACAGGATCGGGCGTCCCGTCATTATTCGACAGGTTGCAGAGTGTCCATCCACCTGATGGGCCCCATCCGTAGACGATGTTGTTGAGCATCTCTACGCTTGAGCCTGGCTTAATGTAGGGGTTCCGTTCGTGATTCGCCGCGATCACATTTTGATATAATGTGATTCTCTGGGAGTTGTTTCCGATCATGATGCCTTTGCTGTGTGGACCCTTGGGATGAATCGAATTGTGAAGCCCTTCGGCGATGAGGGAGTGAGCGATGGTGATATCGTGAGTGAGAGGGTACGCAGTAGAGAGATTTTCGTCGAGTGCCCAGGTAAGTGAAAGGTGATCGAGGACGACGTTGTAAGCCGCGCCAGGCGGCGCAGCGCCGATCGAGACACCATCACGAAACCGGGGGGAGACGCCCTCCGAGTGGTCGCCTGGTCGAACTGCTAGGTGTTGAATCAGAACGTCGTGAGTTTGAATGCTAAAACCACCGCGAGCGATCGTTATCCCGGGGGGAGGTGCGGTTTGCCCGGCTATAGTTATGAACGGATTACGTATTCTCAGAATTGAGCGTACCTTAATCTCTCCTGAGACCTCAAAGACGCATGTTCGTGGGCTTGCTAGATTGACACATGCACGCAGAGTTCCTGGTCCCGAATCGTTGAGGTTTGTGACCACAAATACGCGCGACCGGGGAGGGGTGAGGTGTCGCCCACTACCGGCAACGGTGGTGGTTCCGAATCCCCGAATGCGAGGGAGGATAGGTAGTCGGCTATCGTCCAAGGGTCGGCTGTTGTGTGCTGACTGTTCTACTGCATGTGGAGTGGTGGTGTTGTACATGTTGGCACTAAGCGCGACGAGAAGGGCCAGCATGAAAACAAAGAGGATGTGAGAAAAGTTCATCCTGAGAGAAATACTCTGTAATTGGGTTGGAGAATATGATCCTCGATTCGACAGTTGCGGGGCTGAAAATAGCGCATCTACTCAAAATCACGTCGTCTTTTGAATTGTCGGTGCTCACCCTGACGGTGCCAGGGTTGCGTTCGCACTACTATTGTGAGTGATTTTTTTCAAAAATCACTCGCGCAGGGTTTACTTTGTGCTTTTGAGTACCTGCGCCATTTTCATCCTCTTTAAGGGCCGAATCTAGGATAATCCTAACCCGGGCGAGCCCGAACCAAGAGAGGGAAAGCAGCTCATACATGGAGCATCATACGGCACTAAAAATCAGGCCCTCAGACGGTTTCCAATGGCCGATGCGGCGTTCAGGGCATCGCAGCTCTCCTCCACTTAAAAAGGCCACAAATGCGCGGGAATAGGTGTTTTTATTGAGT
>JBIKKR010000110.1:0-10198 GCA_044360225.1 Bdellovibrionota bacterium | reverse complement strand
TCATTGTGGCTGTTAAGGCTCTGGGCTCAAACATCAGTGGCCAATTTGTAGCGGTGGGCACTCAGATAAACTAATCGTTACCTAGGCTTCTCGGCACGGCAGGTGTGACAATTCATGTCATTGCCGCGCCGCCGCCGAGAGGTTCTCGAGTAGGTTGATCACCGAGGATCGGCTTAGGCGCTGGTTATATCTCGCTAGCTCAGTGACTCGTACGCGCAGGACGAAGTGTCAGGCGTGTGTCAGTCTGCATCCGTAGGCCCTAACTTTTTGGCAGTCACCAAGGATTTTGGAAGTTAGCCAGGATTTTTAGATGGCTAACCAGGGGCACGCGTAGGTGCCTGTGAAATGAAAACAAGCAGGGGCAAATCTAAGAGCAACGTAAGTCTGACGCTAGTGGGTCTGCTGGGAACGCTAGTGCTCGTTGTGGCAGGAACCGGTGTGTTTTTCCTGCTGAGCGGAGAAAAACCCTCTACGGCACCGCGCGAGGAAGCTGTGGTGGCGCAACCTGCGACTATCGATGTGTTGATTCCGACCCGTAACTTGGATGAGGGACTCGAATTAAAGCCTGATCTCTTTCGCAAGGAGACCCGTCCGGCCTCGGATTTTGTAGCAATAGGGGTTGTGGGAGGGTTTGATCAATTAGCAGGGGCGTTTGCAAAATCTTTCGTAGCAGCCGGCCAACCACTACTTTCTGAACACCTTACATTTAGGCCCCCCGTAAATAGCGTAGTGCCGCAAATTAAAGTAGGCTACCGGGCGATCACTATAAAACTTGATAAACAGACGACCAACGAAGGGTGGGCTCGAGCCGGCGTTCGGGTCGATGTGTTGTGGGCCGCAAAGCAGGGAAATACTACTCAGGCAGTTATCATAGCTCAAAATTTACGTGTTCTCTCAAGCGGGACGAGCGTATCCTCTGAGTTTGGTGGTGAGTCAAAGATGATTCAAAATGGCGAATCAACTGTTACGCTTGAAGTGTCAGCTGAAGACCAAAAGCGGCTAAAACTTGCGGCAGGGAAGGGCGAAATGCGCCTCCTTCTCAGAGGCGATGACGATTCGGGAGAGCTCTCAGAAAAAACTAAGGTCTCAGTAGAGCAGATCATGAGTGGGCCCATTGATAGCTCCAAAGTTACCCCGCCTGACCATGGGTGGGTGGTGATCGATGGAAGGAAGTACCGTGTTGTAGGAAGCATGTTGGTACCAGGTTAGCTTTCGGCTCATCGAGAGTTATACACACCGCGGATCACGATGTTACTGAACGTGGGCAGTAATGCCGTGAAAAAACGTCGTTTGGTGTTTTCCCCTATATTTTCAGCCACTGCCCTTATCTTTTAGCCAGGAGGCTCCGATATGTCTCTTTGGGGGCAGGATAGGCATGTAGGTTCGCAGCATCTTCCTTGTATTTACCCCCCTGTCAGAGAGTTAAACACAGAGCTGAGACATGTCGAGATGTACCAAGAGCTGACGGTACCTAAAGGAGGAGCGGAATTATGTCAGAAAGGGAGCGTCGGGATACTACCGCGATAAAAGGTCTCTTTTCAACGCGTTCTCAGCGCGTGCGGGCAGGCAGCTCTGCAGACGCAAAGCTAACGCGGGAGATAGCCAATCCACGCCCTTCTCAGACGATGGCGATGTCCGCTGAGGATGTTGCGCGGCACTCAGCTCTGCAGCGGGCACCACGGCAGACAAACGTCAATCGGACTATTGAGATGTCAGCTGCTGCTATCACCGTTATGCAGGAGGCTCGCCGTGAGCTTGGTAGTGATAGCGCCGCCCAGCAGCAGCTCGTCATTCCTGGAAAGGCCGAGGTCGTTATCACCCAAGCCGTAGACCGTGTGCTTAAGAAGAAGGGCAACGCGCTTGATGATATCGAGCGCGCGAATGTTATCCTGACACTGCAGAAGGACTTGGTAGGTTGGGGCGTGCTTCAGCCCCTGATCGATAACCGCGAGGTAACTGATATTCACGTCTATGACTACAAGACCGTGGTACTGCAGCGGGGTAAGGTGAGTGAGACGACCGGGTTAGGATGGCCGTCCCACCAGGCGTATATAACGTTTCTCGACCGTTTGTTGCTGCGGCTCGGAAAATCGCTAACAACGCAGCAGCATACCGTGGATGCGTCCTTCCCGAATGGGATACGATTGTGTGCTGTACATGAGAGCGTGTGCGGTCAGCGTGGGCCACTGTTGTGTATACGCGTACCGCGAATATCCGAAGTGTCTCTCGATAATCTCGTCAAGTTTCAGGTGGCCCCGCCACTGATCGTCCAGTACCTCGCGAGTCTCACGCGAAGTGGATTGGCGACGATGATGGTGGCAGGAGAAACAGGTACCGGAAAGACAACCCTTATTAAGTGCCTCGCGACGCAGTTCGGTCCAGATGAATCAATTGTGGCGGTGGAGGACACTCCCGAGCTTAACTTCCAGCATCCATACTTTCGGTCTCTTGTTTCTCGTCCCCCAAACTCAGAGGGAGTAGGAGAGGTAACGCTACAGGAGCACATTAAGACCACACTTCGAATGACTCCGACACGCGTGTTACTCGGAGAGATGCGTACGCCATTTTCCGCAGAGGCATTTCTAGAGAGTGCGCAAACTGGCCACGTAGGAATGTCAACAGTGCATGCCCGCAATGCCCGAGAGACTCTTGTTCGGCTAGAGAGCTTGCTCGGTCGTGCGCAGAAGTCGGTGGCGATTGAAATCATCCGTCAGCAAATAGCGCTCGCCGTTGATTCCGTAGTGTGGCTCATCCGTGAAAAGGGTACAGGGAGACCTCGAGTAGCTGAAGTAATAGAAGTGGGGCACTTCGTTGAGGGGCAGATACAGGTGCGACCGATGTTTACTTTGATCAAACAAGGAGTACGTCCTGTATGGCGGGTAGATTCTTGGAATAGCAATTTCGGGGAGCAACTGAAGAAAGACGGTGTCAATCTTGGGGATTCTGCCCAAGAGATAACTTTACCAGAGCCAGAAAAAGGAACGGGGGGAAGTTAGTAATGACCGGTCAAACAGTAGTCCTGCTGATTATTGCCTGCGCTGTAATCTTTATATCGATCACGATACTCGCACACCTCATGCGTTCAGGTACATCGACTGGTGTCGGGAGATCAAAGGGGTTGCGAGGCCAGGTCGATGATTTCCGGCAGGAGATATCCGAACTCCCGGAGGATAATGCAGGAGATGTAGCCTTCTTCTCGAAGGGTACTGAGGAAAATTGGCAACAGGCGGTCGATGCCGAGCCGGAGCGGGTCAAGGGAGATACTCTTCGAGTAAGACTTCGGTATGCAAATCTGTCGTGGATGCCACCGTATGTCATCAGTCTCCTGCAGATCTTAATTAGCTTGGTGGCCTTTGCACTTGCCTACGTCTACTGCCGGTTGGTACTGCAGATCGGATCAGCGTTTACCGGGCCTATGATCGTCAATTGGTGGATTAACAAACGGATTAACAAGCGCGTCGATAGATTTGATGCTGATTTTGCGCAATTTCTCTTGTCGGTGGTGGGTATGCTGAAAACCGGTCTCAATCCCGTACAGGCGCTCGAAGCAGCTGCTGATAGTTTAGATGAGGAATCACTGGTGCGGCAAGAAGTAGAGCTTATGTTGGAGCGTGTTCGCATGGGAGTACCAGAGGATCGCTCTATCGGGTCATTTGGAGAGGATGTCGATCAACCAGAGATTGAATTATTTGTTCAAGCGCTTCTTTTGAGTAGGCGAGTAGGTGGTACGCTCTCTGATACGCTCGATCGACTCGCAAAACAGATTCGCAAGCGTCAGGCGTTCAAGTTGGCAGCAAAAGGGGCTGTCTCGATGCAGAAGGGGTCGATATACGCAATTATAGCGGTGATAGGATTTGTACAGATCTACATGTTATTCATCGTTCCAGATATGGTAGTTGGTGCCTGGACCAATCCTAAGCTTGCAGGATGGGCTCAGGGAGCAATTTGTATCGTCCTCGTATCACTTTTAATCATAAATAAAATAACGAAGATTAGGATTTAGCCAGGCGTGAATATGCTAGCCCAAACGATTATCGTACTACTCATAGTACTTGCTTTACTGGGCCTGGTAGGGGTGATTGCATTTCGTGTCGTTAGTGAGTCTAGGAGACAGAAGAGCCGGAGTGCCCGCCTTCGCAGTGTTGGTCGCTATGAAAGTGCTGAGCAAGTTGAGGCGCAACAGGACGAAGATCGCCAAGAGGTAGTCGCTGCTGCGGCGAAAAAGAAAAAGAAACAGAAGAATAAAGAACCCACCGTCGATGAGCTGCTTTTCATGGCTGGCCGACTATCCCAAGCTGACCGTCAGGCCTTTATGAAGCGGCGCCGGCTTGCTCCGTTAATTTTTGCTGGTATAGGATTTGCTCTGGGGCTTCTCAATGGTGACTCTACTACGATACTTACCTTAGTCGTCGGGGGCCTGCTTGCGGGATTACTACTTCCGATGAGGACGCTGCGTGGATGGGTTAATGAGCAGCATGAAGAGTTATCCTACTACCTTCCATTGTTGATCGAACAGATATCGATCGGTGTGAGCAGTTCCCTAGATATTGGCCCGTGCATCGCACAATTGGTGCAGATGGCAGATGAACGCAATAGTCATAACGCCGCTACGGATCTTCTAAAGTATGCCCTTTTTTATGTGAAGTCAGGTGTGAGCTTAGAGCAGGCATTAACTGAGATAGGACATGCGTCGGGCCAGACTGATTTCAAACAAGCGCTCCTTGCCCTCGCACAAGTGGCGAAGTTTGGTGGAGAGGTATCCAAGCAGCTGCAGGAGTTGGCAGATTCCGTTGGTACCCAACGAGAGGCGAAAATCGAGACAGCGATTCGAAAGCTGGAACTGAAAGCCACGGGCCCGGTGTCTATGGTATTCCTTGCGTATATGATCTTGTTGGGGCTGGGGATAGCGGCTCAGATTATGGCCATCTCGACGAGCTAAAGGTAGATTATGAACATGACACTAGCGCTGCGGGTCAGATTTGCTGATGTGGTCTTGATGCTCTTGGTCATCGCGATTGCTGCGATGCTCATCGTCCCGTTACCGACAGCACTCCTCGATCTGTTGTTGGTCCTTAATCTGTCACTTTCAATCCTACTTCTCCTGGTAGGGTTGTATGTTGGTAGCTCCTCTGCTCTGTTTACATTTCCCTCGATTCTACTTCTGAGTACTTTATTCAGGCTTGGGCTCAATGTAGCCTCGGCGCGTCTGATCTTGAGCCAGGGTGAGGCGGGCCAGGTTATCGAGGCATTTGGTACGTTTCTCATTCGGGGTGAAATAGTTGTCGGATTGATCATATTTTCTATCGTGACGCTCGTTAACTTCATCGTGATCTCCAACGGTGCCGCGCGTGTGTCAGAGGTGGCCGCTCGATTTGCTCTCGATGCGCTACCAGGGCGGCAGATGATGATCGACAATGATGCTCGCTCAGGCGTGATCTCTGCTGATGAGGCGCATCGAAAACGAGACGAGTTGCGTCGAGAATCGCAGCTGTACGGTTCGATGGATGGAGCGATGAATTTCGTAAAAGGTGACGCGATAGCCGGGATCCTCATCATTCTTACCAACATCTTCGGTGGTATCTACATGGGGCTATCTTCTGGGTTGGGACTGTCAGATGCAATTCAGACCTATACTGTACTCACGGTGGGAGATGGGCTCGTGACACAGATTCCCAGCCTTCTCACTTCGATTTGTGCCGGCATTATCGTTACGAGGGTTTCGACATCGGACCGTTCCAGTTTGAGTTCTGATCTGCATGCGCAGCTTTTTAGTCAACCGTTTACTCTTCTCGCGACTGCGGGTGTTCTGGTAGTTGTCTCGCTTATGCCGGGGATCCCAATGTTCCCGTTTTTACTCGCCGCAGCAGGTTTAGTCGCTATTGGCGTAGCAGGGCGCAGACGCACACAGAGTCGCCTTACGATGCAAGCTCAGGCCGATTCAGAGGGCGCGGACGGGTCTGGCTCAGGAGGTGATGGTGATTCTGCAGATTCAACCCTGATCCTAGTGCTCGATAAGAGTAGTTTGTTTCGTATGTATCGCGCCAGGGCGGTTGAATACTCAGCTTCATGGCGACGATTTAGAGAGGCGTTTTTCGAGGACACGGGCATTCTGTTGCCGTTTTTACGGGTTGTCTCGGAGGATCTGCTGCCGCCAGGTTCCTATAGCGTCCGGCACATGGGGGTTGAAATGCTGGCCGGAAACGTTCCGGATGATGCACTGCTTGTGGAGGTCTCAAGTGCGCAGGCGGCGGTTCTTGGGTTTAAGGTGCTGAAGGAGGAAGACCATCCGTCCTCGGGACATCGTCTCTTTTGGACTCCGCGCACAACTCGCAATCTTGAGATGCTTCAGGCAGCAAAGGTGCGCTTTTATGACTTTCTTGAATTTATCGCTCTGCGTATTGCACAGTCCACGCGAGAGCATCCAGAAGAGGTTGTGTCAGTGACGTACGTACATTCTTTGCTCCGGCAGATTGAGAAGAAGCATCCAGGACTCGTAGGGGATGGATTTGGCAGAGAATTTGTATCCGTTCCAAAGTTAGCTGAAATCGTGCAGGAGTTAATCCGTCAGGGGGTGAGCATCAGGGATTTTAGATCGATTATGGAATGTATTGCGGCCTACTGCGCTTCCTCAGGTGTTACCACGAATGCGGAGACCCCCGTAGACCTTGCTGAAGTTGTGCATTTCGTTCGCGCATCAAGGCGAAGGCAGATAGTGAGACGCTTTGTTGGCGGGGTCGGCTCTCTTCCAGTTTTAACACTTTCTCCCGTAGTTGAGCATAATTTCGAGGAGGCATCAGCAGACCGGTGGACAACATCCCTCGCGATGGCACCGGATCTTTACGATACTCTCTTGCGAGGTTTATATGCTGTGGTTCGTCCAACATTACAGGCAGGTTGTCTGCCGGTTGCACTGCTTTGTAGTAGAGACATCAAGGAGAAGGTGATCTCGTTTGTCAGAATGAGCGGGCTGCATGTGTTTGTTACAACACTGGACGAGATAGACCCGTCTTTTCCAGTGATGCAGATCGGGGTGTGGGATGCCAAGGTGTAGGTGTGGAGGCGTATGAGATGGAGATTAGGTATGAACAATTCCTGGTTGTTCGTTAGCCCTTCCTATTCGAAGCGGGGATAGTTTATGGGAGAGATACAAGATCACAACGCGTTTCCTCAACCAGTGGAAGATCTGTGGGCCATAGATTGGAGACTGGGATCCGTTGTGCAGGCAGACTGCCACCATGCAGAGGGGGTAAAGGACAAGGACGACGTGGTGCTGTGGCTCTCAAGGGAGACCCTCAACGAAGATCAACGGGCTAAGTTTCTACAACACCTTGAGCGGCTTATGTCTGTTCGAGATTGGGGGCACGTTGAGGGTGGTGTAGATGCCGCGCAGCGAGGTTTTGTGGTGCTCAGTCACGGTAGCACAAAGGCTATTGATTTCGACGCGCCCGGTGTTGTAGCCACTCGAAACCGATTTTTGATGTGCGTTGTGCTCATATCACAGATACATGAGGCTGGCTTCGCCTGTGGCAATATAACGCCTGGATCCTTTGCTGTTGATTCCTTTGGTTCAGTTCGGCTCATCGGATTTATGGGTGGCTACGAGGAGAAGATAACTCCGACGATACCACTCGATATTCGACCATTCTTTCGCGTGAATGGCGATCTCGTTGGAGTGCCGTCAGATAGTGCTGATGTGTACTCGCTTGCCGTGATGGGGCTTACGCTCTTCGGTGCACAGTTTCCTCCGGCAGCTATCGATGTGAAAAATATGGATGAGTATCTAGAGCGAGTAAATGCCGATGCTCCACCTTGGGTCTTGTCAGTTCTTGCCACGATCGTACGTGAGCCCCAACGGCAGTTTTGTTCCAATGCGACTGAGATGCTTCGTGCGATCGCGGCCAAAGACCAGGAATATTTTGGGACACTGTTACAAGCGATCGAAGAGCGCACAATCGAGTCAGAGGGAGAGAAGCCGCTTTCGATTGATGAAATTCACGAGATGTTTATCACGCCTGAGCAGCGTCGCAAGAAGAGGATCAACGCGCTGATTCACTCCAAGGCGCTCAAGGGGGCTGTGTTTGGTGTCGTCGGGTTGTTGGTGCTTCTGGTGGTAGTGCTCCAGGCTTCCAACCTGCGGGCAATTCTCCCAGCTCAGATGACCTCACGTGGTAAAGCTGTGCAGGCTGGTTCTACTCTTAACGATGTCAAGGAGGCTCTAACGCTACTGAAGGGAGACGGAGGAGTTTCGGCGCAGACCGGAGGTATTTCTGGTTCCGCGAAGGGTGATAGGCACGAGGCCGCCCCTATTGCTACTGGCGATGTACGGGCAGCTGCAGATGTTGCGACGCCCAAAAAGATCACCATAGAGGCGGATAACACCGTGATTGGATACCTTGAACGCGGCGATATCTCTCCAGAGGAGCGAACGATGCTCTTTGATCTTTACGGTGAATGTGATGACGAGTCAAAGTCACGACTTGCTGCGACCGTTGTCAAAATCGGCGGAGACTCCGAGAGAGAGTTTCGCACTATGTTGATAAAACAGTTGCAGCGAAGTGCGCTGATGGAGCAAGAGGCGCTCGAAAAGCTTTCTACCGATGCCTTGTTTATTGCGGCAGAGGGAAGACTATCGAAGCGGGCAGCTGGAGTATGGGGGCGACTCGATGCGTTGTCCAATGATGAGCTGTGGTGGCTTCTCAGGGTGCATGTGAGAAAACGATCTCCTGTTTTTCAATTGTTATCCAGTGTGGTTGTGAAGCGGCATTTAACTTCCCCCTCGAAGGAGATGTTTTTCAGCGTGGCCGCTGCTGCAGACGAGAATAGCGGGGCTCCGTACGACGCTCTTTTTCGTGGGGGTACTGAGGGAGTAACAGCGAGCGATGTCCAGCGCTTGAATGGATGGGCTGACCCATTGGCCGCGAGAGCGATGATTGCTGTTTTGCTCTCCACGTCAGATCCAGCAATGGTCGAAGCCTCGATTGCGGGGATAGCCGCTAAGCCAGAGGTCGATACGCTTGTCAGTGCGACGATTGAAGCTTTGTCTTCTGCAGAGGGCTATGAGCCAGCAAAAGTTGGCAAACTGATCGGGGCGTTGGGGATGGGAGATGATGCTTCTGAAGAGATGCTCAGGCAGGGCTTTGAAAGTCTTAAGGGGAGTCCAGCGCAGAGTTCGGTTGTAGCGCTTGCTCTGCAGAGGGGTTCTCCACAAATTGTTGAAATAGCCCTGCGGATGTTCGGAAAGGATATGCACCCGGACCTGCTGATTCAGTTGCTTGATCGGCCTGAGGCAAGTATTAGGAAAGCGGCGATTCCGTTTCTCAAGGAGGTACAACTCTCGTCGTCAAAAGCTCGAATTCGTGGGAGGTATGAAACAGAGCAGGACACAGAGGTGCGGCGATTGTTCGAGGTTGAACTGTATAGCAAGTGATCGTTGCAGCCTGCTCTTGACACGGGCCTGCGAGCAATCTCACAATGTTGGGGCTGCAGATGAGATTCTTTTTTTGTTTGATAAAGCGTGGGCTGTACACAACGAGGGCGACTCGGTGATAAGGCTTTTAAGCTATTGTGCGCGATTGAACGTGAAGGTGCGCATAGGCACTCTCTCGCTCTTGGTGGCGATGTGCATGTCCTGTCATTGCGTCGGATGTGCGTCTGTGTCCCCTGAAGCGATGGCGCTTGTTGGGCGGCCCGTCCCAGATGGTCGGTTAATGTTGCTGAGTGGGGAGGATCGCGCTCTCAAAGATTCTCAAGGGCGCAATAGAGCGATCCTGTTTTGGGCAACCTGGTGCCCGCATTCTCGAAGTGTGATAGCTCAATTCGAAGATCTAGCGAGAGAGCATGCTCATCGTGGGGACACCGAGTTCTTCGCGGTCAATCTGGATCGAAACGAGGATTTGGATGTCGTCCGTGGCCGGATCAGCGCTCAAGATCTGACGACCGTTACACACGTATTCTCTGGCAACGATGTGCAGGATGAGGCCTTTCTGGCTCTCAAGGGCGGGCAGGTACCGTATTCTGTGTTCATCGATGGCCGATCCATCGTCAGGTACGTCGGAGTGGGTGTTGGTGGACTTGAGGATTTTCTGGGGGCACGGTTTTCATCTCAAACACGCGCCGCTATATCAGATCTGGATCTGTAACCCAAAGTGTGTATGAGAGGAGAGCGCCTCCATTAATGCTCAATCGACAATCGCTTTGC
>JBIKKR010000249.1:0-2740 GCA_044360225.1 Bdellovibrionota bacterium | reverse complement strand
GGGGTGAAGCCGCCTGCACGATATCTGCAGCTCGCGCATAAAGCTGGCTGGCGATCTCTGGGGTTACCTGCATAAAGGATTGCGGAGCGAAGTACAGCGGGATTGCACCGAACTGCTCGCGAATGAGCGGGCTTTCGGTGAGCAGCACCTCCTCTGGTCCCTCTATGATCGCCGCCGGGAGTGGTTGAATGTTGCAGCTTACCGCGGCAATCCAGGGAAAAGTAGACTGCAGATGTGGGATTGCGGCCGAGACCCGTGGTATCAGTTTTCGGCTGCGAAGAACAAATCGTAGGATACCAGCTTTGTGGTCTTGAGTTGTGGTAACGATCATGAACTTGAGCTCGCCTGTTCGGTTCTCGATGTCGTAGGGGGTAAGAGAGTAATCGGAGATAACGAGAGCTAGCTGATGCAGGAGGCGCTGTATCGGCTCGGTTGATAGCGAGCAATCCAGGAGATCGTGCGTTGACCTGTCTCGTCGAGTGAGCCCGATGATTGGAGTCTCGACTGAGCCGCTGACGCTCATCTTTACTTTGTGGCGAGATCTCCATGGATGCTTGAGGGTAACTGGGGACTGCATCACCTGGGGACGCACGTTAAGTCTCTCGAGGGTACTCACGAGGTGAGTGACCTTAGAGTGGAGCCGTGAACCTGCAACGGTCCCCAGTAGAGAGCACGATTGGCACTGGCCGGCAGAAAAGTAAGGACACGTTGCAGTTTCGTAGGTTGGCAGGGTGGGGTCCATGGTGGTGTACAAGAGGCATCCTGTCAGGAGAGCGTAAAGCTCAAGCGATCGAATATCAAGGCTGCTGCTGCGCAGGGGGAGCGGCGGAGTCATTCGTCCTTGTGCAGTGCTGCGTTTCCGTTCGGGAAGGGCGTCTCAGATTGTGTGTGGCGGTCGGGTGTGTAAGACTCTCGCGGTATGAAGCGTACATTTTTAGTTCCGTTTTTCTGTGTGATGGCCGCCGCCACTTTCGGATTGGGTGGAGTAGCTGGCGCTGACAATGCGTCGCAAGGTGTTAAGACGGCAGGAGCTGACACCGGGCGCACTGACCCATTTGGCTGTCTGTCGGGTTCCTCGATCTCTGCTGATCAAGGTAGAGCTTTGCTTGAAAAGGTACAGCGGTATTACTCCTCGATTCACTCGATGCAGGGGAATTTTCATCAGGATTCGTACGTAGCTGCACTCGATGAGGGGGAAGTCAGCTCCGGGGTAATGTTGTTTGCCAAGCCGGGCAAGATGCGTTGGAGCTACAAGACGCCACGGCTTCAAGAGGTTGTTATTCGGGACGGTGAGCTGTGGATGTACCAACCGGATAAGGGGCAGGTAATGATTGATAGTGTTGGAGCTGTCCTTCTGTCGGCCCTGCCGGTTTCGTTTTTGATGGGCATAGGTAACGTAACCAAGGATTTTGATCTAGTTTCCGCTTGTAGAACCGCAGCCGGAATAGCAGTTAGTTTGGTACCCCACAAGGATGCATCGATTAAAGAAAAAGAGGAGGCATTAGAGGGGTTTATCCTGCTTATAGACGAGCACAAACAGGTGCCTCAGGGGGCTAAAATCATGTCGGTCGGGGGTAACACCACTGCTATAGTCTTTGAAAATCTGCAACTTAACGTCCCTGACATCCCGGCCGGAAGATTTGTTTTAGAGTACCCAAAAGGTGTAGATATATCAGATAGACGTAGTACACCCGGGTCCTAACAATGAAGTCCCCTTTGGCGATTATCCCCGCAGATGGCGAACAGCTCAGTAGCTGTTCGTCGGTGGCGGTAAACATATCAGAACCTCACAATGTAGAAGGTGGTCGCGCCTTTGCCGGCCGCGCAGCCATTGTGACCCTCGGGTGCGCAAAGAATCAGGTTGATTCAGAGGTGATGATCGGAGTCCTGCGAAATACCGGCTTCGAGATCGTAAATGACCTGGCGCACGCCGATGTCGCCGTTGTAAACACGTGCGGCTTTCTCGAAAGTGCTGTGAAGGAGAGCGTGGATTGTGTGCTGGAGCTCTCTGAACTAAAAAAATCGGGGGGCCTCCGTCGTTTGCTCGTCGCGGGGTGCATGGTTGAGCGCTACAAGGGTGATATCCGTAAGGCGCTTCCAGAGGTTGATTCTTTCATTGCGTTAGATGGTCTCTTAAGCGTTGGCCAGGCCGCGCTCGGTGCCGAGGAGACTCTCAGAGATATCCTGCACGAGGGGGCGAGGCCCTACTTTCTCTATGACGAGACGATGCCGCGCCACCTCGCTTCTAAGCGCCATATGGCGTACGTGAAGGTGTCAGAGGGGTGTAATAGGCCGTGCGCCTTCTGCATTATCCCCCAGATTCGGGGTAGTATGCGCAGCCGGACGGTAGATTCTATCGTCCGCGAAGTGCAGGCTCTCGGTGCGCAGGGTGTGCGCGAGATGAACCTCGTTGCTCAGGATCTCACTGCATTTGGAACCGATCGAGGGGATTCTCGGCTGGTAGATCTGCTGCGGGCGATAGACGCCACCAAGGCGGCTGCTTGGGTGCGATTGCTGTACGCCTATCCGGTTGGAGTCGACGATGAGCTGTTGCGGGCCATAGTAGACCTCCCTTCAGTGTGTGACTACCTTGATGTGCCGTTACAGCACTCATGTGAGACCGTGCTCAAGAACATGAAACGACCGATCGGGCGTTTTGGTTCGCGCAGGTTCGTCGAGTATGTTCGCCAGACGGCCGCTGAGATCAAGTTAAGGACCACCTTTATCGTTGGCTTTCCGG
>JBIKKR010000248.1:0-2742 GCA_044360225.1 Bdellovibrionota bacterium | reverse complement strand
GTTCTTTGAGAGCATGTCTCTCAAACACGTCAGGCGACACGTAGCCCAGAGCGGAGTGTCTCCGTTTAAGGTTATAAAAGCACTCAATCCAGCTAAAGACCGTCCTGCGTGCCTCATCTCTCGTTCGAAAAAGCTCGTCATGTATGGCTTCAACTTTTAACGAATGAAAGAACTCTCTGCAACTGCATTATCCCAGCAGTTACCCTTACGACTCATACTGCACGTGAAGCCGTATCGCTTCAAGAGCCCTTGAAAGATATCACTCGCATACTGACTTCCACGGTCAAAATGGCACAAGGTTTCGGCCAGACGGCCCCGCGTGGTAACGGCCATCTTAAGCGCATCGCACACAACCTCGGTAGTCATTCGTGAGCTAAGTGACCAGCCCACAACTCGACGGCTAAACAGATCAATTACAACCGCTAAGTACAACCAGCCCTCCATCGTCCAGATGTAGGTAATATCCCCCACCCACTTCTGGTTCGGAGCTGTAGCTGTAAAGTCACGATTCAGCGTATTCTCGGCCACTGGCTGGGAGTGCTTAGAGTTGGTGATAGCTCGAAACTTTTTAGCGGCTTTGGCGCGTAAGCCCTCCTGCCGCATTAAGTCCCCAACTCGCTTTATCCCAACGCTAATTCCCTGATCTCGCAACTCCCTACGTACGCGTACACGACCATAGGTGCGCTGGCTGTCCTCGTAAGCCTCCGTAATCGCACCTACCAGTTTCTGTTTCTCCTGTTGCCTCTTATCGCGCTTAGGGCAGCGCCGAAACCACTGGTGGTATCCTTGCGGTGTTACCCCAAGAGCTCGGCACATCATCGATAGGTTAAACTGACCCGCTAGCTTCCGAATATGCCGAAACTTTATTTCGGGTCCTTGGCAAAGTATGGGCTCACTTTTTTTAGGAACGCTAGCTCCTCCTCTAGCGCCTTGTTCCTCTGCTTAAGACGCCAGATCTCATCCTCCACTGCCGTGCGTTTGCCGTTCCCGCGAAACGCCTCCTCGCCGTCCTGTCGCTGCGATTGAACCCACTTCGTTAACAGGGATGCCCCAATCCCGAGGCTCTCCGCTATCTCCGCCATACTTCGATCTCCGACCGCCACCAACCGAACGGCCTCTTGCTTGAATTCCTTAGTATATTTACGTCTCTTATTGTCCATGATGTCTCCACTTTACACTTACTCGGTGAAGACACTCCAGTTGCTTAACTCTTGATCAACATATTGGGGACAGGTTCATATTGGGGACAGGTTCATATTGGGGACAGGTTCAGACACCCGAAGAGCGAAGGGCGTTGGTCGAAATGGTATCGAGTAGAGTTCTTAATAAGTCTAGTGCAGGCATCCATCTCAGCGCCTCAACTGCACCGACAGCGGCTCTTGCTAGCTCAGGAGGCCCGCAAATACGGCGGGTGAGCGCGTGGTTGACAGATATGTGCGAACAAGGAGTAGAGGCTCAGAGCTCACAAGCGTCTATAAGACTCTTGGCGGTGGATCGAGCACCACCTATCTCGACGGGCGTCATTGCACGAAGCGTCTCCCATCGCTCGAAGATTATGTGTCCCGTGCTGGGGACTATTCGCCACGTCTCGTATCCTGCAATAGCCAATGGATGAACATATCCCGTTGCAAACATGAGCTCCATGTCCTGGCGCAGGCGCTCACTTGCATTTCTTTCGAGTGGGGTCAGGCCAGAAAAAGGGCCTGGATACTCCTCCGGTAACCCCGGAATTTCATACAGCACAATGCTTTCGCCGCTCGGAAGATCTTTAACGCCTACCAGTTTTGGCGCCGCCTGAACCCCTAGCCTGTTCATGAAACGGAGGGCATCCCTAAGACGGGTGCTGGAAAACGGAAGAGTCAGCCACGCTACCTGCCCGTTCCGGAAGTAAAGATTAGGGAGTACCTGGTGAAGGCCTTTCGAGCCTCGGAGAAGGGCTTGTGCCTCTACTAAGTCTTTTACACCGATCAGAATTTCCTCGAACGTCTCCACGTAGGCTATCCTCAAAATGCTTGACTCGCGAGTCTTTCTCGCGAGTCTTTCTCAGAGAGCGCGCTCAAGTTCCATCGGGGCGATATGCCCTAAGAAACTTTTCTCGCCCCCTTTTCCGATCTCTCCCTGTGTATGCTACGCCGCTGCACATGAGAGAACCAGAACAAGATAGCCCATACAGAATGGGGCTCACGTCATGTCACGTACTAACGTAAAGCTGATTTGCGCGAGCGCAAGCGAGCGCCAAATCCAGCCTTTTGTTCTGCCTGTTTTACCCACCTAGTTACTGGCTTGCGTCGCTCGGATGCGCACTCTCGTAAGTAAAAATTCATTAAATTTTGATAAGAGATATCGGTTTCCTCAGCTAGAGCCTTGAAGTAGTCGATGGTGGAATCGTCGAGACGTATCGTAATCTGCTTCTTGAGGCGCTTTATGTAGGGATTCTTTATGCCTTTCGAAAAATCATACTCTTTTCTCATATAGATCTCCGATACTGTGATTACTCCTTTCTGGTTGCTTTTCGCGCTGAAATAATTCGTATAACCCTGCTATCTTGCCTGTAGCAGTGACATACAATCAGCTCACGTGCGCGCATACTCATCCCAAGCATAACGAACCGCTCTTCATGACTAGAATGATCGGGATCTCAAATGAGCTCCGCATCATCGTCGTAAAAGACCGTCTTTGCCTCATCAAAAGTCACACCATGCTTACGTTCATTTTTATCGGGCTTTACCCTTATCCCAAATG
>JBIKKR010000109.1:0-10289 GCA_044360225.1 Bdellovibrionota bacterium | reverse complement strand
TGGCGGCGATCCTACTCGAGGTGGTTTTTAGATTTCGCCCTGAGAAACGCCGGATCTGTTGCATCCCCCGGATCGGCTCTGCTGCACACAAGATCATGAGACGCACCAGAGGGGCAGTCTATTCATCGTTTGACGCTGCGTACACCATCCCCGTCGAGCAGATTCCTGAGTTGCTCAAGAAGCTGCGCGACAGGCAGGTCGTATTTGCTGTGGATACGAGCGCTGGGGCAGCGCTTAGTGGTTCAAGCGCGCTCAGGCGGGCGATCCTTGAGAACCCAAAGAATTATAGCGCAGATGACCTGTCAGCGGCGTTACTTACTCCGTTTATAACTCGTGTTGTTGATGACTCGGCGACCTTTCGGCCCTGCTTCCTTACGACAGAGCAATTTAAGGCCGCCTTCCCAGGGGTTCGACGCCAGCAAGGGAAGGTCTTTACCCTTGATGAGCGCGGGCTACTTCAATTAAGCAGCCGCCTTGGTGCATTGCCATTTACGATTTGGCTTACCAGGGAGGTTCACGAGTGTATTGAGCAGAAACGTGAGCAACTGGTTCAGGAGTTAGGCGATGCCTCGGGTGAGGTCGATGACCTCGCAGCAGAGCTGGTCACGGTGCCGATTCTCTGGAAGGTGGCTGAGAGCGGCCGCGCGTTACTGACCCTTGCACTTCCCGAGGCTAGTGAGGTGCGAGCGCTCGTTATCACCAGGCTCTCTGAGGTGGTCGGCGCAAAGTATCTCAATGAGGGCGCGGTTGTGCAGATTGAGATCCCCGATTCAAAGCTAGTGATGGCGATGGGCGAGCTTGCGCACCTGTGTGAAGTTCACGGGCTTCCGCAGATTACTCAGAGCGTTTCGTTTAGCCGATTGGCACAGGATATACGGGGGCGATCACAGCTCCTTGAGCGAGGTATCTACTACAGCACACTCGAAGATGTTGACGCCAACTCACTCGCAGGGCTTGAGCCAGAGGCGGCAAAGAGACTTTTCCCGCATCAGCGAGTCGCCGTGCAGTGGCTCCAGGAGGTTCCTTATGCCTTTTTGGGAGATGATATGGGACTCGGGAAGACCCTCTCAGTGCTCTCGTATTATGCAAGTCTCCGGGCTAGGCTCCAATTCGATCTCTTGTTGGTCGTGTGTCCGAACTCGCTAGCGCGGAACTGGGCGCGTGAGGCGCGTATGTGGTTTTCAGAGTTGGATGTTTCGGTGCTCGCTGGTGATAAAGCAGAGAAGACCTGGGCGTTACGGATGGTAACGCAAGGAGTCGCTAAGCCTGATATCCTGGTCGTAAACTACGAAGGCGTACGCCTAGAGTACGTGACACCGGAGCTTGAAAAGCTCGTTTCCTCAAAAAGGACACTGCTCTGTCTCGATGAATCGCAGCGCGTAAAGAACCCAACCGCTAAGACCTTTAAGGCACTCAGCCAGATAGCGCCGGGTTGTGACCGACGGGTGTTATTAAGCGGCACACCGACCCCAAAAGATGTCTCGGACCTCTGGGCGCAGATGCGCATTTTAGATGGCGGAGACCGCTTTGGGCGGAGTTACTACAAGTGGCTTTCCAGGGTCGCAGAGCTAGGAACAGAGTATAGCCAATACGCTGTGAAGAAGTTTCACGACGCTGAGGTCTCTGAGAGTATCCACCGTGTACGCGAGATAATGTTGCGACGGCGCAAAGAGAAAGTAGTGAATCTGCCGCCAAAGACCTTCTCGATCCGCGAGATTGAGCTTAGTGGGTCGCAACTTGAGCGCTACAATGAGATCCGCGAGGGGTTGATGCTGCGGATGCGATCGCTCTCTGGTGAGCAGTTTGTACGTGAGATAACCAATATTCTTGAAGAGTACCTCCGAGCGGTGCAGGTTTCATCGAACCCGCGACTGATCGACCCAGAGTGGAAAGGTGAGCCGGCGAAGTTTCTTGAGCTTGATGAGATCGTCCAAGAGATAGTCCACGAGCAGGGGCAAAAGGTCGTTGTCTGGACGAATTACCTGGGCAACGTCTCGGAGCTGTGCGAACGGTATAAGGCGTATGGCACAGCTCCATTTAGTGGCGAGGTCTCAGCCGCAGAGCGCGAGAAGACCGTCCGAGCCTTTCAAGAATCAGCCGAGCCGAGGATCCTTGTAGCCGTTCCAGCGGCTGGCGGAGTCGGTATTACCCTTACGGCAGCTCAGACTGCAGTATATATCGACAAGACCTGGAACGCCGAGCATTGGATGCAGTCGGTCGATCGCATCCACCGTATTGGACAGAAGGGGACGGTGAACGTAATTTCGCTCTTAGGGTGTAAGGTCGACGAGATTATCCACTGGAACCTCCGGCGTAAGGAGCAGGGGCAGGCGTGGGTGCTCGGGGACTATGAAGCTCCATCGGTAGGCGATAGCGTTGGGGTTACTCGGGAGGAGCTTCTCGAAGCTTTAGCTGCCGGGTAGCACCCCGCAGCTAGAACGTATCGATTATGCTACGTGAAACGGTAGTAACCCCCGCCACTGCTGCTGCTGGTTGATTTGGTTGGTTTGTAATGGGTGCAGGTGTACCCGGTTGTGGATTTGATGCCGGAGGATTGGTACTCGGATTGCTCACAAGGGCCGGGGGCTGATTGCCGGGTGAAGAGTTGCCTCCGCCATTGCTTGGAACTCCATTGGTCGGGGGTTGTTGGACGGGTGGAAAAGATGGGATGCCTTGGTTTCTTCTCGCCAGGATTGCGCCTAGAGCTGCTCCTCCTAGGGCTGGGACCATGAATCCGGGCTTTTTAAGTAGTCCGCCGATGCCCTCCAAGCCGCTAGCGCCGCCACCACCGATACCACCACCGCCGCAGCCACCGCCGCCGCAGCCGCCACCGATACCGCCGCCGGCCGGAGCCGCACCGCCACCTGGACAGCCGCCTGGGCCGCAGGCACCGCCGGGTGTCACGCCACCCCATGACTGCTGCCCAGTGTCATCTTGGGTCGTTGTGTTATGTGGTTGTTCTGGCGGTGGCGGCGGAGCACCCATAGTCTGAGCCTCAGCAATTATCGACTTGACGTTAATGACAAATAACTTTTCAGTGTTATTCGATACCTCTAGGGTCATTGTCGAGAGTGAAGTTGCCAAGGCGGCCGCAAGTACGAAAACTGATCGTGTCATGGAATTCCTCGTCGAATAGCTACAACGCTCTAAGAAGGTTATGATGTGGTGTCGGATGTGCGTGACTTATCGCAACTGCAGATAGTTAAACTCCACCCAAACGAGGCTAGACGTGTACGTAAGTGCTTGTTTGTATAGCAATTGAGAGCTG
Source organism: Bdellovibrionota bacterium (assembly GCA_044360225.1). Classification (GTDB taxonomy): domain Bacteria; phylum Bdellovibrionota_C; class UBA2361; order UBA2361; family OMII01; genus OMII01. The sequence continues at coordinate 7,021 of JBIKKR010000109.1, read as the reverse complement.
TTCACGCTGCTCGCTGCCGGGGCCAGAAGCTTCAATACTTCTAGGACAGATATGCCCCCGATACCATTTATATGGCTGATGAAATTGAGTTGCGGACGTTTGCTCAATTTTTATGGTCGCAATAGGCTACATGAGTGAAGTACCATGACATAACCTCTCTATAAACATTCCCGAATTTGAGCACGGACAGAGATTATGAGCAAAACGGTTTTTGATAGGGTTTTCTCTGCTGGGTGCTCCATAATTCTAGGAGCAGCTATTTCGGTCATCGGTCAACTAGGTACATTCCAGGGTGCATATGCAATTCCAACGCAATCCATGGAAGCATCGAAGAATGTCGCGGTCACGTCATCGGTAGTGACTTCGGCGCCGACAACTTGTATCGACCCGTCTGCCTTGACTTTCAAAATTTTCGAGCAATTGACTGCAGGAGCCGCCCCCAACGATTTCGATAATTGGGTTCTGGAGCAAGATGGAAAGGTGGTCGCTTCGGGTGATACAGAGTTGCAAGATGCGATGGATTCACAGGAGGGTGAGGTGGAAGGGGCGCACAATGCCTACGCGCGATCCTTTGAGCCTTACAATCGGCAGGCAAACGGGAATGAGGACGACTCGGATGACGGCATTGACTTATCAGGAGGGCCCGATATCGATGACGGGATCGATTTGGGTCCAGTTCCTGCCCCCGGAGGCCTAAGACCAGTTCCCCAACAAAGGCACGTTCGATGTTGCATACATACCGCTACTGAAGAGCAAGCAGACCTCGAAAGCAAACGTCCCCCGCCTGACAAGTTTTACCCAGGATACGGCACGAATTTTACTTGGCATAAATTTGGTTGTGACAATATTATTCAGTGTCGATCGGATTACTTAGCTCAGCCGATGGATCTGGGTCAATTGTTGGGGAGAATGACGCCGGGTGTCAGGCCAGGAATTGGGCAGACCCCGCTCCGGCATGATAGTTGTGTTCGAATTGGCCCAACCCCGCTGATGATTCCTGTTGGCGGTAGGCAACCTGCTCCGGCTCCGCTGAAAGATATCATGGCGAGCCTCGGTTGTCAGGATTTTACAGATGTCTCTCTACGACACGGATGGCCAGTCGGACCTGGTGTGCAAGATCACGGTCACTGGGATGCAAACACCGCCGTCCTCGCGGCGATCGATATGCTTAAGGCAGGAACGGACTCCGAAGTATCGCAGCTTGCATGTCACGCCTTTGATAATAGCCGGTTGAAGTGCGAGCAGGCACAGTTCTTCCGCGACTTATTAGCGGGTCTGTGTAAAAACTCTGGCTCTCGATTGACCATAACAGGAAGAGTCGGCGCGATGAGGGTTCCCCTGGGTGGAAGGGGGTGCTCTATTCAGAACCCAGCAGGAGGTGTGGGCCCGCAGAACGCATGGCATATGAGGAGGGTTGTAGTGACCGAGAATGGCTGGATCGCATGTAGGCTTGGATTAAACGGATGGGAAGAGGATGACACGTATTGCGGAAACCTGTTCAAGGGGCAAGGAAACATGACCGCTCAGCCAACCGGGCGAAATCCGAGGCTTAAGTGTAGCTGATTACGTTGTTTGATTGATGGGTTGATTGAAGTACGTTTGGAGAAGGTATGAAACAGTTCGGAAGATTGCTTATGACTCTGCTTGTGACCGCGAGCTGCCTATCTGGTGCGGTTGCACAAACGCCTCCATCGGGGGTGGCGGCTGCTAATAGCGGCATGGATGTAAAAGGCGAGGCACCTGAAGGTCCGGACGATAAGGCTTGCTGCGTGTGTTTTGAGCAGCGGGTGGCCAATGGAAAAGGGAAAAAGGGCAATAATATTTATCACAAATGCGGAGATGTTGATTTCACGAAAGTTTGCAAACAGGAACGAAGGTTTTCGTGTTTCTATACTGCTGCCAATGCAGCCGAATGTGTCCGTTTTGATACTAATGGCGAGCCTATAAGTGGGGCGGTGTCTCTACCGGATGCCGCAAGCGGCTTGAATTGCAGGGAAAATTTCGTAGTCGTAAACATAGGACTCCCAAAGGACGGTTATTCGCGGCAGGTTGATCAGATATACTGCGGTACTACTCAGTGCACGGAGTGGGCTAGGAAAACGGGCCAGGACCCAAGAATTGTCTGTGTGGCAGGGGCTGGGTCCGCTGGTAGTGTGGCAGAAAAACAATATATTTGTGACTTAGTTGACAATTTGATGAAAAATCCCCCTAAGGAAGAACTGGGTCTCGAGTTTGCGTTAGCGCCTGTTAAGACGGGTGATATTTGTATTGAAATCGATCATGGCAAGCCAACTGGAAGCATGCAGGTAAAGACTCTCAAGATAACAATTTATCCTGACGGGACGCTTGAGGCGGAGGAGTGCGGCGCGTTAGGTTGCTCTCTCCCGATGGACTATTCGAAATTTAAGAAAACATACTGCACAGCACCAGCCGTTGGTCAGCCAGCCCAAGGAAATACCGGGCAAACCCGGCCGGGCGCAACTGGCGGTACAGGGGTCTCAGGGAATCCACCAAATACGGGCATAATAGTAGAGTTGTACTCGCGTGGTCCGAATCAGGGCTGCAGGCCTTGCGATGAGCTTCATACGCTGCTTAGCCGCCGCCCAGAGCTGCTAAGAAAGTTCCCTGCCCGTGCGGGTAGTCCAATCGGAAGTGTTCCTTACGTTAGAGTTATACAAAACGGAAAGATTTTAGAACAGCATCCAGCGGGACCTGTAGTAGATCCGAATAAAATCTTTTCGATTTTAGATAAATATAAAGACCTAGTCGCGAATTAATGGGCGAAAAGGGGTGATTAATGGACGTGCTAAGCTTTGATGATGGGTTGGTATGCAGACCTATGGAGGGTTTGTTGTAAGTTTTTGCGCCACGCAGTTGGCGACGTGTGGATGTTTTCTGTATACGCAACTAAAACGTAGACAAAGTTCTGCTAATTCCCTCAAACCTGAGGCATGCTCCCTGCGAGGCTGGGCCAACCCCGTGGTGCGGGTTTGAAGTTGGAGTTGTCAGGTTATTGAGGGTGCCAATTGCGTTTCTAGCGTTGACCGCCACGACACGTATCTGTGTACCGGGCTGTGAGTGTTATGCACGCTCAGTTTCGATAACAGTTGGTGCCGGGTTGAGATGCTTAGAAGGTGTTAGACAGATAGCTTTCCCCTAAGCTACCCCCCTACGAATTTCTCGCATAACCCTAGTGTTACCCTGCTTTCGCGATAAGGTCCAAAGGGGTATCCTTAGACGAGAAGCGGACGTATGCAGATAGTGGGTCTGCCAGCAAAAGTTTTTTTGCTGGAGCAGGTATAAGTTGTGCGCGATATGGTACTTGGCGGGATGGTACTTGGCGGGGACGTGTGGACATGAGAGCTCCAGCTCGGCGATTACAGTACGGGGCTCTAACATCGGTTTCAGGGGAAGCTTCAACGGGACGTTGTCGATTGAGGCGACAGGTTAAACCAACTTTGGCGTTGCTGTTCGCTGTTTTGGCGGTCTCGGTCTCTTTCTTGAAGTTGGGCTGGGCGGATCCCGCTTCAGGCGATATTGGAAAAGACGTGGCTGAACGGCTTCAGAGAGGTGTTGATAACCCAGAGCGGGAAGATAATGTTTTTCGCCTTGCTGAGGCAGTAAATGGTCCGGAACAGGTTAAATCTAACATGCGCAAGCTATTCAGTAAGCTGCTCGTGTCGGTTTCCGGTGGTCAGGTCGATAAGGCCTACAATCCGCATCTGAGAGACACTATGTTCTCTGGCGCAAATCGCGCATCAATGGCTGATATTCGGGGGAAGGCTGGGGCGGTCACTCAGACATGGGTTCCGTGGTGGTCAGTTAAAGGAACTTGGGGCTGCTGGATCTGCAGAAATGGCCTTGGAGGTTTTCAGACGGCCTGCGCTAGATGTAACGAGCTTGCCTGCGTTTGGGCTCCAGTTTGGCCGCATAGAGAACATATTTACAGCGCGTGCTGTCCAACCGTAGCGCCCGTCAACACCAGCATATACAAACGCTTCACCCAGGACTCAAACTTTAAGACATGCTGTGTCAAAAAGGAGCAGGTAAGAGAGACGGATGAGCTTATAGCATGCAAAAGCAAGAATCCGCTCTTTAACCCAGTGCACGCTTTTAACCCACGGCGTGGTGACGGCTGGGCAGGGTTAACCGAGGTAGATTTCTGGATGAATGCCATCGGGCTGGAGAATGCCCGCGGCACTACTATGATTGCGACTAAGGACGAGGTTAGGTCGTGCATAGCTCGCTCGGACCAGATGATGGAAAACGCCGCCGCCGCTTCCTGGGTGAGCGGAGCTATTGAGCGAAATGCTGAGTGGGCTGATAAGGCCGGCGGTGACGGATCGGCGGGTGGAGGTGCAGCGCCGGGTGCTGGCGGAGTTTTGCCCAAGGTGCAGGAAGATATTAAAGATGTCCGACCACGGGACAAGAATCTGCGATTCTCAGACGCTGTAGGTGAGGGCGGTATCACAGTTCGGCCGAATGTCGCTGTGATGGAACGGTCCGAGCGCAGGCAGCTTGCGAGGCGCTTCTGTTTTCGACCTGAGCAGTTCTACAAATTGATGAACCCTGCGTTTGATCCTCTACAGCGTGAGGGCGGATCGGATTGGCAGGCATTAATGAACCCCAAGATGTTGTGGGCTAGCTACTGTCCGAATGGAGTTGAGTTAATGACCAACCCAGCTCTGAGCAACATAGAAAATGTGCACCGGACACCAACTGATTTTCAGCAGGGTATGAAAGCGTGGGAGCGCGACCCGATGTACTGTCAGCGGATTCACGCCACTCAGAACGCGAATTTTCAGTATTTTGGGTTTGATAAGGTTCTGGAATCTAGTCAAAGTGGAGAGGGTGTGCCGAATGCACAGGCCGTTGGCCATACTTGTATGGAGGGTGGCATGCTCAACACGGGGATGGTGCCTGTGACCTACGGACGAAGCCGTGTTGTTGAGTGGCGAACAGCTATAGCAGATAAGATGTTTGGATTTTTAATTGCAGGTACCTTGGCGCAACAACCATCGATGATGCTGCCGTGGCGGGGCCCGTCCCCGACGCCGTCTAAATCGTACCTAAAGGGCTTTGAGCCGAGACCGTATTCGTTCAAGGGGCCGCAGCCACCGGCACCAACCCACGCCACATTTATCGGCAAGCAGTTTGTCGGAGGGGGTACAAATGAGCTGGGGGATATCTGCGTCACTGTTAATGGTGATAGTTACCAGTTCCAGAACCGCTCGGATGGTCTATACCTAAGCGATTACACCCACAAGCCATTTACTCAAGAGTTCCTCTTTAATTCGCAGAAACCATCTCAGTTTACCGGTCTCGATTCTGCCTTCAATAAGTACGTCCAGGAGTGGGCAAAAGATGATATTAAGTCGCAGAAGGAGATCGCTCGGCGCGACATCGATAAAGATGGGAGCAATATGTCCGACACCTCGCGTGACAGAAATATTCACAACTATGCTTCGACGTCCCGTATCGTCGCCGTCTGTCCGCAGGGGTACAATCGTTGGCGACCACCAGCAGATGCACACAGTGCCAACCTCGTAGCGAATCTAGACCTGCTTTGTCGCGAAGAGAACTTTGGTAGTCCCGTGTACCATGAGGCGCCGTAAGTTTCGGGATGTCGATGGATAGCGCGAGCTCAAGAGAGAAGATCATGCGGGTCGCTGTGAGCTGTCTGTTGGTGTGTGCGGCGATGGTGCCGTGGCAGATTGCCTTTGGGCAGCCTGATGTCTCTCCGAAGGAATTCTATCCTCGGAATTATGTAAACGATGGTCTGCCGCGGGATACGCCGAGACCTGCAGTAGCTTCAAGACAGCCGAGCCCACCCCCAGGTGTCGTGGTAAATGCAGCGCCCGGAACGGTCGATAGTAAGGCGATTGCTGGAGCGCCCGCGCCGATCGGTGGGGTGTCTGACGCCACGCCTACAAGCGAGCAGATGCCCGCTGCCGTCGTTGCCTATGTTAACTCTAGAGATCGCGAGCACTTTAATCGGTTCGTTTCCGCGGCCCTTAAACTGCATCAGGTGAACAAGGTCCTTCTCTCCTTGGTTCTGCATATCGGTGATTATCGGAACGTCACGGCCGATCATAAGGCTTCCTTGGAGAGGGCGGGAATAACTTTACAGCCGCTCTACGCAATGCCCGAACACCTTGCGACCCTCAAGTCACCGGTCTGGGAGGTCTTCTCTGCGGGGCAACCGATCTACTTCAGTGGCGTATTCGATATCGGTCGTTTTTTTGCAGCTGACGGCACCCTCAAGAAGGAGCCCGTCCAGGAAAAGGCTAGCGTGTCTGTTCAGGAGATGGATGGTTTCTAGGGTAGTAGTGTTCATTGGCGTCTGGTTGGCAAGCATCTCAGTGCGGTGTGCGTGCTGCTACGCCAATCCGATGTTGACACCGAACCCTGCTTTGACACCAAACCCCGCTGAGCAAGGGGACGGTGCTTTTGCGGGTGATTACAAAGAGACACTCCGTACAATTAATGGCGAACCAGCCCCCGTTGCCTCCTCGGCTGCATCACCTGAGTCGACTCCGCTGAAAGTTGTGTATGGTGATGAGGGGATTCCGTTTTCAGCGGAATCTGAGGTTGTGTTTGAGGCGGCACCGACTCCCGGTCCAGAGGTTGAGCCGACAGAGGCGGCGCTACCCACGGCGACACCGTGGGTTAAGCCTGGAAGGTGTGAGAAGAACGAGACCTCAGTAGTTGAAGTGGCCCAAAAGGGCGATGCTCAGAGGGTTTTGTATGACATATTGTTCTTGCATGAGGACTTCCTGCCGCTCGACCCTGATGAGGTCTTTGGTATTGCGGTGATGCTCCGTGCGTATGGAGCGAAAACCGGAGTAGGTGGTGAGGTGTGGCAGGAGGTCTATGGAGTGCCGTGTGTGCCGTATCGTGTCCGGCGGACGGAGACCGCGGTACGATATGATTTTGGAAACAACGCGCTCAGAAATTACTCGAAGGGACAGGCAAGTAAGGGGGTCTTTCATCCCTGGATCGAAGAGAAGCTCTTCGGTAG
>JBIKKR010000247.1:0-2775 GCA_044360225.1 Bdellovibrionota bacterium | reverse complement strand
CGACGGATCTTGTCCAGGATAAGCATCTGAAGGGACTGCGCGCATTAAAAGAGGAGGGATCGATACGCAGATATTCCGTCGTCTCTAACGATACGATCAAAAGAGTTACCGATGATGGGATTACCATCTATCCATGGCGTGAATTTCTCGCTGAGCTTTGGGGCTCTCAGGCGATATAGAGTCAGAAATGGATCCTAGTTTACGGAGGGCCCCCTCCGCTAGTACATCCGCTGGTACATCCGCTGGTACATCCTAAAATTCAGCCCCCAATCTGGCTAGCCCTCTACCTCCAAAAGATATTTTTCACCGAGAAAAGTTACCCTCAAAGCTCAAGTAATTTCCGATGCAAGCAAATTCTCCGGGGTTTAAATCTAGGATGTACTAGGGAGAAGGGCTGAGAGGAGAGCGCGTGGGAGGGCGCGTGGCTGAGATGAGAGGTCATAGTACGCCGCAGTTTTTCTTCGAGGAGAGGCGGAAAAAGTAACCCCGCACCAGAGCCTCACCAGAGCCTCCACACCAGACCCTCGCCGGAATAGCTTTTTTCATTGAGTTTTACAGCGCTGGCCTGCGCATTTGTGTCCTGATCGAAACTTTCAGCAGTTTCGAGTAGATAGCGGGAGAATTGCGATGCCCTGCCCCTACGGGTCCATATATGAATTAGGATATTATTACCTTGTATTTTGATAGTTTGCATAATAATATTACCTTGTATTCGGTGGGTTTAAATTCATTTGCTCCATAACTTCAATGACTTACGCTAGGCGGGATATAGATCGGTTTTTTGTTGATTGGAAAGGGGCCAGCTCTCGCAAGCCATTGCTACTCCGCGGAGCGAGACAGGTTGGGAAGACCTCCTCCGTGCGAGAGTTGGGAAAGAGATTCTCGAACTTCCTAGAGTTAAATTTTCTTTTAGATCGGCGCGCAAAAAAGATCTTTGAGCGCGAGCTACTCGATCCAACAGAGATATGCAAAGACATATCGCTGCTTTACGAACAGCAAATTGTCGATGGTGAGACCCTACTCTTTCTCGATGAGATTCAAGAGTGTCCACGGGCGATTGAGGCGCTTAGGTTTTTCTACGAACTGCGTCCGTCGTTACACGTAGTCGCTGCCGGCTCTCTTCTCGAATTTGCCGTATCCGATATTCCCTCGTTTGGTGTTGGTAGGGTGCAGTCAGTGTACATGCGCCCACTCAGTTTTTTTGAGTTCTTAGATGCCTTAGGCAAGCAAAATCTGCGCGCCGCGATTGAAGAGGCAACGTTTCTCAAGCCGCTAAGCGCAGTGGCTCATGATCAGGCCCTGTCGCAAGTTAAGCTCTATCTCATGTTCGGTGGACTGCCGGAAGTGGTGAGCGCGCTTAGAAGTACCCGAGCTGACTACCAGCAAAGCTCCGCTATTGTTGCCACTCTCCTTGCAAACTACGAGGATGATTTTAGTAAGTATCGAGGAAAAGTTCCCGAGGTTCGCCTGCGAGATTGTTTGAGGGCAGTTGCCTACCAAACGGGGAAGAAGTTTATCTATCGCCATGCCTACGTTGATGCAGTGTCGACTCAAGTGCATCATGCCTGCGCACTCCTGGAGAAAGCAGGGCTCATTATCAAAGTACGACATGCAGCCGCGAATGGCGTTCCGCTGGGAGCAGAGATAGACGAGAAGAAATTTAAATACAAAATTTTCGACCTTGGTATCTATCAAAAGCTATCAGGGTTGTCGTTTCGAGAATCGGTACTAGAGGAGACGGCAACTTTTGTACACCGGGGAGCTCTCAGTGAGATGTTTGTCGGCAGTGAGCTACTCTGCCTTGCTCAGAGCACAGAGCCGGGAGAGCTCTGGTACTGGCATCGTGAAAGTAGGAGCTCTACCGCTGAGCTCGATTACGTAGCCGAAATAAATCATCGGATAGTTCCAATTGAGGTAAAAGCTGGAACCAAGGGAAGCATGAAGAGTTTACGGATTTTTCTTGCGGAGAAAAAGCTTCCTTTTGGTGTGAGGATTTGTGCCGAGAACTTTTCTCGGTATGGCGATATCTACGTGGTTCCGCTCTATGCAACAGCCCGGCTGGGGGCTCTCTTACACTCTTGAATTTCTCGCGGCGCTGTTGAGTACATAACTTGCCCGCTGTGGCATTCGGCGAATGAGAATGTAACGGGCGACAATTTGAAGCTCAGCAAAACCAAAAGCAGATAGATGAAGCGTACAATGTACGCTACCATCGCTCCAGACCATGCTACATGACGATCTCCTCGCAGCATTCCTAGACCACCTCGCACTGCCAACAATCGGCACACCGGAGCAGCTCCTCCAAGCGATGCTACGCGGCTTTGCGCGTATCCCGTACGAAAACCTGACTAAGATTATCGCCCATGCTGAATCAAGTAATGACCACCACAGGCAATCGCCAGAGGAGGTTATCCAGGGGTTTATCCGCGACGGTACGGGGGGAACCTGCTTTCCGCTTACGCAAACCCTTGTGCGCTTTCTTAAAGCTCTGGGGTTTGAGGCAGCGCCGATCTTGGCTGATAGGCGCTACGGGAGTGACACGCACTGCGCGGTGCTTGTGGCTCTTGCACCGCACTCATGGCACGTAATCGATCCAGGCTACCTGATTCATACTCCGTGCTTACTACCGAAAACAGCTAGCAGCGCAGACCTTGCACTGCGCTACGCTTTAGCTCACGGAGCGATCGAACTTCGCCCGACCGATACCCCGGAGCGAGTCGACCTCTACACGATTCCGAGTGCGGTTACGCAACACACCACCACGCCGCGCTACCG
>JBIKKR010000136.1:0-8299 GCA_044360225.1 Bdellovibrionota bacterium | reverse complement strand
CCTTTAACATCGCCTCAAACCCTGGGCTAGGTGCCTTTATCTATCGGAGCTCTGACGGTTTTGGTCCAAACACCTTTAACGGAATTAAGCTTATCTGGAACTACTCCCAGGATGGGGTGAGTCAGGGTGACTCTCTACTTACACAGATGCACGTCATTCACATGGTGTATGTACCCTCTGGGGGCTTCTACATAGGAGATAACCAGACATCGAGCGCCTCGTTTAAACAGCAATCGTCAAGTAGCCCCCTGCAGCTAACGAGCGAAGCTGCCATTACCGTATACGATAACTCGTCTAGCTACGCGCTCGGTGGCTCGTTCTCCAAAGGGTACGACGATTTCTATATCATGCGTCACGAAATCACTCAGGAGCAGTGGCGTAACTTCTTTAACAGCCTACCGACTACCGGCAACTCCCGCACTAACCACGATATCACCTCTAGTAGTGGCAAGAACTCAGACAACGTAGTGAACCGTAACAATATGAGCTGGGATTCATCGAGTTTGGCTAACACTGCATCGACTCCCGATAGAGACTCTCCTAATAGTATGAACTACTGCGGGGTGTCAGCGAACTACTTAAGTTGGGATGACCTCGCGGCGTATCTCGACTGGGCAGGGTTACGACCAATGACGGAACTCGAATATGAAAAAGCTGCTCGTGGCACCCTAGCGGTTGTCAACGGCGAGTACGCATGGGGCTCAACCAATGCAACCAACGCAAGTGGTGTCACTAACGGTGGTCAGGTTAGCGAGGTAGCTAGTAATCTAGGTGCAAACGTCAATTGGAGTGGTGGTGTCTCAGGCCCGCTCAGAGGAGGAAACTTTGCATCGCTTAACTACGGCTCTGCCTCTCGCGAGAATGCAGGAAGTAGCTACTACGGAGCGCTAGAGCTCAGTGCCAACCTCTGGGAGCGCGTAGTGACCGTTGGCAACTCTGACGGACAAGCCTTTACTGGAGCTCACGGAGATGGGGCGTTAGATTCCGACGGCAGAGCAAACGTAACTAACTGGCCTAACCCAACCACTGCTGCGGGCTCTGGATTAAGAGGCGGAAGTTGGAACGCTGCATCAACTGCTGCACGAGTGTCGGACAGATCCTCTGCTGCTACAACTGATACCTCGAGGGGCGCGGATTACGGAGGGCGGGGAGTGAGGTCGGCTCCGTGAAGTCTGACTTGAGAGGACTGGCAGGGCATCGCAATTCTCCCGCCAGCTACTCGACACAGCTGGAAGTTTCGATCAGGATACACAAGCGCGGGCCTGTGCTGCGCAACTCAATAAAAACAGCTATTCTCGCGCATTTGTAGCCCTTTAAAGTGGACGAGAATTGCGACGCCCTGGGGCTGACTTTACTAGCGAGGCTTTGCCACGGTGATCTACGACTCGCGAACCAGCCCTACCCGTATCCTGTGGCCGTCAACATCGAAGCTCCGCTCGATAAGCGGCTTGTGCAACTCAGCCGCTATCTCGACACAGAGGGTCTCAGACTGAATGTACGCGGAGTGCGCCGTGAGTATCTCCTCTGCACCGCACACCGCCAGCCTGATACGATCAGCGATATGCAGGTCTGCTTCCTTGCGCATATCCTGAATCTCTCGCACAAGATCGCGTGCCTTACCTTCAAGCGCTAACTCTGGAGTAACCGCAGTATCAAGTGCGATTACAAAACCCGATCCGGACTCTACGGCCAGACCAGGCTTGCCACTCAAGCCAACTTGAACCTCGGCAGGAGCAAGCGTGATATCGCCTACCTGCACGCCCCCATCGCTCAGCACCTGGAACTCACCACTACGCACCTTCTGGATAACCTCCTGCACTCGCGCCCCTAATCGCGGCCCAAGCACACGCGCATTGACCTTTGCGCTGACCGTTGCTATCGAGGAAGAATCAGCGAGAAACTCAATCCGCTTAACATTGAGCTCTCCACACAGCACTGGGATGTAGGCCTCTAGCGCTTTCGCAGCACCGTCCTTTACCGCCAACTTTGCCGATGCCAGCGGTAACCGCACCCTCAGCTTCTCACGAGCTCGAATCGCCAAACCAGCCGATACCATCTCACGCACGGTGTGGATCTCGGCCGAGAGCTTACCATCAATCAGGTGCTCTCGCGTTGCTGGCCACTCAGTGAGGTGCACGCTGTCACTATAGCCGAGCCGCTCCCATACGAGCTCCGAAATAAATGGACAGAGAGGAGCTATCATCTGAGAGGTTCGCGTCAACACTTCGTACAGGGTTGCATAGAACGCCATCTTCTCTGAAGCACGTGGATCCTCAGACCACACACGCTCACGACTGCGACGAATGTACCAGTTGTTGAGCGTGTCGAGGAAAGGTGCAAAGAGCCTCATCGCTTCGTTAATTCGATACCCTTCAAGAAACTCAGTCGCCGAGCGATTGAGGATCTCTACCTCTGACAGAATAAAACGATCGAGCTCTCCGAGCTCACAGGAGCTCAACGAAAGCTCATCGCTGCGTACCTGGTCTACATCGGTGTACGCCGTAAAAAATGACAGGGCATTCCAGATCGGCAAGAGGAGCGATTTTACCATCCCCTCTACTCCCTCATCCTTAAACTCAAGGTCCTCAATTCCAGCCGCTGGCGATGCAAAGAGATACGCACGCAACGCATCTGCTCCGTACGTATCCATAAGCTCAAGGGGATCCGTATAGTTCTTGAGGCTCTTGGACATCTTCTTGCCATCAGAGGCTAGGAGCGTGCCATGCACCATACAGTTCTTAAAGGAAGGCTTGCCAAAGAGCGCCGTTGATAACACATGCAGATAATAAAACCAGCAGCGAATCTGCCCTGTGTACTCGACAATAAAATCCGCTGGGAAATGCCCCTGAAAGTGTTCTGCATTCTCAAACGGATAGTGGTATTGGCCGTACGGCATTGAGCCTGACTCAAACCAACAATCAAGCACCTCTGGCACTCGATGCATCGAAGAGCCGCATGAGCACGGTACTACAACTTCATCGAGAAACTCCTTGTGGAGGTCCGCGAGCGCATGGCCGGCTACCTGCTCAATCTCTGCGGCTGATGAAAATACCTTGTGAGAACCGCATTCCTCACACTCCCACACAGGGATCGGCGTAGCCCAGTAGCGACTACGAGAGATGTTCCAGTCACGAGCGTTCTCTAGCCAATTCCCAAAGCGTCCATACTTTACCGTATCGGGGTGCCACGCTATCTCGTGGTTAGCATGAAGCAGTTCGTCACGAATTGACTCAACCTTGAAATACCAAGCATCGAGCGCACGATAGATAAGCGGCGTACGACACCTCCAACAGTGCGGGTAGTTGTGCTCAATTGTTTCGTCACGCACAACCACATTACGAGATTTGAGCACCTTGATTATAGCTGGGTTAGCTTCATGGACATTCTGTCCAGCAAAGTCCGATACCTGCGCGGTAAAACACCCTGCCGTATCAACCGGATTGACGACCTCGATATCGACCTTTCTACAAGTCCAATAGTCATCCTCTCCAAAGGCGGGCGCAGCGTGGACGATACCGGTTCCATCCTCTGTTGAAACGAAGTCCGCTTCTAGAACCATAAATCCTCTATGGTCCTTGAAGTATGGGAAGATCGGCTCATAGGTGAGCTTCATATCAAGAAGCTGCTGCCCGGTGTAGCTAGCGACTATCTGCGCATCTTTACCCAACTCTCGCTCGTAGCGTTTGATGGCTTTCTGAGCAAGCAATACCCGACCCACCTGAGATTCAACGACCGCGTACTCTATCTCCCTGCCGACCACGAGAGCCAAATTTGAGGGAAGCGTCCATGGAGTAGTAGTCCATGCCAGCGCTGAAGTTCCTTGAAGCCCCTTCAGAGCAAACTTCACGGTTACGGCCCGATCCTGTTTAGGGCGCGTGGCGTCATCGGTCCGGATCTCAGAGAGCGCTAGAGATGTCTCACAGCGATAACAATATGGGGCTACACGGTAATCCTTATAGATCAAGCCCTTCTTATGAGCCTCGGCGAAGGCCCAAATAACCGACTCCATAAACGAGCGATCGAGGGTGCGATACGGACTCTCCATATCGACCCAGCGACCGATGCGATCGATGTATACCCGCCAGTTTTGATCAAAATTTGAAACGATCCGGCGACACTCGTCGTTAAACTTCGCTACACCTATAGTGCCCTCAATCTCGCTCTTATCTTTGAGGCCCAAGTTCTTCTCGGCGATAGTCTCTATCGGCAACCCGTGACAATCCCAGCCCCAGGCTCGTGGTACATGGTACCCACGCATAGACTTGTAGCGGCAAACCACATCCTTGAGAGCTGAGATAAATATCGTGCCGTAGTGAGGGCTACCAGTCGCAAACGGGGGGCCATCATACAGAATAAACTCGGGCTTTGAGGCACTCTGTTCAAGACAACGCGTAAAGGTCTTTTCTGCCTTCCATCGCCCGACAACCCCCTTCTCCAGACCGGGAAAATGCGGCCGGGCCTCTACTTTTTTGAATCCTTTTGAACCTGTCATAGGCCGATATTATTGACCTATTTGCAGTGGAGAGTAAACAAGCTGATCTACCCTCAGGGCGTCTCAGTTCTCCCGCTATCTACTCTAAATCGCCGGAAGCTTTGTCAAGGATACACATGTGCGGCAGATCGTCGCAACACTCAATAAAAACACCTAGTGTCGCGCATTTGTGGCCTTTTCAAATGGACGAGAACTGCGATGTCCTGAGCTACCCCTTCAGCAGCTCCCGCGCAATCACTATCCTCTGAATCTGACTGGTTCCCTCGTAGATCTGCAACAACTTAGCGTCACGCATAAGTTTCTCGACCGGATACTCCTTGGTATAACCGTATCCGCCATAGATCTGCACTGCGTCGGTGGCTACACTCATCGCGGTATCTGCTGAAACCCTCTTCGCCATGCTCGATTCAATCGATGCAGACTTGCCCTGGTCCAGCAGCCACGCAGCACGCCAGGTGAGAAGCCTCGCTGCATCCACCCCAGTCGCCATATCAGCCAACATAAATTGAACACCCTGAAAACTGGATATCGATGCCCCGAACTGCTTTCGCTCTTTGGCGTATTGCACCGCATGCTCACACGCTGCGCGGCCGATACCCACAGCGATCGCCGCTGTCATCGGCCTGCTAGCATCGAGGGTCTTCATGGCGATCGAAAACCCCTCACCCACCGAGCCTATCATATGATCCTTGGGAACTCGCACCGCATCAAACGTAACTCGACACGTATCTGAGCAGCGCTGCCCCATCTTATTCTCATGATTCCCCACCGAAACTCCAGGAGTTCCCTTAGGTACAACGAGACAACAGATCCCTTTGTGCTTCTTTGATTTATCGGCCGTCGCAAACACGGTGAACTGAGATGCATAGCCTGCATTAGTAATCCACTGCTTGGAGCCATTTATAATCCAACTGTCACCTCCATCTTCCACGGCCGTCTGCAATCCTCCAGCATCGGAACCTGCACCTGGCTCAGTAAGACAGAATGACGCCAAACCTCCTGACTCGGCGAGCGGTTTGATAAAACGCTCCATCTGCTCCTTGGTTCCACCGATTCTAATCGGCGTTAGCGCAAGGTCATTTGCCACCATCGAAGTTGCAAATCCTGAGCAACCCCAGGCTATCTCCTCGATGACCAAACAGGCATCAAATATCGCCAAGCCTGAACCACCACACTCAACAGGCAGAGTAAGGTTGATCAGCCCCAGAGAGTGCCCCTCCTTAATCAGCGAAAGAGGAAACTCCGCTCGTTCATCGAGCTCAGGCGCTTGTGGTCGAATTTTATCAGCAGCGAACCGATACGCTATCTCTCGTAACGAATCTTGTTCTGATGTAAGTCCAGACAACGGAATCATGTGGGCTCTCGGAAAATACTTTTGATACGAGTTTAGAGTTTTAAGCAATAAAAAAGCGCTGCGTATGCAGCGCCTCTTTCTATCTCGAAACAAACGGCTAGCACCTACTTTGTGGTGCGAGCAGCCATCGATGCTCCAACAGCCGCAGTCGTTGTTGCGCCTGCTGAAATCGGAGTCTGGCCCGGAGCTGTCTGAGAGGGCAGTACTTCCTTCTCAATTGCAGCAGCCGTTGACATTTTGCCTGCACCCAGCGCTGTCGAGAGCTGAGCTGCCGCTTCCTCAATCTTTGCTATCAAGGTATCGATCTTGGCACGATATTGAGGCACCAACACCTCTATGGCACCAACCACCTCGTTGTTGTTACCCCTAATAACTCGACAGATTGAAACTACATCGGCCTCAATCGCACCACGATCGATAATCTGGCCTGAGGTCCTAAGTTCAGCAAGCTGGGTCTTAATCGCTACGTCCTGAACTGTGTTCGAAGCCAAGATCTCAGCTAGCGCCGCATCTGACAGCTGCGCTGTAAGGAGTCGACCTGCCGCATTGAGCTTTGCTGGGAACGAAACAGCAACTCTCGGTGCTACTTTGACGGGACGCTTTGACTCAATGCTGATCGGGAACTGAACGTTACCACCCTGCAACGTCACCAGACTCACGGTCTCGCCGATTGCATCTCCCAGTTCCTTCAATATCGGAGTCCCACGACTCACAAGAGTGCTCTGCAACAGATAGGATTGCCCCATCTGAAGCGCCTTCACTCCCAACCGATAATCTTCAGTCTCTTTGTTCTGCTCAACGTAGCCTCTGAGCTCCAGCGTTGCTAGCAAACGAAACACGTTGTTCTTGTGAAGCTTGAGCCGCTTTGACAGCTCAGTAACACCGACCTCGCCGTTTGCCTTGCACAACTCTTCGATCACATCGAGGGCATGCGAAACTGACTGGATCATGTAATTCGATTTCTCGCGCTTCATACCTAATGTCCCTTAGACTGACTCACCTTAGTCGTTACCCTACTCTTTAGACCAGCGGTACTACACATCTTACCGCCGACACACTAAAATTTTCTTTTTACTTCTCAAGGCTCCTGCTTGCAATGCTGTTCTATCGCCCCCACTTTGGCTTATAACAGTGGGAATAGCAAAACGCAACGCACTATTTTTAC
Organism: Bdellovibrionota bacterium; assembly: GCA_044360225.1. Classification (GTDB taxonomy): domain Bacteria; phylum Bdellovibrionota_C; class UBA2361; order UBA2361; family OMII01; genus OMII01. The sequence goes on along the minus strand of JBIKKR010000136.1, from coordinate 1,288 downwards.
TAAATAAGCTGCTGAACTGAGTAGCACCCTTTGGGCATAGCAGCGAGCTTGCAGGCTAAAGCAACTGCCCCTTCACCAAACACCGATCTGGTGCTGACCCTATGGGTAACCTCAATCCGCTCGCCGTTACCCAGGAAAAATACGGTGTGATCGCCGACCACGTCTCCACCACGAAGCGCCACCACCCCAATCTCTCCCGGGCTTCGCTTCCCCTCACGACCGAATACAATCGGCTGAGACTCATTGGCCAAGAACTCCATCACCGAACGCGCAGTTCCTGATGGTGCGTCCTTTTTCATTCGGTGGTGGATGTCGAGCACCTCTATGTCGAAGGAGTCGCCAAGTAGTCGTTTTGCTTCGACAGCAAGTCTCGTCAAAACCGCTGCCCCTACTGAGGTATTCGGCGCAATACCAAGAGCCGTCTGGGCACCGCACTTTTTTAAATCCTCGCGCTGCTCAGCAGTATGTCCTGTGGTTGCTATCAACACTGGAATGGTGTGGCTGGCACACCACTGAGCAACTAGCAGAGAGGTTTCCGGATTGGTAAACTCGATGACAACATCAGCGCCATCGAGAGCATGAAGCTCGCCACTATACCGTAGGTTTGTGCCGGCAACCTCAAGCCCGACGCTTGCGGAGCCAGGAGAAACAACCGCAGCATGAAGCATCGCATCGTCACGCCCCTGTAGCGCCTCAACAACATAACGCCCCGTTCGACCCGTAGCCCCAACTACTCCGACTCGGATCATAGTTTAAACTCCGACTTGATCGTCTCCAACGAAGCTGAAGACACCTCAACAAGGGGCAGCCTGACCGTTGCATGAGCGATAATCCCCTTGAGCGCTAGCACAGTCTTGACTGGGACCGGGTTAGTTTCGATGAACAACGCACGCACCCGCCCTAATAAATCCAGCTGCTCACGCTTTGCCTTCTCAGGATTTCCCTGCTCCCATGACCGCACCAACGCCGACATCTCTGCTGGCAGAGCATTAGCCGCGGCTGAGATGGCACCTACTCCACCGTAAGCCAATACGGCAAGGGTCAATGAATCATCGCCACTGACTACCTGGCAGTCGGGGCGAACACGGACCATCGTATCGGCTAGCGCATCTATCGAGCCCGAGGACTCCTTGATACCCACGATTAAGCCCTCGTCGCTCAGGATACCACACGTTGCCGGAGCTATCGCCACACCGCTTCGCCCTGGGATGTTGTACGCAATAATTGGCAGCGAAGTAGCCCGCCGAATGGCTCGAAAGTGCTCTATGATCCCAGCTTGTGAAGGTTT
>JBIKKR010000107.1:0-10501 GCA_044360225.1 Bdellovibrionota bacterium | reverse complement strand
AGGCGCTGGTGAGTTCTTCTCGCTCCTTGGCCCCTCCGGGTGTGGAAAGTCAACGCTGCTGAGGATTATAGCAGGGCTTGAAGAGGCGGATTCTGGCTCCGTAGCAGTGAATGGCAGCCCAATTAATCACGTCCCTCCCCAGAATCGTGGCATAGGGATGGTCTTTCAGCAGTACGCCCTCTGGCCGCACATGACGATTGCTCAGAACGTCCGATTTGGGCTTGAGACTCAATCCATATCAAACAAAGAGCGCGATCAGCGGATGCTCCGCGCGCTTGATCGGGTCCAGATGACCGAGTTTCGAAGTCGCTACCCCCACCAGATCTCAGGGGGCCAACAGCAACGCGTTGCACTTGCTCGTGCACTGGCTATGCAGCCGTCTATTATCCTGCTCGATGAGCCGCTCTCTAATTTGGATGCCCGCCTGCGAGCCGAGATCCGGGACGAACTAGCTGAGTTGCACCTAAAGTTGGGCACAACGATGGTGTATGTGACCCATGACCAGGAGGATGCGCTGGCACTCTCAACAAGACTAGCGATAATGAATCGGGGAACAATCGAGCAGATAGGCTCACCACAAGAGGTATACCAGAGCCCGGCGTCTCCCTTCTGTGCTCGTTTTATTGGAGATGCCAATTTGGTGCCGTGCACGATCGTTGAGCAGATATCCCCAACTGTAGCTCGCGTGGCGCTCGACCTGACTCCTGACACCTCTTTTCAGGTACGCACGAAAAGCTCGGGCACCGCTGCGCCTGCCAGCGCATCTCCGAACAGGGGCTATCTCTGTATCCGCCCCTCATCACTGATCGTACAACCAGCTACGGATGAGCCAAAGCCAAGCACGAATGCGGTACAGGCTACTGTCGTGCGCTCAAGCTATAAAGGTTCGATGTACAATATAGAAGTAGTCACATCAAACGATGTGCGCTTGCGCGGATCTTGCCGCGCCTCGGGAGGTGTTGCTGCATTTTCTCCTGGCTCTGCGGTAATGCTCTCGTGGAGTAGTGAGGATTCGGCTTTTATTTCAGAGAGACCCTAGGTTTTTGATTCTCTCGGCCCCGCAAAGTTACTAGGGGCTCAGGGTCGGACCGCGAACTTTCGAGTTCGCCGCCCCTGCCCATATACGGCACACGACCGCCGTCGGCATTTAGCAGGACAGAATTGCGACGCCCCGGCTCACAATAGACCCTTACTGCCACTTTTCCCGCTGTGACTCGACTCTTACTTCCGAAACCCATCACTAACGCCAACCCCAACCGGGGTACCACGCGATTTATGAGCAACAAGGAACACGTTAGCCTGACTCGCCGCACGAGCAGAGCCTCCTAAACCGCGTTGAATTCGCACCTGTCGCGGAAATATACGATAGGCCGAACGCTTGAGATTGTGCGATGCCACCCGCGGTTCGATTAACCGCACCCGGTAGGCTCCTGGCTCCAGCTTCTCAGTGAACACCCCATTCGAGTCTAGCTTCACGCCTATGCGCTGCAGGCTCCCCCGCTTACGCAGCCGTAACTCGCCGGCGATTGGAACCACGGACGTGGAGCACAAGCCAGACCAATCAAGTGGTGCCAATTGGCAGCTATCAGTTGCCAAGACAAACCCTTGGAATACCGCTCGCTCCACAGCTCGCACCGCGTTGACTTCGGCTCGTGCAGTACCTGTTGCAGTGAAAACCGTAGCGGTAAAAGCACTGGCGGCTACCAGAACAACAGAGTATGTACGTACAAGAGCTGTCCCCATGCGCGGAGTTCTAGCATACACGCCGACGCTGGTGTAGGACTAGCGAACTGGTGTAGACGCGATATCTGATGGTTATCACCCCTCATCCGGTCGATTTATGACAAAACACCGTCTCTATCTTTACGCACTACTGCTGTTCTTTGCTCTCTTTATGCTCTATCCCTTGGGGTTTGTGCTAACCAAGGCGTTCGTACTGGGAGATTCGATCTCGTTGCATTTCTTCGGCGTCATGTTTCGCACAGAGCTCTACAGAACAATCCTGTGCAACTCACTGAACATTGCACTGGGGGTGACCTTGATCTGTTCACTTATCGCCTATCCCCTCGCCCTCCTCCTTGCGCGGTACGCGCTCCCGCTTCAAGGCGCTCTACATGCCCTGCTCCTTGCTCCACTAGTAGTACCGCCGTTTGTAGGGGTGCTTGGTGTCCGCCAACTCCTATCGCGGTTTGGAAGCGTCAATGTGTTTCTGCTCGATGCCGGAGTCATATCTACTCCGATTCAGTGGCTTGGTGGGGGTAACGTTATCGGTATTATCGCACTCCAGGTGATCCACCTCGTTCCCATGCTGTACTTGACCATTCGGGCATCGCTTGAGAACTCGCACCTATCTCTTGAAGAGGCCGCAGTGATGAGCGGTGCATCACGGTGGCGCGTCCTTCGCCGAGTAACCCTGCCGCTTTCGATCCCAGGGTGGTTTGCAGGTGCGACCCTCGTGTTTATCGCCAGTTTCACCGACCTGGGGACGCCCCTTATCTTCGAGTATAGGCAGGTACTCTCAGTGCAGATTTACAACATGCTCTCCGATCTTCAAGAGAACCCCGTGGGATACTCGTTCGTTGTTTCCACATGCATCCTGTCGATCTCGCTCTTTCTGCTATCGCAGGCTTCCGTCTTTAGTGGCAGTTTTGCAGGTTCAGGCCGCGCTCGCGAAGGCCGACTCTCACGCGAACTGCCGCACGTATGGCGGTTTGCCGCCCCGGCTATCATCGCGCTCTATGCGGCGGGTGCCTGTATACCGCAAATCGCTGTGCTCCTCGTAGCACTCTCCAAGGAATGGTTCATGTCTGTACTGCCGCAGCAGTGGACCTTTGTCCACTTCGAGGAGGTGCTCAGTCACCAGCTGACAGCCGGGAGCTTGGTTATTAGTATCTGCCTGAGCTGCGCGGCTAGCGTGCTAACAATCATAGTAGGATTCCTCACAGCGCATAGTATCTGTCGCGGAAAGAGCCGCATGCGGCACCTGTTTGAGGCGCTCTCGCTCGTCCCGCTGGCGATACCTGGAATCGTCTTCGCCTTTGGTTTTATAGGTGCCTTTTCCGGTACCGCACTCGACAACCGCATCAACCCCTTTCCCTTGCTCATCATCGCCTACACGATCCGCCGACTTCCAGCGATGGTGCGCTCAGTAACAGCAGGGCTCCAGGAGGCAAATCGAGCTCTTGAAGAAGCGGCGCTTATGGTCGGTGCGAGCCCTTTCACGATTACTCGGAGGGTTACCTTTCCATTGATTCGAAGACACCTAGTGGTCGGGGCAATGCTTACCTTTGCGTACTCTATGATTGAAGTGAGTGATAGCTTGCTGCTAGCACTCGAAGCCAAGTTCTATCCGATTTCTAAGGCGATCTACGCAATGATGGGCCGTCCTGATGGACTTGAGGTCGCCTCGGCGCTTGGGGTCGTGGTAATGGTGTTGATGCTTGCAACATTCTATCTCTCCGAGCGGATCTCACGTGGTCAATCTATCGGAACAGGATTGCGGGCTGTTCTGTTCACCCTCTGTCTCTACGCCACAGACGCCCATGGCCAGACTCAGCCGATCTCTCATGCAACGGACCAAATAGACGAGATTATCGTACTCACGCCACATTGGGAGGGTATCCGCTTTGAGTTTTCAAACGGATTCGCCCAGTACTGGAAGAAGCGGACCGGTCGAGATGTCACCATGCGCTGGCTCGACGTGGGCGGAACTTCGGATATCATTAAGTATATTAGAGGGCAATTTAAACAGTCACCGAACGGTATCGGTATAGATCTCTTTTTTGGTGGAGGTGCCGACTCCTTTGTTGAGCTAGAGCGTCAGGGACTTCTGGCGGCGGTCCAGGTAGCTCCCGCTATTCTCGACAGAATACCGCAAAATATTTCAGGGGTTCCGCTGTATTCACCTGATAAGCTCTGGTTTGCAAACGCGATTAGCGCCTTCGGACTGTTGTACAATAAGACCGCCGTGGAGCGGCTCGGATTGCCTAAGCCTCGCTCGTGGATAGACCTCTCGAAGCCTGAGTACTTTGATCTGGTAGGCGCTGGAGATCCGAGAAAGAGCGGCAGCATGCACGCCATGTTTGAGATCATTCTGCAGGGCTACGGCTGGGACGAGGGATGGAAGATACTTCAGAGGCTTGCTCGCAACGTCAGAAACTTTACCGGCACCGCAAGTCAGATCGGCAAAGAGGTCGCTACCGGAGAAGTAATCTACGGCATCGCTATCGATACCTATGCCGGAGATATCATCCGTCAAGTTGGTGCCGACCGTCTGGAGTACCATCTTCCCGATGACTTCGCGGCGATTAACGGAGACGGCATCGCGATGCTTAAAGGCGCGCCACACTCAGGGGCGGCTTCGGCCTTCATCGAGTTTATCCTCTCTGAAGAGGGACAACGTCTGTGGTATGCCAAGAAGGGGACTCCTGGCGGTCCAGTGCGATCTAATCTCGGTAAACTCTCTGTTCTGCCCTCTCTATACGGAACAGTCGAACCTGCAACTATCTTTCAAGGCAGCCCGTTTACTCTCCCCAACATTCTCGCGTATGACGCTGAGAAGGCTGGAAAGCGATGGAACCTCTTCAACGACATATTCGGTACCTTCTTAATCGACCTACACGCACAGCTTGTCCGCGTAGAAGATCCAAACACTCTCCGAGGTGTTCCCATCTCGGAGCATGAGGCTCTTAGCCTCCTCGAGAGAGGCAGTTGGGGAAGCGATGCCGCTCTGCGCACGGACTATCTCAAGGCGTGGGCAGAGTCCGGTTCCCGAGATATCCCTATTTCCAACACACTCTGGGACCGATTACGAATTGTGCCCGGAGCTATCTTTGCAATTCTGTTAATTCTCCTCGGATTGCGAAGAATTTATCCGAGATCCATTAGTTAAATAGGCAAAAAACAACAAAGATACACAAACGAACTGAGGATTGTGATCGTGGAACCCTGGCACCGTCAGGGTAAACACCGCACATTCAAATGCCCACGTGATTGTTCGCCGAGCGTTACGCAACTTTTGCGCTCATGTTCCGATAAATAACTTACGCTGCGCAATCCACAGGTAACGTGCGGCGCTTACTCAGTACGTATCTATTTGAGGTATTGTGTCTATGTCAGCTGCATACTGTTCGCGTCTGCCTTCTCAAGAGCCACATTATGACAGAGGGCTCTCCACGCCCCTCGCATTAATGGCGAGAAACAATCTGAGCACTGGGGCGGCAGTGGCCCAAGACGAGCGCTTACGCGTGGCTTTTGCTCAACGCACATTTGACTCTGAGGGGCTTGAGCAAGCCGGGCCGTATTTTTCAAGGACTATCTCCTGGCCCAAGCTCGGCAATAGTGGTGTAACTATCGGTCGGGGCTATGATATGGGACTTAGGACCCCGCGGCAGGTTGTTCGTGAGCTTACTGCTGCCGGCATGTCGCAAGGCGACGCAGAGTTCCTGGCACGTGGTGCGGGGAAAAGAGGTAGCGTGGCAGGTCAATTCGTTGCTGCTTACAAGCCACTAGCCCCTGTAATGTCGCTTGAAGTACAGAAGAAGCTCTTTGAGAGTATTACCGCTCCTCAGATAATTGGTGACATACGACGCATCTTCAATAAGCCAGAGACCGTTGCAGCGTATGGGCAACTAGATTGGGACGAACTATCTCCGGCTGCACAAGAGCTTGTCTTTGACCTCCGCTATCGTGGGGACTACACACCGCGCACTCGGCAAGTGCTGCAGCCTGCACTTGTTAGCCAGGATTATGAGCAGTTCAGGGCGATTATGAACGATACTCGGTACTGGGCGGCACTTGGTGTTCCAGCCGCACGCATCAAGGAACGGCAGAGAATGGCAGAAGACCTTTAGGAGCGGCGAGCGGCCTGAGTACCCAATTCTCCTCGACGGTCAGAGGATTTCCCCCTATACTTACACCTATGGGGAAAAAGCCTTCACAAGCCTCAACCGGTCGCGAGAACAAGCACATGCGTAAAGTAGCTGTTGATGTGTCAGACGAATGCCAGCCCCAACAAGCCGAAAGGTCTCAAACGGCGAAAGAGATTGCAGATCTCCAAGAGCGTATCCTGCGCTTAGCGCGCGATCGCGAGCGGCTGCCGCAGCCCCTGTTCTGGTCTCTTTTCAACTCTCGGATCCAAGAGATCAAGAAGGACAAAGAGCTCAAACGACTGTTGTCCGATGTGCTCGGGTAATCAAATGCCTGACTCGCTGCGCGGCGTCTACGTGCAGTACACGTGCACGTAGCGCGCCGTTTCTAACAAAACATCGCGATGGCGAGTTCTGGTGCCCTTCCTCAGGGAGCCAGGAATTACCCTTTTGCCTCTTCCGCTCGCTTCTCGAGGTACTTCTTGTGCAAATCATCTTGCACATTACGAGGTACAGGAGCATATCGAGAGAATTCCATTGTGAATTCCCCCTTACCCTGGGTTGAGGAGCGGAGGTCAGTTGAATAACCGAACATCTCAGTCAGAGGAACCTCCGCTTCAATCGTGGTGTTACCCTCTGCATTCTGACTACCCTGAATCATCCCGCGGCGTTGATTGATTCCTCCCATGACCGCTCCCTGATACTCCTCAGGAGCGTTGACTTCAAGTTTCATGATCGGCTCAAGCGCAACCGGGCCGGCCTTCATATACACTTCACGAAGGGCAGCCATACCAGCGATCTTAAACGCCATGTACGAAGAGTCGACATCGTGTGACTGACCGTCTTTCAGCGTCACCTTGAGGTTCATAATCGGGAAGCCAATGAGAGGCCCCTTCACCATCTGCTCTTTGAACCCGTCGTCGACCGCAGGGATAAACTCCTTAGGAATACGCCCGCCAACAACTTCATCAACAAACTCGTAGGTCTTCCGGTCACCATCTTCACCAGCTTCCGTTGGCTCGATAGTTCCCATTATCTTCGCAAATTGGCCAGATCCACCTGTTTGCTTCTTATGGGTGTAATCAAACTCGGTAAGACGTGAGATCGTCTCCCGGTAGGCCACCTGTGGCTTACCTGCGACTACTTCGCATCCGAATTCGCGCTTCATACGCTCGATATAGATCTCCAAGTGGAGCTCGCCCATACCAGAGATGATCGTCTCATTCGACTCCTCGTCTCGCCAGACCCTGAATGTTGGATCTTCTCTGCGGAACTTCTGAAGAGCCTTTGAGAAGTTTGTCGTTGCTTCCTTTGACTTAGGTGCAACTGCCAACGAAATTACAGGCTCTGGCACGAACATCGAAGTCATCGCAATGTTAACCGTCGAATCGGTGAACGTGTCACCGGACGCGCAGTCAACACCGAAGAGCGCAACGATATCACCTGCCGATGCTTCCTGAATATCAACCATCTCACTCGCATGCATACGAACCATCCGAGGGATCTTCACCCTCTTTTGGTTGGTGATGTTGGTGATAAAATCACCTTTCCTCATGGTTCCTTGGTACACGCGCATGTAGGTAAGCTGGCCATACCGCCCATCATCCAACTTAAAGGCATAGGTAACGAGCGGCTTTGCTGGATCAGTTGCTAGAACGACTCTCTGCTCGTTGTTGTTGATATCAAGACCAACGTTCTCTTTCTCAGAAGGGTTTGGAAGGTAATCAGCGATTCCATCGAGTAACTTCTGCACACCGCGGTTCTTAAAGGCCGATCCGCAGAATACTGGAACAAACTTCAGCGCTATCGTCGCCTTACGGATAGCTGCCTTGATTTCATCAACCGTTGGCACCTCCTCCATGAGGAACTTCTCAGCGATATCATCGTCAACATCAGCTAATCGAGCGATAAGCTCATCACGGTACTCTTGTGCTTGCCCCTGGAGGTCCGCTGGGATGTCTGTCTCGATGACCTCTTCACCATTCTCGCCCTCATTTAAAAAGGCCTTCATGGTAACAAGGTCAACAACTCCTGCAAGAGAATCCTCGATTCCAACAGGAATCTGCACCATAACCGCATTGAGTCTGAGCTTCTCACGCAATCCTTCCATAACGCGGAACGGATTTGCACCGGCTCTGTCGAGCTTGTTTACAAACGCAAGTCGAGGAACGCTGTAACGCTTCATCTGACGGTCAACGGTAATCGATTGCGATTGAACACCAGCAACACCGCAGAGAACGAGAATCGCGCCATCGAGTACTCGGAGGGAGCGTTCTACTTCTACAGTGAAGTCAACGTGGCCCGGGGTGTCGATTAAGTTAAACGAGATATCCTTCCAACTCCCGAACGTCGCCGCAGACTGGATCGTGATCCCCTTCTCACGCTCTAGATCCATCGAATCCATAGTGGCGCCAACACCATCCTTACCGCGAACTTCGCGAATGGTGTGAATGCGCCCGGTATAAAACAGAATGCGCTCAGAGAGCGTCGTCTTTCCGGAGTCGATATGTGCTGAGATTCCGAAATTGCGAACCTTATCCAAAATCCACTGGCCCTGTGCCATCTTTTCAATCCTTTTAGTACAAAAAAGCCCGCGACAGTTTACACCAGGCTGGCCTATCGTTGTAGTCCCCGAAGCCAAAATTTTAGTGTCAGGTCAGAATTTCTGAGCACCGGCCAGCGCAACAAAAACAGGTGAATATAACCTAATTTCCCTATTATATCACAGACCTAGCTGTTCTTACCCGGCCACGTATCGTAAGCTCTATCTAACTTAGCGGCGAGGATGAAATCATTTTCGCTCAATCCATTGACGGTGTGCGTCCATAACTCGACAACCACTCTCCGGTAGAACAGGTGCACATCTGGGTGATGATCCTCACTATCTGCTATAGCCCCCAACAGTGGCACCCAACGAGCGCCATCCATGTAGGTCTTAAATTTGTACTCACGAGATAGCTTGGTACCATCGACTACTTTCCACTCAGCAACCTGAGCTTCGAGCTCGGCGATCGCTTTCAGTGAGAGCGGTGGGGTCCCCTTCGGAAGCACTACACACCGCTTATCTTGCAATGAGCCCATGTATCGCACCTCCACATCGTCAGACGGCCGCGCCCGCCCGCGGCATCCCTACTTCAACTTCGTCTTTGTCTTTGGAAATTCCTTCCAGTACTCGCCGCTACCACGCCGCAGGACATGATCGCTCTCTAGAAGCTCAAATGGCGAGAGCGTTGGTTTCTCTCGGTAACTCTCATAGAGTGGCACGAACGGACGTTCAACGCACTCCTTAAAGAGCGCATCAAAACTGTCTATGCAAAAGTAAGTCGCTTGCAGATCGTCGATGTAGTAACCCGTTCTCAGAACTCGTTCCAGGTCGAATTGCAGGATATTCGGAGAGGGATCGGACATCACATACTTGGCCTCTCCAAACGACGACATAATTCCAGCGCCATACACCTTGTAATCCCCGCCGCTTTTAATGAGCCCAAACTCAATCGTATACCAGTTAAGCCGCGCGAGGTATTTCACACCTTTGTGATCCATCGCCAGGAGGCCGCCCTTTCCATAGGCTTGCATGTAATCGGCATAGGCCGGATTGCTCAGCAGCGGTACATGCCCAAAGACATCGTGAAAGATATCGGGCTCCTCAAGGTAATCAAGTTGCTCCGGTGTTCTAATAAACGTCCCTGCTGGAAATTGGCGATTCGCCAGCATCGAAAAGAAGGGCCTTGACGCGATCAATCCCGGCACAGGCAACACCTCCCACCCGGTTGCCGCCCTCAAATACTTGTTCATCTTCTCAAAGTTTGGAACCTCATCTGCTGAGAGTTTGAGAGTCTTAATCCCATCGAGGTACTCCTGACAAACACGTCCCTTTAAGGTTGCTAGCTGCCTGTTGAAGAGCGTCCCCCAGGTACTGTGGTCTTGGGGAGTATATGCATCCCACTTCTGCGCGATGATGCACTCTGCTACCGTCTTGGCGTCTAGAATTGCGTGGCCCTTGCCCTCTTCCATACGTGTTGTCCCCTCGGATTGGCACCCTCGTAGGGTACCACCATGGTTACTTTAGGGACAAGGAAGCAATTTTTCGAAACTATTCACCACAAAAAAAACAAGTGAGCGGAAGTATGCGATAAAAACAGGCATTTTTGCGGGACTTTCTTTCTTGTCAGGGCATCGCAATTCTCCCGCTATCTCCTCGAAACTACTGGAAGTTTCGATCAGGATACAAATGCGCGGGCCAGCGCTGTAAAACTCAATAAAAACAGTTATTCCCGCGCATTTGTGGCCCTTTAAAATGGACGAGAATTGCGATGTCCTGCTTCCTTGTCATCCCCTAATCGGGGATGCGATGTTTTGGTGAATAGTTAGTTTTTTCCACCCCGGATAAGCTCCCGCAAATCCGCCCCTTAATAGGGGCTTACGTGAAAGAAATGGATTATGCTGAATGGTTGCAATTTTTCTTGTCTTGGAATCGCGTCGGCACATGCGAGCGGTAGGAGGCGATAACCTCTCAATGTAGCACCTAAACCCTGCATCTGTACGCGCACGACACGGATTCCTGTAATCAGTTAAACTCAGATAACGCCTGAGCTCCAGCGCCTGTAATCCTGCATGATCTTGAGTGCGTACTT
>JBIKKR010000010.1:0-34196 GCA_044360225.1 Bdellovibrionota bacterium | reverse complement strand
TTTTGGATCTCCGGTGACCCCAACCGTCTCAGAGGTGCACTCAGTAGCCGGGTCTACAGCCTGACAGTCTTAAAATGGATGAGAACTGCGACGCTCCCGCCTTAGGATGATTTTCTATTGAGGCTATGGCATGGAGGCCTCCGCAGAGCATACAATAATGAGAATTTTCGGGTTTGTTTCTATCCCTACAAGCTATGCGAAACCGAACTACAAAGCTACTCTGGATAAAGCTACTCTGGATATCCGTTGCACTTCTCTTCGGACTGCCAACCATCATACTGGGCACCTGCCACTTCCTACTTCGCAGCGAGCGCTTTGTCCAATCCTACCTTCTGCCAAAGATCAGCGAGCTTGTAGGGATGAGCATAACAGCTGAAAACGCCACAATTAAGCTCTTGAGCGAGATCGAACTTACAGGGCTACAAGTACACTGCAACGCCAAGGAGAGTTCATGCTACTCCACTGCGCCCCTGGCTGTGACTGCTGGCTCACTACGTCTGACCTATAATGTCTGGGGGCTCTTCAGTAAGAACTTCGATATCACCTCAATTTCAGGCGACGGAGTGCACATCTCTATGGTGGCAGGTGCAAGCGCAGAAACACATCACAAAACCACACCACCGCAAGAGCCGGTACCAACAGAGCGTCTCGAAAACGCCACTTCAAAGCCTGCATTCAGCATTTCGATCGAAAACGCCGCTCTGAAAAATAGTTCATGTAGGTACATCAACGCAGCCGCTGAGGCCTCCTACCTCGTCGACATGATCTCTCTTGATATCCCCAAAGCCGACTCAAATGGTGACTCCGAGCTGCGGCTACAAACCCGTGTGACTGTCCAGAGCCCGAGCCTTTCATTGCGCGAGGAGCTCCTCCGCGGCTCTATTACTGTACGTAATGCAGCTCTCTTTGCACCACGTAACATTTCTATCTCTGCAAAAGCAGGCTCCCTGCAGCCGACTCCACTTGAGTTCGATGCGACACTCAATTTCTCCGAGACACGCGATGCGCTACAATCGATTCGGATCACGAAGGCGCTCGTCCGTGATACACTCTTAAAAACCCTCTCGATCGCCTCGACCCCTTTTACTGAGTTTGAATACGAACTTAAAGGCGGATATCCACTTCAGCAGCCGGCACCAATTGACCTCGCTGTCAAAGTAAACAGGGCGATAGCCCCATCATCTGCAGATCTCAAGGGCTCACATATCTCGTCAGCACTTGCTCTCAAAAAAGACTCAATCACTGTGGACAAGGGAGAACTTGAACTTATCGCAAACGGGGCGCCGCTCGCGAAGGGCTCCCTCTCTGGCGATGTTGGTTTTGATCCATACACCACCCCCTCAAAGCTAGCTGCACACCTAAGCGAGGTCAATTTTGATATCCTCGAAGGGCTCTTTGCTGCACCGACACCAGCAATGAGCATGGCAGCTTCCGATGTACCAGCGGCCCCTAAAACAACGCAAGTACCTGCCACGAATACCACCACTTTGCCAAAACTACCGCTCGTTAACGCATCTGTTGTGATCGATAAAGCGATCTACCAAAAACTCGGAATCTCAAACCTGAGCGCTGAACTCACTACTCCCAACTCACTGACGATCCAACGCGCATCGCTCGCGGCAACTTTTGATGGCGCAGGAACTCTATCAGCTTCTGCATCCGGCTCGCTCGACTCTACCGTGAATCTTAAAGCTACTGCCGATAAGGTAAACGTGTTGCCACTTGCCGCGCTCGCTCAGGGAGATGGTCAACTTCTCGAGGGGACTATTGATCGTCTTAACCTGGATCTCTCTCTGTCACCAACTAATCCACGAGCGACGATCACTGGCCGCTCAGAGCTCCTGGTATCACGCTTCATAGTCCCGAGCACTCTTCATGGGCAGGTGCCGTTTAATATCCTCTTCCTACCGTTTGATGCGCTGATAACGGTCTTTGGTGGAACCCTCAATGCGATCCTGCCTAAGTCCGTTTCGAGCATTAGCGATGGTATTCGGGAGGTTCTCGATGATGCTGGACGTCTTGGCATTGATAAGGGCACTGTCGATATAGATTTTAACCAGGGCAAGATTACCTGTAAGAAGGTAGAAATCGACACCAAGAACCTCCCCGATTTTACAGTAAAGGGAAGCGTTACAGCCACTGACAAGCTCGATTTTACGATATTTATCGGGCTGCTTAAACTTAATCTGCCTCTGCCGGTCGCTGGCACACTCTCTACTCCGCTGCCCGACATAGTGTATCTGGGGCCCGAGATCGTACGCGGGCTAGGGCTTAGTATCGGCAATATCGCGGGAGGATTAGTCTCTATGGTCGGAGGTGACAGCCAGGCAGGTACGCCAGCTGCTACGGAACCTGGGAGGTCGCGCTAGGGAAGCTATACGCACACTCAATCCCGTTCACAGCAAACAGAAAGTCTGCTAGCGTACGCTCACTATGACCGATGTTATTGGAATTATCTCAGATACGCACGAAGACGTGCGGATGATTCGCAAAGCGGTACGTATCTTTAAAGAACGTGCGCCTACCTTTGTTATTCACTGTGGAGATATTATCTCGCCGCCTGTCCTTAAGCACTTCGCTGGAGTTCCTCTGAGACTCGTGTATGGTAACAACGATGGAGAGCGCTCTGGACTCAAGAAAAAGTGCACAGAACTTGGGTTCTACGGGATCGAAGAGACACTTACCTTCTCGCATGCCGGAAAGATGTTCTTCGTCAATCATGGCACTCGCCTAAGTACTATCGAGCAGGCCGCTGATTCACAGCAGTACGACTACGTCCTGCACGGACACACCCACGAGCAACGCAACGAAGTGCGGGGTAGGACCAGAATCATTAATCCAGGGGCGCTCTTCTCTGCTGATACGTACTCGATTGCCTTCCTAGCGCCTGAGACAGGAGCAGTAGAGTTTGTCGAGATCCCTGAGTAAACACCGACAAGGCAATCTATGCAGATCGATTGGAAGCTCTGGACACCTAAGGATGTTGCAGTGCTGTGTTTTATATTTCACGGAGAGGAGGTGCTGCTCATTGAGAAGCTGCGCGGCCTCGGTGCGGGTAAAGTAAACGCCCCTGGCGGTAAACTTGAGGCGGGAGAGACTCCACTCCAAGCGGCGATCCGTGAGGTGCAGGAAGAGATCTCAGTTACTCCCCACTCACTCTCTCAGATCGGCAACTTAAAGTTTGCCTTTGTTGATGGATACAACCTTGAGTGTTGGGTCTTTCGCGCTGAGGGGCACACAGGAACTCCAACCGAGAGCCCGGAGGCTATCCCCTTTTGGAGTCACGTGAACGCTCTGCCCTACAATCGGATGTGGGCCGACGATCGCGAGTGGCTTCCCTACCTCATTCGCAATGAAGCGTTCGCTGGTGAGTATATCTTTGACGGAGAACGGATGGTTGATGGTGGTGTTCGGGGGATGCGGTAGTCAGGTAGCCCTAGGGCATCGCTTTTAAAGAAACCGAAATGCACAACAATTTAGAAGGTCGCTAAACGGCCAACTGCGTTTCTGCCATCAAAGCCAAGCTCGCGTATCAGAGTGACTGCCGCTTCCAAAGTAGCTGGCAACAGCTCTTCAAATCTGTGGCCGTTTCGGGCGCCAAAAAAAGAATCGCGGCATGTACGCAAGAATTCACTACAAGCCTCCGGTAGAATAAAAGGATTACCGGAATCGAGTGCGAAGCGATGCCATTCATGCAAATCGGCACTCATTCTACTGCCTGCCATCTGCCACCCTACTAAAAGAGCCACCATGCTGGGAGCATAAACCTTCGCCGCTACCTGAGTATCTTCAGGACACACATAGTCAGACAAAGACCCGATCTCAAACATACTCCGTGGAATCTCTGCTTCTCTCGGTTTTATCGCCTTTAAATACGCTAGTGAACTCCCGACGGCGCTTAAAATTACTGCAACCTGCTCCTCCAGAGAAATATTATTTCTCAGCTGTGCGATCTGACCTTCATGAATTGAGACTACAAAACCTCCTCCGCTACGCCTAAGTACGGAAAATTGGTGGTAGCTCTTCGCAGCGATTCCAAATGACAAATTTGATCCCAGAAATTTGCATTCTAGGGGCATACTGCTAGGACCTTCCACATGGCACAAGCCGAACAGATCACTTCGCCTCTTTCCATCGTCTACATTCAGCGCACCAAGCGCCACTTTAACACATCGGTCAAAGTCATTCCCGCCGTAGGTTAATTTCCTCTTTATGCCACTAGGAATTTGGTTAATTGCCTCAGATAGGCGAATAAAGGCAAGCTCTTGCCTAGTACGACGCAAGACCTCGGGTAGGACTAGCCCTATCAGAATCACCCCTGCTGCGGCCAAACCATCTCTTCGAGTGCTCCTGTTTTCAAACATCTCCTCACGGTAGCACAGTTCTAGAACCCTATTCCACTACGTTTTTGGGGCCCCATTTCAACGTTCTCACACTATAACGAGTAAGCTGCTAAAGTCCGCTCCGGCAAACTATACAGACACTACTTCTTCTGCTCAACCTTAAAGTGTGAAATCCTGTCACGGAACGGATCGTCAGTAAAAACTCCGCCGATCATGATCGCCAAGAGCACAAAGGGGATAATGATGTAGGTCCAGAGGATCTTGTTCTCGTATTTGCCGTGCATGAAGATCAGGATAACCAGCGATGCTTTAATCGAAGCGATAACAAGCGCTCCTACGATATTCCACTTTCCAAGATCAACCTTGGCTGCGAGTACTGTAATGACCGTCAGCACAAGCAAGGTAATGAGCACCTTGAAGAATGTGCTCACTGGCACAACGTGCCCCTGCTCTTCGTGAGCATCTGAGTGACCATGGGAGTGAGAGTGAGAGTGCGCATGTGACATAGTGAGAGATCTCCGAAACTATCGCCAATTCAAATCATTATGAAGCGTCTTTATCCTACTAGATACAGAAGCGGGAATAGGTAGATCCAGATAAGGTCAACCAAGTGCCAATACAGAGCACTGAGCTCAACCGGTGTGTAGTACTTTCTTGAGAAACGATTCTTGAGCGCTGGACGAATACCGTACAACGTCATCACCACCATACCGATGATAACGTGCAGTGCATGCAGTCCGGTCATGCAGTAGTAAATTCCGAGGAAGTTCTTGTACTCATAAAAGTGGCTATTCCAGACAAACGGGAACATGCCGTGATGCGCCTTGCCGGTGTACTCAAAGGTCTTTACGGCTAAGAAGAGGAACCCACAGAAGACGCTTATACCGAAGTTGCGAACAACTCCTTTATTATCTCCCAGCTGAGCCTTGGTTACCGCAACGGCCGCCGTGTAACTCGAAAACAAGAGGATCGCTGTGTTAATTGCACCCGCCCAGAGATTCAGGTGATGGCTCGCCTCATGGAACTCCGAGAGGTGGTAGTAGCGCATTATTGCAAAACTACAGAACATCACTGCAAAGAGGAGGACTTCAGTGGCCAAGAAGAGCCACATACCGAGCTTCGCAGCCCCGTACGCCGTGGCGCTATCCATGTGGTGAATTATCGGTGGCTCTCCCGGTGGTACATTGTGGTCGACTATCGCTGAAGTGCTCATAACGTCCCTGTCTTGTATTCCTTACCTTGTCTGTTTAATCCCGGTGACTACGCATGTGTGTGTGTCGGGGTTCCGTAGTGGTACGGCTCCTTGTCAACCACTGGGGTCTCTGGGAAGTTCTCGTGAATCGGCGGAGACTGTGTCTGCCACTCTAAGCTCACCGAATTGTACGGGTTGCGCGGAGCTTTTACCTTGCCGAACTTCGCTGTCCAGAGAAGGTTAACCAGAGCAAACATGTATCCAAAACCGTTGAGGTACGCTCCGATCGTCGAGATCGTGTGTAGTGTCTGATACTGCGCAGGATAATCATAGTAGCGACGTGGCATACCCTCCATACCGAGGATGAACTGCGGAATAAACGTGAGGTTAAACCCGAAGAAGAGGATGGCGAACGCAGCCTTTGAAACGGTTTCATTGTACATCTTGCCGCTCATCTTGGGGAACCAGAAGTGTAGTGCTGCAATAAGGCCGATAACCGCACCACCCTGAATCGTGTAGTGGAAGTGTGCCACGACGAAGTACGTATCGTGGTAGTACACATCAACTCCAAGCATCGCTAGGTAGATACCAGTTGTGCCTGCCACCATAAAGAGGAACACAAATGCCATGGCGTAGAGCATCGGCGTCTTGAAGGAGATCGATCCCTTGTACATCGTGCTAACCCAGTTAAACACCTTAACTGCTGTTGGAATCGCTACGAGGAAGGTCACGATAGAGAAGAACTTCGCTGAGAAATCAGAGATTCCGGCGACAAACATATGGTGCGCCCAGACGATAAAACCGACTCCCGCTATCGCCATCGACGAGAGCACCACCATCTTGTAACCGAAGAGTGGTTTACGTGAGAATACCGGAATAATCTCTCCTACGACACCAAACGCTGGAAGAACCATAATGTACACCACCGGGTGTGAGTAGAACCAGAAGAGGTGCTCCATAAGAACCGGGTCACCACCCTTGCTCGGATCGAAGATTCCAGCACCGAACATACGCTCGGCGATAACCAGTAGCAGGGTCATACCAACCACCGGGGTTGCCACGGTCTGGATAACCGCTGTGGCGTACGAGGCCCAGACAAAAACCGGCAAACGCATCCACGTCATTCCCGGTGCGCGCAGTTGGTGGATCGTTACGATAAAGTTAAGTCCCGTAAGGATGGAGGAGAATCCAAGCACGAACGCAGCAAACACCATTAAGCTCACCGAGGTATCGGTTGTCGTGCTGTACGGAGCATAGAACGTCCACCCTGTATCTACCGGATGCAACATCGCGTAGCCACCAATGAGCGCACCAATAACATACACGTACCAACTAAAAAGATTGAGCCGCGGAAACGCTACATCCTTGGCACCGATCATTAGCGGAATAAGGAAGTTTCCAAGGGTCGCTGGAATGCCAGGTACGACAAACAGGAAGATCATGAACACACCGTGCATCGTAAAGAGCACGTTGTAGGTGTGCGGGTCTTTAATTAACTGAGAACCTGAGAAGGCCAGCTCAGTACGCATGAGAAGCGCTGCGATACCTCCGCCAATAAAGAAGATCATTATCGCAAAGAGGTACAGGAAGCAGATCCGCTTGTGGTCTGTAGACGTGAGCCACGACCAGATACCGGTCTTCCAATTTAAATAGTTAAGCTCCTCGTTACCGTGTGCTGTGTGAGTGTGCGCTGACATAGGTTACCTACCTCTCTCTTTTAAACTTCTTCGCTCGCCCTATTGAAGCGTCTTTAAGTACTCGATTACATCGTTTAAGTTCTCTTCCGTGAGCTTGCCTTCGTACATCGCAGGCATTACCGGACCGTAGCCCTCGACGACCTTCGCAGCAGGCTTCCAAATCGACTCTTTGATGTAGGCCGCGTCAACAGTCACTGTTGAGCCGTCTGAGAGCTTCTCCTGACGTCCCCATAGCCCTTTGAATGATGGGCCGACCAACTTCGATCCATCGAGACTATGACACGTCATGCAGAGGTTGCCTGTGTCGTGGACGATCGCCTTGCCACGCTCAACGGGGGTAGCCCCAGCTGCAGCGGCAGTTTTCTTGGGCGCACTGGGTGCTACGTCTATCTTCTGTGAGCCATCGACCGTCTTGATAAACTCGATGATGCCGGTGACCTCATCATCAGAGAGCTGCCCTTGATAGCTCGGCATCCCCATCGCCGGATAGCCCTTTACAGTCTTTGCCTGCGGATTAAGGATAGACTCGCGGATGTAGTTTTCATCGATCTTGTACTTGCTTCCATCCGCCAACTCACCCTCTCTGCCAAACGCCTTGAGCCACGTTGGGCCTACGCGTGGAGTTCCATCTAAGCTGTGGCACGAAACACACTGCTTGCCCGCGTAGAGCTCTTTGCCGAGGTCGGATGGTTTTAGGGCTGCAAGCTTCCGCTCTTCGCTATCGTCAGCAAGCCAGCGCTCAAACTCGGCCCGCGGAAGAACCTTGAGCCGCGCTAGCATCTTGGAGTGCTCGTTTCCGCAGTACTCGGTACAGAACACCTGAAAATCTCCGGTCTTCACCGGCTTAAACCACTCGTATGTATAGCGACCAGGAATAACGTCCATCTTCGTACGCATAACCGGAACAAAGAAAGAATGCAGAACATCCTTTGAGGTCATGATCAACTTAACGGGCTGGTCGACCGGAACTACGATCTCGCTGGTGGTCTTCTTGCCATTTTTGTACTGGAAGTCCCACGCCCACTTACGACCAGTGACGTTAATCTCCATCGCATCAGCTGGCGGCGACCGCAAATCAACAAAGGCATCATACCCAAGCCAGGCAACCCAGATGCACACGAGCGTCGGAAAGACAGTCCAGATCACCTCGAGGGTGTTATTCCCCTCAATCATGGGCGTGTCGTGATCTTTGCCGTCTCGTTGACGGTAGATAACCGCAAAGTAGAGCATGGTACCAACGATCGCTACGGTGCAGATGACCGATATAATCGTGACGATATCGTTGGCGAAATCGACCTTGTGCGCAAACTCAGAACCCTGCTCGCCTAATAATCCCAACATAGCTTCCTAACCCGTTACACTCTCAGCGGCTCAAACACCGCCCACACTAAACTCGTTCACCGCGCGGCGCCACCCACTCTCTGGGCCTCGCCAGTCACCGTATCATCAACCACATCCTTGGCGCCGTATTCGCGCAAAGAAAAAATACACCGCCGCTAGACCGATCAGGGTTAACGCCCCACCGACCCGTAAGAGACCGACGACTGCCCAGGTGTACTTTCCTTGAAGCGGATCGAATCTAAAACAGTACAGGAGCAAGTGATCTACCGCTGTACCGATGCCTCCCTTCGACGCTTCGACTAGTGCTAGCCGCACATCCCAGGGGGAGAACATAATGCCAGTGAAATACTGCGAGATCTCACCCGTCGGCGTCAATATCATAAGCGCCGCAGAATGTGCAAAATCCTCTCCGTCGCGCATATACTTAAAGCCTAACTCCCCCATCAGCCCTCGAACCTGTTCCTCGCCCCCTATCAAATAGTGTATCGCAGAAGTCCTTGTGGCAGGGTCTCCGATAAGCTTGGCGTTGAACTTATTCATCACCTTGGCCGCATCTCCCGGGGTCTCCTGGGGATTAAAACCAACCACTAATACGGAGAAATCAGCCCCCAACTGAAGCGGAATATCATTTAGTAGATTATAGACACCATCGAGCAGTAGGCCGCAGAGGCGCGGGCACTTGTAGTAGACTGGGGCGATCACGATTGGCTTCCCCGGAGCCACGAAATCCTTAAGCTGGTGGGTTTCGCCGCTCACGTTGGTAAACTGCCGAGAGAGGTCAACCTTGGTGCCAAGCTCGATAAACACCCCCACATCCCTGTTGAGCACCTCTCCCGGAGCTTCAATTGCCCCGGCGGTCTCGATCGTCGGGCACGTCGATACGACCGCTAGCGCCGCCACAGCCGCCCATGATCTAACTTTGTTCATTAAATTCAACATACTACGACCACCGATCGGCCTGTCTCACCAGGGCTAGCATGGGCTATAATGAAGGGTTTTGCAAATCGCACCGCCCCTGGAGAATCGGAATATCCTAGGCATCTAACAGATAGCTATGAGAGCAAACTAAACTTTGACATGCCTAGCAAAGGTTTGTAGTCTTTGGTTCATGGATATCTGGAAGAAATTTGAAGAGAATAACATCACGCACAGCGCTGCACACCACCTGGTGACGATCTTAGAGCTGCGCGAGAAGCGTGGCTATGCTCGAGTGACCGACGTGGCACGTGACCTCAATATTACGACCGGCAGCGCCTCGATTAACTTAAAGGCGCTCAAGGCGAAAAATCTTATCGTTGAGGACGAGAACAAGTTTCTCTCACTCTCAGAAGAGGGCGAGGCGATAGCTCGTGCGGTAATGGCGCGAAAGGGCATACTCCTAACCTTTTTGACCGACATCCTTAAGGTATCTCCGGAGCAGGCTGAGATCGACTCGTGTAAGACAGAGCACCTTATTAGTGCTGAGACCGCCAAGAAGCTTGAGGATTTCATTAAGGGCTATAGAAAGCACTTACCAGCGTAGACTGTTTACACGATCTAACGTGAGAGATCCCCACCGCGTCATTTTACTGGGCTCAGGCACATGCCGACTTGACTCGCATCGCGGTCAAA
Source organism: Bdellovibrionota bacterium (assembly GCA_044360225.1). Lineage (GTDB taxonomy): Bacteria > Bdellovibrionota_C > UBA2361 > UBA2361 > OMII01 > OMII01. The sequence goes on along the minus strand of JBIKKR010000010.1, from coordinate 24,012 downwards.
CAGCTGCGTGCGTTGTGCTTGGTGAAACTACGTACGTTATCGACATCGGAGTCGGCATACCAGAGAGGCTTGTGGACCACGGCGCTTTTGACAGGTGCCGCGAGTTGCAGATCCATATCTCTCACGGCCATATCGACCATGTTTTTGGGCTCTTTCCACTACTCCAGTGTCTCACCTGGTCTGATGATGCGCGATACTTGGGCATCAAGCGAGTAATTATCCATGCTCCTCAGAACGTCTGTAGGATGATCCAAGCAACACAAACTCTCTGGGACGAAGCGCAGACCAAACTCTCAAGTCACTGCGACGATCGAGTGCTTGAGTATCGCCCCGGTCCTGATACCGCTAATTGGCACTACGAGGTCGGCCCCCTTTCGGTTCACTCGGTACACCTGCCGACTCACTACAACCACGGAGTTACGTTTTCTCTAGCAGGAAAGATCTACGCATTTACCTGCGATGCTACGGAGCTCAATACCGATCTTATTAACTTCTGCAGAGGCTCGGATGTGTGCGTGTTTGATCTGGGGCACCTGTCATGTATTCGCTCAGATCAGGGGCGCTTTGAGCTTACACTTGAACCCGCAGCCACGCTTCTCGCCAGCGCAAATCCGAACGTTGCCTACGCTGCGCACATCTACCTACGACACCTGCAGAACACTCCACTATCTGCAGCCGAACGCGCCCAAGAGATCGAGCGGATTATTCAGCAACTGGAGATTGAAGCCCGCAGCCTTGGTTTTTCGGGCACGCTCCTGGCGGCTGAGGATGGGGCGGAGTTATCACGATAGAGTTTTTTTGATAAAAAGCTTTCCTTGACCTCCAAAAGCGCGAATAATCCCTCTACGAGTATGACAATCCACTTTGAGCCATCTGAGTTTAAGTACAAGCTCCAAGGACTTAACGAGCGCGTTGAAGTTCTTAGGGGGTTTCTTTGACATCCCCACTCTGACCACCAAGGTCGACCAGCTCGAACAACAGTCGCAATCAAACGAGATCTGGAACGATTCGCACAAAGCCAAGGCGATCATGCGTGAACGTGCGCAGTGCGTTGAGCGTCTTGAAAGCTTTAAGAAGCTTACACAGCTCAGCTCAGACACCGAAGCCGCGTTTGAACTCGGTCGTGAAGCTGGCGATGACGAGTTTATTCAGGAGGCTCTGCGGCTGATAGATGAGTTCGCAGCAGCCCTCAACTCGCTTGAGTTTAAGTGCAAAATGAACGGCGAGTTTGACAGCCAGAACGCCATCGTCGAGATTAATGCAGGGTCTGGTGGAACTGAGGCGCAGGATTGGGGTGATATGCTCCTGCGGATGTATCTTAGGTGGTGCGAGCGCAAACGCTTTCGAACTGAGATCCTCGACTACCAAGCGGGCGAAGGTGCTGGCATTAAGAATGCGACGATCCTCGTCGAGGGCCCCTATTCGTATGGCCACCTCCGTAACGAGTCAGGTGTTCACAGACTCGTGCGCATCTCACCGTTTGACTCGAATGCGCGCAGACACACATCGTTTGCCTCAATTGCTGTCACACCAGACATCGAGGAGGAGATTGAAGTGGAGGTAAACGAAGCTGACCTGCGAGTAGATACCTACCGTTCATCAGGCGCTGGTGGTCAACATATCAACAAGACTGATTCTGCGGTACGCCTCACACACATACCGACTGGGATCGTCGTAGCGTGCCAAAGCGAGCGCTCGCAACACAAAAACAAATCACGCGCGATGAAGATCCTTAAATCAAAGCTCTATGAGCTGGAGCAACAGAACCAGCGTGAGCGAATCGATCAACTTAAAGGTCAACGCAAAAAGATCGACTTCGGGAGCCAGATCCGTAACTACGTCATGCAGCCGTATCAACTGGTTAAGGATTTACGGAGCAACTACGAGACCTCTGATGTACATGCAGTACTCGACGGGGAGATCGATCCGCTGATAGAATCGTGCTTACTACAGACGTAAAATATACTGCGGGAGGCGTCAGACGATGAAACCCCCACTACAAGTAGAGATTGCTCGTGAACTAGCCAGTGAACTGCCGAGCCACGCTCCCGATCTCGGGCTCCGAGCCGGTGTAGATTCGCTCCACCCGCTCTACCGCTCAGTCGTTGTAACGAGCTTCGCCACCTGGAACGTCCTTGATCTCTGGTCACACAAAGATACTAAAGCTGCAGCAATACGCGCGCTTGAGGAATTGGGGGAGAGCTTCTGCGCAAGTCGTTACCTTGGTGGCCTCACTGCGCTTCATACGATGTGTGAGGCCCGCGCAGCCCAGTTTCTCGCTGGAGAATCAGCCCTGCTCTTTGCCACCAAAAACCAGGCTATCCTCACTCTTGTGACAGCGCTAGCAACAGGAGGCGGTGTCGTGATCGGACCGGCGATGAGCTCCTTACCACTGGCAGATGCCTGTGCGCTTGTGGATCTTGAATTTGTTGAGTGCGAAACAGCAGGGGAGTACCTGCAAAGCTTAGAGCGCCATCAGACTGCATCGCGAATCCTACTCATTGCGGAAACCGTGTCAGCAACTACCGGCAAGAGGATCGATCGTACACCTCTTCTCACTGGACTCTCGACGCACAACGCCTGGGTAGTGCTTGATGAGAGCGCTGCGGTTGCTCACGGCGGCCTCCGTGGAGCTGGTAGCGCCGAAACACTCCCCTCTGCTCCAAACCTCCTGGCGCGAATTGTGAGCGCGTCTATCCTTACCGGGGGACAGGTCACGGCGCTCGTATGTCCTCACGAGGTCCGCGAGCTCCTCGTCCAGCGTTCACGCTACCTGCGGGTAGAGCCACCACCCTCGGCGGTTGAAACGGCGAGCTTAAGCTCGGCGCTTGATCTATGTGAAGTGACACTTACGCACCGTGAGAAGCTTGCAATACGGAGCCGCCTTGTTCAGCTTGCCGTGCGTGAGCAGGGATGGCACGTCGTCAGCGAGGACGATACGCCCCTAGTTGCCTTGTGGTTTGATACCTACCAGCAGGCGCGCGCAATCCAAGAGGCGTTGCTCCAGCGTGGAATCGTGGTCGATGCACTACCAGCGCGGAGCCTTCGCCGCAATGGTGCCGTAGTACGAATCTTACTCTCGTGCAGACACACTGACCTTGAGATAACCCGATTACTTGATAGCCTCGTAGAGATCCGCAAGCGGCTCCTTGGGCAGCTCGACAGCGCTGCTGGGTAGACTCCAGGGCAGTACCTTAAAAAAAAACTAAAGGATTCAGCATGACAAAAGACCACCCACCAGCATCAAACTCACCTCAAACAGCCACCTGGTTAGGCTTGATTGAGGCAGCTCGCATCGTCTCACAAAGTGAGCCTGCGCTCGCTCCATTTCTGCACGAGATGGTCGGCGCTCACGACTCATTTGAAAGCGCACTCTGCGCACTTATCCTTAAAAACCTTACAACTACTGCTCATGCGACAACAGTACTCCCTGAGCTCATTCATGAAGCGGTGACACACGATGCTGGTTTGGTAGCCAATAGCTTAGCAGACCTTCAAGCCACACTCGACCGCGACCCGGCGTGCACCAACCTCGTGGAAGCTTTTCTCTTCTATCGCGGATTTAAGGCCCTCCAATCGTACCGCGTTGCTCGCTACTATTGGAAGAGAGAACGCACCGCGCTCGCGCGTTACCTTCAATCACTTATCGTTGAAACCTACTCGATGGATCTTCACCCTGGAGCGCGCATTGAGGGTGGTGTCTTTATCGATCACGGCACCGGTATCGTTATCGGGGAAACCGCGCAGGTAGAGCGAAATGTCTCGATGCTGCACAACGTAACCCTCGGCGGCACTGGAAAGGCAAGTGGCCTACGCCACCCGCACATCTGTGAAGGGGTGCTGCTCGGCGCTGGATGCAAGGTTTTGGGTTACATAACCGTTGGCAAAAACTCGAAGGTCGCCGCGGGTAGCATCGTGTTACACGATGTGCCAGATAACACAACTACCGTTGGTATTCCTGCTCGAGTTATCGAGAAAGATACCAGCGGCGTTCCGGCGTATGACATGAAACAGGAGATCGAGGGGGAGCAGTAAGTGCTATGAAGCAGTTTTCGTTTCCGTTATTACTGGCAACATTGTGCGCACTTATCACGAGTATGCGCCCTGCATGTGCTGAGCCACTCAAAGTGGGGGTCGTGTTATGTCTCACTGGTGCATGCAAAGCTACTGGAACCCATGCGCTCAATGGGTTGATGTTGGCGCGCGATGAGATCAATGCTCAAGGTGGAATCTTTGGAAGAACGATTGAGCTGGTCGTACAGGATAGTCGTGAAGTTGAATCTCCGTCCCATGCAGTCAGTGCGTACCGACAACTACGGCTTGATCCAGAGATATCTCTCTTTGTCGGATCGAGTTGGAGCGTTGGAGGATTGGCGCTAGCACCGATTGTGGCGCGCGATCCGGTCATTATCACCGCACCGACGATCGGCCTTGAGACATTTAATGAAGCTGGTGACAATATCTTCAATCTCTGGCCGCACGACACCGTTTCAACCAAGGCCATTGCAGCCTTCGCGATTCAAAAGGGGTGGCGCACTGCTGCGGTGATTAGCAATACCCTGCCGTGGGAGTCGGAACTCGCACAGGTCTTTCGCGACGAGTACAAGAGACTCGGCGGCGTTGAGACCGACTTCTTTGAGTTTTCCGGCTCCGACTCCTTACAATTTCGGACCGCTGCTGCAAAGATCCGCCGCTCTGCGCCAGACCTTATATTTATGACGATCTACTCTCAACTTGGCCTCGCGGGCCGGGCCTTGAAGGAGCTCAACATCAAGATACCAATGGCGACAATACTCTTAGAGGATCCCCAGATTGAGGTAGCAAATGGCTCCCTTGAAGGGATTATCTTTGCAACGTACTCTGATTCAGCCAAGGATTTCGTTGACCGGTATCGAGCCCGCTTCGCTCTAACACCGGATTTAGGTGCTGATACGGGATACGACGTTCTGTATCTCTACAAGGATGCAATCGAGCGTGCCAAGGGATTCGATCTTAACGCTATCAAGCGCGAGCTGCTCGCCACGCAGATGCAGGGAGCAAGCGGGCCAATTAAGTTTGATTCCAAAGGTGGCGTGGTAAAGACCCCGATTATGAAAAAGCTACAAGGGGCAGAGAGGGTGAGGGTTGAGTAGGGTGAGGTAGTGGTTATCTCTTGTTCGCTACCCTGCCCCTGTATTTGAGGGGCCAAGTACTGTAGGTGTCAGCGTAAAGTTACATGACTCTGGAAGCTGTAGGCGCTCGTATCCAAATGGGTTGCTCCGGTCGAAAATTGGAGCGTTTGAAGCTTGGTTTGTCGACTGCGTCAATGGATAGCTTGCACACAGAGCACTTCTAAACCTAAGTGGTGGTTGGAGCGAACTCTGGCTACTATCGCTGTAGTATGCTCCATGATGAATATGGCCATGCATTACCAACTTGATTCGATCCGAGTATTTCCGCAAGAGCCTGGCAAGCGCGAGTCCAAATTCCGTTGGTGGATATCCGGAGATATCTCTCTCCAGAGCTATAATCGGGAAGTGAGTACAAATGATTGCTCGTGCTTGAGGGGATAACGATTGCAACTCGCCTTCTAGCCAATCAAGGGTTGCTTGCTGTTTTGCCTGATGATCGCTACCAGATGCTGCTTGATCTACTTTTGCGTCGATCGAGAACAGCTCCCATCCTCCTACAGTGAGCCTACAGCTTAGGACGTCCTTCTCAGCCATCTTCGAGGCCGGCGCCACAAGATCGAGGTCATTTGTCATTGCCTGCGCTAGGTCGTGATTTCCAACCACTGCGAGAAGGGGGGTCCTTGGAAAAATACGACGAAAAATTCGGTTAAACGTTTTATAGCTAGCCACGTGTCTAGCATGGACAACATCTCCAAGATGCACAAAGAGATCAGGATTCTGCTCCGCTTGGGCCATAGCGTGAAGAATGAGTTCCGTTCTGGCTGCGGGATTGTGGTAGGGAACTCCTGGCGTCTTGAGCTTGGTATGCCATAGACTATCGTCTGTTACATGAGTGTCTGATGGTACAGCTACGCACGTCATGATCATCTCTTCGACACGCTACATTGATGGCTTCGGGGGCAACACCTCAAACCAGGGGAACTTCTCAGTCATACTAAACCCAGCCTCATTCATTTTTGAAGAAAATGAATGAGAATAGCTGCGCGAGCGCAATCTTGGCGGAGTCAAGTTGCGCCGTAGAAGACGACAAACTCCTAAGTGCCGAGTGTGTGAAAGTTAAGGGTCATGAGAGACTTTAGCTCTGAACGACACTGTTTGATGTTCGCAAAAAACTTGAGAATCGCTCCCTTGAAATCAGCAAACCGCTCATAGTAAGATGCGTCGGAGAGATTTGTTTTTTTCTCCAACTTTTTGAGCAACGCGATTGTGGATTGAGCATTAATGGAGGCACTCTCCTCTCATACACACTTTGGGTTACAGATCCTGGGTTTTACAGACCCCTCGGCTCCGCCAAGATTGCGCTCGCCCTGCTATTGCGAGTGATTTTTTCAAAAATCACTCACGCAGGCTTTATTCATTATGACACATATCATCCTTCGTCCACCCCCCAGCTCCATTCACTATCTTGGATGATCACGAACAGTCTCCCTGTAAGAGAAAAATTTCAAGCACTCTCGGTCGCTTCCTGTATGGAACTGTCGGAAATAGATAGTCACTAATCAAAACCGCCCGTTTGATTAAATATTTCGGTTTGGTACCATACTGGTGTCGTTTCACGGTGTCGTTTAAGACAACAGAGTTACACTAGTATACAGAGTTACATAGTATACGGTGGCTAAGACGGAGGATTCATGGATCGGTCTCTTAAAGCTTTAAGTGCTGCTGTGGGCTTACTCGTGTGTACAGCACATGCGCACGCTATCGTGCAACCCTGTGGCTCAGAGGAATACGCAGTTAACTACTCTCAGCGGCAGAGTCAGATCGCGCAGAACCGACTCTTTCAACAGCAGAACTCTCTTGTGAGTCTTCAGAACCGAATTGATACACGAACCCTCTCGCTTCAATTACAGGTCGACCAAGCTCTTGCGTGGAAACAGTCTGCGGCAGGTCTATCTGTTGGCAATGCGGCCGGGTGTGCGATTCGCACCATCTTTTGGGGTAGCGGACGCTGCTTTGCCAGTTCCGCCGCGCAGGCTATTAGAATTCAGGCGCAAGCGAATGCTCGGTACAACCTAGCTGTAAATCGCCTAACCACATTCCAGAACTCCGCTGCGATACAGATTAGTCGGCTTCAACAGAGAGTTGCTCAAGCCCAGCTGCAATACGACGAATCAGTACGGCGCTTCGCCATATCAGACGAGGCGTACTCGAAATGCCAAGCGACTCAGAGACAGAGTTCGGCTGCATAGCTTTTTAGCTCCTTTCGTCTGAAATCCTGTCTGACTGTTAAACCCAGCGTCATTCATTTTTGAACAACAAAAGCGGGACTCCACTCCTTGTTAGCAAAAGCTTTCCGACGCGATATTCTTCGTCTCTTCTTCTCCTCCCAGACCCGCGGCGCTTCGATGGCGCTTCAGGTACACGGCCAAAAGCGAGATAGTGCTCGGTGTCATTCCTGGAATTCGCATCGCCTGGCCCAGAGAATCCGGGCGATGTTTTTTTAGCTTCTCGCGAGCCTCTGTTCGTAGCTGCTTTATTGCATCGTACGGAAAATCAGCTGGAATACGCTCTCCCTCTAGCTTCTTTAACCGCGCTACCTCCTCCTCTTGCCTGTCGAGATAGCCACTGAACTTACACTCAATCTCAAGTGCAGCACACAGCTCATCACTTAACTGCTCTTGGTAAGTGCTGATCTCAAAGATATCCTGCAACGTGAGTTGAGGACGCTTGAGAAGCTGTGTCAGGGTAACACTATCCTTGAGCGCTGCTGTACCCTTACGCTCAAGCCACTCGTTTGCCGACTGAGATGGCTTGAGGCGCGTTGCGGTTAACCACTGTAGCGCCCGTTCGTAGGCACCTTGGCGCTTCTCAAACTGCTCAATCTGCGCTTGACTCAAAAGCCCCAGGGCGATCGCTAACGGACAGAGACGCTGAGTTGCATTATCCTCTCGTAGTATCAATCGATATTCAGCTCGAGAGGTGAACATTCTATACGGCTCATCGACCCCCATTGATGTTAGGTCGTCGGTCATTACTCCGATATATCCCTGTCCACGTGTGATAACTACCGGCTCGCGCTCAAGCACTCGATGTGCTGCGTTAAGGCCAGCAACAAGCCCCTGCGCAGCGGCCTCCTCGTAGCCACTTGTGCCGTTTATCTGGCCCGCTAGAAAAAGTCCTGGCACATCTTTAGTTTCGTACGTTGGCGCTAACGCTCTGGGATCTACAAAATCGTACTCTACTGCATATCCTGGGGCGAGAAATTCAACTCGCTCAAGACCCTTGATGGAACGAACAAAGTGCTCCTGCACGTCGATCGGCAACGATGTCGATATTCCATTTGGATAGACAATATCTGATTGAAATCCCTCCGGCTCAAGAAATACAGTGTGGCTCTGCTTACTGGCAAACCGAAACACCTTATCCTCGATAGATGGACAGTACCGCGGCCCACCTGAGCGGATCTGCCCATTAAACATAGGGCTTCGCTCTCTATTCGACCGAATGATATCGTGCGCCCGCTCATTAGTCGCTGTCATCCAACACGATATCTGCGGACGATTAATCGCACTCGTCATAAAGGAAAACGGTTGAGGAGGCGTATCCCCTGGCTGCTCAACGAGCTGAGAGAAATCGATCGACGAACGCCGTAGGCGTGGTGGTGTACCGGTTTTTAGCCGCCCCAGCGGAAAGCCGAGTGAGCGTAGCGAGTCACTCAAGTCGTTCGATGCTTTATCACCGAGACGGCCCCCTTGCGTTTGCTGCGGCCCTGCGTGCATCAACCCCTTTAAAAAGGTTCCCGTCGTTAGCACCACTGAAGTCGCTGGTATAAAGCTGCCATCTACCAGCGTAACCCCAGCGACCGTACCTCCAGCCAGCTCGATCGATGCGGCCTCCCCCTCGATAATCGTTAGATTCTGTACATCCGCCAAGTAACGCTGCACCCACCCTTTGTAGAGCTCACGATCTGCCTGTGCGCGGGACGCTCGAGCTGCTGCGCCCCTACTCGTGTTAAGCATCCGAAACTGGATCCCCGTTGCATCGATTGCACGGCCCATCAAGCCGCCTAGGGCATCGAGCTCCTTTACCAAGTGCCCCTTACCTACTCCACCGATAGCTGGATTACATGACATCTGACCGATACCGTCACGACGGAGCGACATAAGAATAGTGGAAACCCCTAGGCGCGCGGACGCGTATGCAGCCTCTATTCCTGCATGCCCACCACCTACAACCACCGTTTGTTTACTAAGGGCGTTTCCCATACTTCTCCTTGTTAGAGCGCAAGTTCCCAATTCTACAGATACAGGTTGGGTTTCTCAAGGAATCGCTAACTACCATTTATTACTACATTTTTCCTTATTTCAGACCCATGCGCGCCGTTCACCAGGTCACTTATCTGAACCGGGCCATCAACAGCTCGCATCGATTAGGTAGGAAAAAAATCCGTGCCACAAAGGTTGGTAGCACAGATAGCGGCGGTGGAGATGTAAGTAGCACAACTAGCACGCTGTGATTCTCGAACAAGGTAGTATGAAACAGTTACGAGTAGGTCTCAGTCAGGTTCTTCGTCGCAACTCCACGGTTGCCTCCATATCTTCGTATGCGGCGTGCTTCGCGCTTGCGGCGCTATCGCTCTGCGAACACCACACCTTCCTCGAACAGACCGAGTTACGGGTAGCTCGTGAGGTGGCGCGTCTCGCAAAACATGCATCAACTCTCCCTGCCCTCACGAATAGCGCAACAGACAGAGCAAAGATCGAGTTCGTCTCGACGATGATCAAACAAGAGCTTCCTGCGCGTACTGATAGCGATGAATTAGCGCGAGTAATCGTCACCGAGAGTCAAAAGGCCGATATTGATCCCCTTTTCGTTGCTGCTATCGTTCGCGCTGAGAGTATGTTTTCCAGAACAGCAGTATCTCGCCGAGGCGCTAAGGGCCTGATGCAACTTATGCCCGCGACTGGGCAGTATCTCTCAAAGATAAGCAAAATTGAATTGAAAGCGATCAACGATCTGCACAATCCTGAGATAAATATCAAGCTTGGCATATGGTACCTTAAGTATCTTGAGCATCGCTTTGGCGGCTCTCGAGAGCACCAACTAGTCGCCTACAACTGGGGACCAGCAAACCTCGTACGTGCCCTATCGTCTGGGGCTTCCTATCCCCGAGAATCGATCCACTACGTACACAAGGTACTATCACAACAATCATTGTGGGCGAGTCAACTTGCTCAGGTGATAGCAGAACGTGGACGGACCGCCATCGGATAAGAAGCTACCTACCGACTAGGTTCTCGCGCTCTAAAAACAAGCTCTTATCGATCTTCACAAACACATTTTGATAGTACTCAGGGTCCTCGATAAGCGAGATCCCCATCGGCACACCGAAGTTGTCGAGGGTCTTCCTCTGAAAAATAAGTCTCACATTGGTACTGTTGCCCACCTTGGTAAGCGTTCCCGAACAATCTATCTGAGACGAGTTACGCCACCGTTGTTGCGGATTGCCCCAGACGCCAACACCACCGAATCCACCGAAGATATCAACCGCTGGACCGCCGCCACCTGAAATCTCGACATCCTTGGTTGCCTGAATGAAACCAAGGTCCTTATCAGCATTCTTGATGATAAAACCTTCATCGAGCAGAGCGTTAATCACTGCTCTCATCGCTGTAATAAAATCTCGATTCTCGTACGAGCGACTCTGCAACTGCCTGAGCTGTAGCTGCGTCAGCGGAGGCTTCGGTGGTTGCATCTGGCAGCCCGACAACGCAGCGATAACGAATATACAAACCAGTGCTAGCACACGTGGTACTAACACAGGGCGCAGCTTTGTTTGTGGCTGAGTCATAGCTAGAGCTTTATACCTAAAACTTAGTTGAGTGATAGGTAAAGTTTGAAACGTGTCGCTGCGCGTCAAACTTAATCACGACGGTCAACGTGCGTTGCGTTGTCGCAGATGCACCGGCCTGTTTGTTTGAACCAGCGAGAATTACCCACCATCCGCCAGAATCAGCAGAGCGCGAAGCCTCTGTGGCTATCTTGTCATATATCCATGTCTCATTACCGTTGTCCTCGCGGGTAACGATATTCGGCGAGCCGAGAGCCGTAGCCACATCAGACTGAGTCATACCGTAGCGGATCTCACGCTGCACGACTCCAACAGTTAAATCGCGATCGTGTGTTGAATGGAGTGCGGCAGCGTGTTCAGCCGCTGACATGCAGCCACTGAGCTGCACAGCCGCAAAAGAAACAATCGGAAGAACCGAAAGAAGAGCGAAGCGACGAAATACCATACGAATCCTTGCCATAAGACTATCTACAGGTGGCGTTGAGACTGCTTGCCACTATTATGGCCCTCTTTGTCGCTGGAGCACAACACCGCTCTGAAGCGCTCGCAGCGCCGCGTCATGTCATGTCGGGCAAAGCCCGCTCTCTATCGTTGTAACGGCTGGGCTCTGGGCTCTGGTCGTGGCACCCCTTCTCGGATACGCACCGAGAACTCAGGGTCGCCTGCAAACTGCTTGGCACGCTCATTCACGAGCGACTTGCTCATAATCTCTTCAAGCGACATCCCCGGCATAAGGGTCTCTGTTTCATATAGATACTCAGGTACATAGCCACTAAGCAGTATCTTCCACGTGTAGTCCGCTACTCCACCAAGCGCCTGAACGAGCCCAAGAACTTGCGTTGTGCAATTGGTCGTCAATGTGTTGTAAAAGCTCGGCTGCTCGCGCAACTGATTGGTCTTTTGGACGTAGTGCAAGAATAGCTTCCGACCGTTCTCAAGCGCCATTCGTGTGCGCAGCACATGCACCTGCTCTTCCGGAACTCGGTGACTCGCTCGAACCCCAATTACATCCCGCTCATCTGCAACCACATACGTAATTTCATAGTTGCGGAAGAAACCCTTAATTGCTGAGTATTCCTCTCCGATCTCTTTGCGCGTCTCGATTGAAAAAGCGATAAATTCGCGGTTGTTAAAACCAAAGCTCACCATCACATGGCCTATCGCTTTGCTGCCCCAGTAGGCCACCAGAATATCAACCTCGGTAAGCTCCTGAATATTAAATGTGCGCGTCTCATAGACCGGATCGAAATCGCTCTCCGTGCGATAGGAAAAATTACGCACGTTGTGAATTGTCACTGTATCGCCGTTTATTTCACCCCAGGGAGTTTCGCGAACCTCCGGAACCCACTGACGCTCGTTTGAAGGGCGGATACCTATCCACACCACTCCACCGATAAACAGCGTAATAAGTGCTAGAACTCGCGCAAATCGTATTCGACGCCAACTAAAGAGCGACAGAATCAGGATGACAGCACTTACACTTGCCGCAGGAGTCCGTAGTGATTTCGGCAGTCCAGGTGAGAAGGCAAAGGCTAGCATAACCCACAAGCCGATGCAGATCGCTAACAGCCGCCAAGCAACTTTGATGAGTATCGATTTCATTTCTGACCTGCTCGCGCCTTCGCAGCTCCCTTACTCTTTGAGCCGTTACTCTGAGCATCCACATGCAGCCTGAGGATTCGGCGAATCTCTAGGAGCGCCTGCGGATGCGCATGCGCCGTATGATCGGCCGGAACGATAAGCTCTGACTGAGCGCCATCAACATGCGAGCTGCGATAGGCCACTACTCCGTCTGAACTATTCGGGGTATCGCCGCGGCCACGATCGCCGATAATCGAGTGAAATGGAATCGATGATGAGACCGTAGTTCGTGAGAGTCCCTGTAGTGCTGGGCTCTTCTCTGAGAGTCCGCTTATGCTCGTTGACTGACCAGCATCGAAGGCGGTTTGTAGCTCAGGACGGAGAACATTGCGCGCCTCGCGAGCGACATACACCGTTTTTTGAACGATGGTCTTAGGCAACGAGAGCAACCACCGTCCAATACGTCCGACCCAGTTGTCGGCGATTGAGCTCCCACGGTGCGGAACTGCAACGAACACAACACGGTCGATATACGGCTTAGGCTTAAATTCCAAATACGACCGCACAGCATCAGCAATACCGCGATCGAGCTTCGCTAGCCGGTTTGGATCTTCAAGGAAGTACTCCATGAGCGGCGTGCTATCGACCACTGCGCCCCGGGTGAGCAAGCCACCCATACTGTGGCCAATAACAACCATTCCGCGCTGCGCCGAGTCACGGGAGGTGTGTGCAGCGAGGTAGCTGTGAAGCTCATCGAGCTTTGCGCGGAAGGTCTTTGCATTTTCGAGGATCGGCAGATTAGTTGGGTAGAGGTAGTGCCAAACCCTAAAGTGCTTACGCACAACTGGGTCGCCCATAAGCTCATTGTGCACATCGAGCCAGGTAAGAGGATTTGAGAAGAGCCCATGTACCGTTACCAGTGGAATCTTACCCGCATCATACGGCTCTAACGTATAAAATCCAGTATTCTTGAGGAGATCCTCGTTTCCTTGAATAGCGTCAAAGAGACCATCCCATCCTCCGAGTCCAGTCTTTTGAACAACCGCAGCGAGGGGCGCGGTGAAGTCCGCCGCGAGCGGTAGGGTGCCCTGCGGAGTCTCGTACGTTTCAGTTGTACTTGAGTTAATCAACTCAAAACGTGCCTGACACTCAGCACCTTGGCAGCCCTTCTCTGGAAATCGCACAAGCGCTGTAAGCGGAAGACAGGTTCCGACTCGCGGGAGATACTCTTCAAGACCGTCATCATCGCGCCGCTTGCGACACGCAACAAGGCTTACACCGACACCCGAACGACGATGGCGATTCGTTAACCCCTCAAGACCGATAGACGAGGCCGGCTCAATTGATCCGTACTCCTTGGGATCCTCAACATCTGCGCCTTCAGCTACCGCAAGCGAATACGTTCGCCCGATACCGGAATCAAAGCGCGGAATAGCTTGGTTGTCCCACTTCTTTTTCGCTAGATACGAGAGCACTCCGCGAACTGCGCGATCGTAGAAGACCTTAAAACTGTCACACCGCACATCAACCGGGTGCGCGCACTCCTTGAGAAAGAGCCCCTGAAAAGCCAGGTCTGCGGCGTGCAAGTAGAGTGCAACGGCCTTCTCAGGCTGCTTCTTTTCAAGGATCTGCGCTCTGCCGATCGCGACCTCGCTCTCGATATACGCTCTATCAATTGGATCTGCAAACTGCTCAAATTGCCGCGCAACGCTCGCATCAACGCCGTTTTCTAGTACTTCGCTCTGCGTTAAGCCAGCCGTCCTTACCGCCTGAAGCGAGAGCGGGCTTAGCTTGCTGGACGAGATGATATCTTGCCTAAACTCACGCAGAGTATCCGCTGGATCGACGATAGAAATGTTAACAACCGAGCAGCCAGAGACGCAGGTTAGCAATGCTGGGAGGATGAGTTTTTTCAATTTGAGTGTGAACATGCCCAGGAGACTACACCAAGGTGGTCTGAAACTCTATTCCCTGATTTACGCACTCTTAAACAATCCCCTCCCCGTCTGCACAACAAGCCCCTCCCGCGTAAGCCTGGTAAGGGCACGATCAACCTGCTCACGTGTGGCTTCGGCAAACTTCGAGGTGACTGCTTTAACGATACTCCACCGCGTAGCTACGCTCTTCTCAGCGACGATCAACCGCAGGACGTACGCAGCCACCTGGCGGTCTGAACCTTTAAAGGGAGATTGCTTGGTATGGTGATGGCTTGCGTGATTAATAGTTGGAACAATTCTCTTTAGCTCGACACCGAGATCCATCAAGCCGTAGAACCATTCACGCACGTTTCGCGAGGGCATCGTTGTCTCAACAAGCTTGAGTATATCGCTGTCACGCACACCGTGCTCTCCCTTCCAGAACACATAGAGGTACACTGAGCGGATATTAGTCTCGATCATCGCCACACCACGATCAAACGCGAATGCGCCCACTGCCGCTGCCGTGTAGGCACCTATCCCCGGGAGCGATCGCAACTCCTCAAACGAGCAGGGAATGGCACCGTTGTGGTGCTGCACGACTGCCTGTGCTGCTCGGTGAAGGTTTCGTGCCCTGCGGTAGTATCCGAGCCCCTCCCATGCCTGTATAACCTCTGATTGCGAAGCGTGCGCCAGCGCTGTAACATCAGGAAAACGCCGTAAAAACACAGAAAAACGCTCGTTCACACGCGAAGTTTGCGTCTGCTGGAGCATAATCTCTGAGACCAAAATCGCATATGGGTCACGCGTCTCACGCCACGGAAAGTGGCGACCACACCGCGCATAGTAGCTCCGTACCGCTCGGCAGAAGCGTTGTTGCGACGACTCCCCGCGCGGCGAACGCGAGTCGCGGATAGCATTCAGAACCTGTAGCGTACGTGAGAACGTCATAGCATTTCGCAAGCTCTCTAGCACGAATCAGTTTTTCTCGCCTAGAGTAGTTCTCTACGCTATACTCTAGAACCGGTGAGCGATCTAACTTTTTTCTACAACGACGAAGATATCTTTGCGGTGTACAAGCCGTCCGGATGGCACTCGGTTAAAATTCCAACAGAGGGTGGCCACTCACTCGCAGATGAGCTCCTTGAATACGACCCACAACTAGCTCACGCTTCACGCTCCCCCCTCGACGGCGGGCTCGTTCAACGACTCGACTGCAGCACGAGCGGTGTGCTGCTCGGCGCTAAGAACCGTCAGATGTGGGATGCCCTCTACGCTGCGCTCAGCAACGGCGAAGTAGCCAAAAGCTACGTGGCACTTATCGAGGGCAAGCTACAGGAAGGAGCAACTGTTTCAACATTTATCGGTTCACCACACCGTGGTGCGAAAAAGATGAAGATCTACTCCCGCCCACCGAGCCCCCCTGTACGAGCACTCCCGGGCACAACGATCTTTGAACCGCTCCAGTACCTGGAGCCATTTGATATCACCGTTGTACGCGCAACTGCATCACCCGCTCGGAGACACCAAGTACGCGCCCATGCAGCGCACATCGACCACCCACTTGTAGGCGATCTACTCTACGGCTCACGCCGTTCCGTTGGCGCGCTGTGTGCGGCAGGTAGCTATGCTGTGCCGCGTGAGTTTTTTCTTCACGCCTCGCACCTGAGTTTTAAACACCCGCGAACGGGAGAATTAATTAACCTTGAGAGCGACTTTCGAGCTGAGTTGAGTGAGCGGGCTGGGGTGCGTTAAGGGTGGGCGGGGGCGCCTCAATCATCATCGTCTGTAGAGGGCGGGAAGAGTCGGTCTTCTTCGGTCTTAAGGAATGTATAGAGCGCGTGTGCCCGCATAAGAGTTGCTACACCTGTGGGATTACATTCAACCTGTCGGCCAAAAAGTGTGCTGGCTTTTTCTGTGAGGGCAGCAAGGATCGCCTGCTCGTCGGCCGTTCTAATATCTAAGCTCTGCGGATTGCTCAACACTAACAAGGTTTTAATGGCTGCTTCAACTAGAGCATTTCGCGCTGCCGTTCCTCTATCCTTGATAAAATATAGGTACCCGCGGGTTGCCTGAAAAATTGATTGACTATCCCTGGTGCTAAGACGCGGCTCCCATAGTCCGCCCACACCATTCCACGTCCAGCACATATGATTCCTACTTAATATCTGCGTCACCTGCGGAGGCGGAGTGGTAGACTGCCTAGCTCTAGGGGAAACTATCCAATTATCTTGCAGATAACGTATCGCATGGGTGAGAGCATTATTAGCTTGAGCAACTCGATCATCGAGTTGGTGTGATGTTGGAGCCGAGATGTCCAATGGCCGTGCTAATTGAGAACTGGCATCTGCTGCCACTGAGGGAAAAGCGACGCTCGAGTTACACACTAAGGCATCCCATAGCAACGCAATCGGGCCTGATTCCCGGGAGATTTCACGAACTGCGTTGGCTCTTGCCACTCCCACCTCCTCATTAGTACGAAAAGCGCCAGTACTGTAGCATATCCCGCAATACTACTCACAACCCACAACAACCCATTGAATACAAACACCTTTTCAACATCTCGTGCTTGTCCTGTGTTTATTTTTCTCTCGCCTGACCTCCGCGTATCCGATACACCTCACACATCCGCGGTGAGCCCCTAAAGTCGTACGTGCTCTTAGCTTCGGCAACAAGCTCTACGTTACGGGCTTCCGAACGCTCACTACTATCACGGGACTTCCTACGACCAGAGGTAACCCACCGCCGAGCTGCATCCTGCTGAGCTGCGCTCAGAGCTATCACCACCACCTGAGCACCGTGATGCACGTACCGATCAACTGGAAATGCAAACTCCTCAACATGCAAACCGCGACGATCACTATAGTAGGCGAGCGAATTGTAGCGCTGTGTATCACTCAAAAATGCAACGATATCCTCCGGCGCTGTCGCTTGGCGGATTACATCAGCGCACACCACTACATCAGGGTTTTCTCGTTGAGCCTTCCTCACACTGCGATAGGTAATCGCTAGCTGCGCACCAACCGCTACAATAAGTAGCACACCACACCACCAGAGCCGCGCTCGACACACGGTGTACGCCACCGCATGCGCGACACAGACAATAAGCGGCAACGCAAACGGCAGTAGGTAATACTCGTGATCGATAAGCTTATCGAGCGTAATGATCGCATACGGAACAACTGCGATACTCCACCACACAAGCCACGGTGAAAGCCCCAGCACTGTGCCTAGCCTCTGACGCCTCACTACGCACCACCACCCAAGACTTAAGATCGCCGTCACGCCAGGAATTAAACCAACAAAGTGCGTATAGTCGCGCCATAAACTTTTGTAGAAGCGCGGATCGCTCACTGTCGCTAGCTTCTGCGCCACGCTGTGCGACGATACCTCGTTGTAGCCCCCCTGAAATGCCGCATAGAGATGCCATCCGCACACAGGAAGCGCCGCTACTGCTAGCCCTACGAGCACACCAACTCGCTCGCGCCACGAAGTGAGTTGTGGCCAGACGATCGCTGCTACTGGCAGCGCAAAGATTAATCCAAACGACTTTGTGATCGCTGAAAGCCCCACTAGACCAAGCGCCACAAGCAACCGCGCACGTCGCCCCTCTAACCGCCACCTCACTGCCCGCTCGATAGCCCATGCGCCGATCGCTGCCATGGCGATATCGCTCATAATCGCCTGGCCGTAGAAGGTGATCGCAAACGAGGCTCCGTACAACAGGTGCATCACTCCACGTTCGAGCAGCTTACGCTCACGCACCAGCCTTCTGAGCGCTCCCCACTGGAGCGCCCAAAACGCGATCGTCACCAGCCGAGCGGCGACCTCAAGCGAGATACCGAGCGAGTCTCCACACCACGCCACAAGCGCAGCTATCGAGTGATACAATGGAAATTCCTGGTAGTTGAGAAAGTGCTGCGATGTGTGAGATTGCGAGACAGACAGGCTCGCTTGCGACTCGCCGCGCAGATCGACCGGTGCCCCCGGCACCGTTACGCGGACGATCGTTCCTTGGGGGTGAAAGATCGACGTTGGATCACGATAGAGTTGTTCGACTGCCGTGAGCGCGCTTATCTGGTTCCAGCTGTGCAGGTATCCCGTTGGTCGCGCTGTAAGCCCCTGAACAATTACGAGCACCGCGCACGCAGCAGCTACCCAAGCGGCTAGGAACACCAAACGCTCAAGATTTGAAAGTAGCGGCGGCCAAGAGGTATTACGTAACATAGTGCACGGTCTCGCCCCTACCGTACCATCAGCGCCCCCTCCCTTACCACTCGGTTCAATTGCTAGCCCAGACGATCAACCCGTGGTAGTCTGATCCACCGTATGAGTGAGAGAGATTCATCTAAAATTATCTGCGATAGAAGCGCCATCACCGCACGTGATGTTATATTAACCGGCGACCGCCCTACTGGCCCCCTGCACCTTGGGCACTACATCGGGTCGCTCAAGGCTCGCGCAGAGCTTCAAGAACTCTGCAAACAATACATCCTTATCGCTGATATGCAGGCGCTCACCGATAACGCTGACAATCCAGCTAAGGTGCGCGATAACGTCCTTGAGGTGATGCTCGACTACCTCTCTGTCGGCATCTCTCCTGAGAAGTCGACGATCTACCTACAGTCCTCGATCCCTGAGACTGCTGAGCTAACGATGTACTTCTTAAACCTGATTAACGTCGGACGGCTCTCTCGTAATCCAACGGTGAAGAACGAGATCCAGCAGCGTGGTTTTGGTGATGAAGTTCCCGCTGGATTCTGGACCTATCCGGTTAATCAAGCAGCCGACATCGCCCAGTTTAAAGCAACGATCGTTCCGGTCGGACCCGATCAGGTTCCGATCCTGGAACTCGGTAACGATATCGTGCGCACCTTCAACCGACTCTACAAGACAAACGTCTTTCGTGAGTGTAAAGCGCTCACCCCCACCGCCGGCCTCCTTCCAGGCACCGATGGCAGCAGTAAGATGAGCAAATCAGCGGGGAATGCACTCTACCTCTCGGACGCGCCGAACGTCGTAGCGAAAAAGGTAAAGAGCATGTACACCGATCCCAAGCACCTGCGGGTTGAAGATCCCGGACACATCGAGGGGAACGTTGTATTTTCGTACCTCGACGCTTTTGATCCCGACTCTGCCGAGGTTGCCAGGCTTAAAGATCACTACCAACGCGGCGGCTTAGCAGATGGAGTGGTTAAAGCACGATTAATTGAGGTACTTGAGGCGTTTCTAACCCCGATCCGCACGCGCCGCGCTGAGTACGCAAGCGATCGTGGTGAGGTGTTGCGGCTTCTTAAGAACGGCACCGAACGGGCCCGCGCAGTTGTGCGATCGACCCTGAAAGAGGCTCGAGCAGCGTTGGGGATTGTGGAGTTGTAGGGCGAGCACGGGCCTGCTGCGCGCTATCTAGTTTCTGTCCTGGCGTACAAAAACTACGTAGAGCTGCCAGGAGTTCTGATAAGGATACAAAAGTGCCGGTCAGAGCTGCCAAACCAAATAAAAACGGCTATCGCCGCACATTGGTGGCCCGTCGTAGATCCCAGCGATAAAAGCGAAGAAAGCGCAGCAAGGATTGCTGAAATTAAGGCGACTGAAGCCGGATTGAAACTATCAAGCGACGAGAATAAGAGGCAAACTCTCCCCTATCAACACAATTCTGGTGAGATGTGCGACCCACTACATACAAGCACACTGATACTACCTACCCTAGGTAATGAGACCTTATTCTTCCCCTCACCCCTCGCATTCACTCAAAGTCTATACTAAAAACGCATGTATTCCCCGCAACCTGTTAAGCCATCCAATACCGACCCCCTCACTTTCGTTAGAATTTGGTTAAATCACCATTAGCGCCCGCTAGCCAGATTGTAAAGCTCCCCTAATATGTAACCATCTCGCTCAACGAGGCCGTTACCGGCTAGCTTGTTGGGAGAACGAGAGTGAGGACTAACCTTAAGTTGATTCAATATATTAGCGCCGCCATATCTACCTTGGCCTTCTGCATCCCTTCTTGCCAACAGGCCAGAGCTCAGAGCGCTCAACAGACACAGACAGTGTTTGCTCAGACTACCCCTGCTGAATCTAGGATCACATAGCAAAGCACAGACTCAAACTAATGACCGGTATTGAGTATGCCAACATGAGTGGTGACCACTCCTGGACCGCAAGCACCATGCTGCGCTTCTACTTCGGACCTCACTCAGGTGGAGCCTTCCCGATGAATCAGATACTGCCGCTGGATTACGATTAAACTTCCCAATCAATAAACTTGCCGCACTGTAAATCCCCCTGCCAGCAGCGGGCTATAGCTTCAGCTTGTAAAAGATATTGTCTTCAGTTTTCCCATCGTTCCACGTGTGTGGCTCGCTGTGAGTATATTCGAATCCGTGTTTCTGATTCGCACATTTAGATGATACGTTTGAAGCTCGGTGCGACACCACAACTTCAGCAAAACCGTTGGCTCTAGCCCAATCCAACCGAGCTGCATACAGCAGCTTACTACCTCCCTTGCGGCGATAGGCCTCCTGAATATATGAAGCGATAAAGATAGCCTGTGTTGGATCTTCATGACTCGTAACCACACCGGTGAGGCCAACAACATCGGAACCGACTTTAAGAACAAAGTACGCACTACTCTTGTCGTGGAGCCTACCGAGCCACTCGTCGTCAGTCATTTCACTCTCGTACTTAAAGTTAGAGCCAAAGACATGAGGTTCTTTCTGCAGAGCCTCCAATCGAATTGACTTGAAAATCGCGAGGTCACTCGCGGTCAGTTGCTGGGTGGAAAAAATCCTCTCAGGAGTATGCACTAACTCGTTCATCAAATCCTCGCTACTCACGGAAGCATCTCATCTGTTTTCTTCAATGAGGCAAGGCGATGCGGTAGTGGAGAGCTTCTTACTATCCCTTATCCCTAGAGAAAAAACGCCTCCTTGATCGCCAACTTCTTGCGCTTTTCAATAAAATCCGGGTGGGAGTTAAGGATTGGCAGAAATTTTTCACTGAGAGCGATCATCTGCAGAATCGGTACCGTAGGAGCATCTGACACAAAACACGAGCCATCAGGAAGATTAAGAGGCTCGCCAATTAGTTTGACAATCTGCTCACTTGTTGAGTTTGACGAGTCGCTCATACCATTCGATTGTACCATACCGGAGGCATAGTTGTCTAAAAATCTCAGAATCGAGTTTAATCGTGGCTAGGGCTAGTAGGGAGAGAAGATCGCTCTGATCCTTTAAGGCTCTTACCTCATCCACAAACTTTAATGCGTGTAGCTTCATGGCTATCAGGCTTCCCAGTGACGCGACGGGTATCCAGGATCCAAAAACCCCTGTATACACGGCATCTTTCAATGCTTTCGTGATAGTTTCTTCGTCTACCAGCATACAATCTATCGGCCAAGCTGCGAGCAACGGCGGCTTCGACTGAATAAAGCTCTGTGACTGATTAAATATGTCGTATCCTAGTCGCCGAAGGAGCGCCTTCCAAAAATCGGCATCTTGAGCAGCAACCATCAGATCCAGATCTCCTGTCGAGCGTGATATGCCATGGACATTGAGAGCGTGACCACCAATCAGTAAAAAACGCACCTGCGCCTTACGGGCGGCGTCATGAATAGTATGCAAGATCTCCATGGAATTACTATACGCACTGCCATTGGGAGGTCGCAAGTGCGGTGTCATGCCGGGCGTGAAGCACAGATGTCCAAGACCTCGCCGTAGCTTCGCGCAGTTGCTGAGCCGTCATCAGCTGCTTGCGATACGTGAAGAGCCCGATAACTGAAAGGGCCGGGCAATCTGATCCAATTAACCAACGTAACTAGCTCGCTCTGATTACGTTGGCTTCTGATGAAATTTATGATAGTCGGGGTCGGTGGATATTTCGCAGGTGTACGCGGAAAGACTGCCCTTAGGCATTCGTCGACGATAGAGCCGAGCAGGCAAGCGGCGTTTTGGCTGGAATCGCCTTAACCTCGAATTAATATTCTCGTCCAGAAGCGCCTACACTAAAGAATTAGCGGATGGTTGGAAGGAGACATGTATGCAACCGCCAGATAAACCTAAATTCAGCAGTTGCGGGTCTGAAAATAGCGCACCTACTCAAAATCACTGCGTCTCTTGAATTGTCGGTGCTCACCCTGACGGTGCCAGGGCTCAAGCCTCCGACAAGTTCAAAATACTTTGTGCTTTTGAGTACCTGCGCTATTTTCATCCTCCTTAACTGCCGAATCTAGGATAAAACATACAATCTTCCGCGAACTCGCGGACGAAGGCTTATTCGAAAGCTTTGGATTCGACCCAGAGCTTACTGAGGATTCGTTGGTTACCCGCAGCCGGCAGCACCCCTCTGTTCCGGCCGGAAAAGCACTTTAGTTGTGATTTCTTTCCACGGAGCCTCCAATCGAACTGACTTGAAAATCGCGAGGTCACTCTCCGTCAGTTGCTGGGCTGAAAAAATCCTCTCAGGAGTATCTTGTGCAATCATAGGCGCAGAGAACATGGCCGATTCGTCATGCACACTACACCGCGTATTTTCCCGCTAAACCAAAAGCAGATAGATGAAGCTCACAATGTACGGTACCATCGCTCCAGACCATGCTAAATGATGAGCTCCTCGCAGCATTTCTACACCACCTAGCACTACCAACAACCGGCACTCCAGAGCAGCTCCTCCAAGCGACACTACGCGGCTTTGCGCGCATTCCGTACGAAAACCTGACTAAGATTATCGCCCATGCTGAATCAAGTAATGACCACCACAGGCAATCGCCAGAGGATATTATCCAGGGGTTTATCCGCGACGGTACTGGGGGAACCTGTTTTCCGCTTACGCAAACCCTTGTACGGTTTCTTAAAGCTCTGGGGTTTGAGGCAGCGCCGATCTTGGCTGATAGACGCTACGGGAGTGACACGCACTGCGCAGCACTGGTAGCACTCACACCAAGCTCACGGCACCTTATCGACCCAGGCTACCTGATTCATACCCCATGCCTACTACCAAACTCATCAAGCATCGCAGGTCTGGCGCTGCGGTACGCTCTAGCGCATGGAGCGATCGAACTTCGCCCGACCGATACCCCGGAGCGAGTCGACCTCTACACGATTCCGAGTGCGGTTACGCAACACACCGCCACGCCGCGCTACCGCCTCACGTACAAGACGACCCCAGTCGACCCCGAGAGCTTTAACCGCGCCTGGGAGCGATCATTTTCATGGGAGATGATGACCTATCCGATCGTCTCTGCCGTCATCAATGATCGCCATATCTACCTCCAAAAGAAAAATCTCTTGGTACGATCGGCATCTGAGTCTACTCGGTTCACCGTCACTGCTGATACACTTGTCAGTGAACTTGCGCCAAAACTTGGTATCTCAGCAGAGGTGCTGCGGCGCGCGTTGTCGTATACGGAAAAATAAGCGAAAATTTTTATGTCAGACGCTCCACGCATTAAACTATTCGTAGCTATTCTGGCTAAGCCAAGTATTGACGCTGCACACACCACTCAGTTGATTGCTGAGGTGTTTGGTTCTGTCGACTACGTTGGCCCACAACG
>JBIKKR010000106.1:0-10538 GCA_044360225.1 Bdellovibrionota bacterium | reverse complement strand
ACATACTCCTGTGCATGATGCAGATATTGTCATAGTTGGAGCTGGGCTAACCGGACTTCGGGCTGCTTTAGAGGTCGCTCGTACGGGACTCTCTGTGCTTGTCGTAGAAGAGGAGGCGAGCGTCGGTGGTCGCCTCAAGACAACACGAATACAGGGAGCCCTGATAGACCGAGGCTTTCAGGTCCTTCTTACAGGCTATCCCGAGCTTAAGAGCTTGCCTCCCCTCAAGACACTCGAGTGCGCCCACTTCATGCCTGGTGCGCGCGTCCGGATCGATGGAGCGTGGCGCGATGTTATCGATCCCCGTCGCCACCCGGTCGATTTTATTCGATCACTGCGTAAACCGATTGGAAACCTACTCGACCTAGCGCGACTAGCTCTGCTGGTACAGCGAACTTCAAACAGATCAATTCAGACATCTACTACATCTACGGCGGAATTACTTGAGCAATCCGGGTTCTCCAGGCGATTTTCAGATGGATTCTTGAAACCATTCCTCCGCGGCGTACTCCTCGACCCGACACTGAGATCCGATTCGGCGCTGGCACGATTCTATCTGCGCACGTTCTCGGAAGGCGAAGCTGCTCTTCCTGCGAATGGGATTCAGGCTTTTCCCGAACTCCTAGCCGATGCACTCGGTCGTCAACATATACTACTTGGGACAAGGGTTGCTGCGCTCGCTCCCAACCGTGTTACGCTTGAGAGCGGTGAAGATATCTCTGCGCGCAACATTATCTGCGCCTGCGATGCACTTGCGGCCGCGGCTCTCGGCAGCCCCGAGCAGACGGTTCCACATTCGGGAACTTCTACGGTCTACTTTCTCGCTGAGCAGCCGCCCTACCCTGAGCCGATCCTTGTTCTTAATGGAGATGCAAGTGGTCCGGTGAACAACCTCACGGTTCCCTCTAATGTTCAGTCTACGTACGCACCGCCGGGGCAAGCTCTTATCTCGGCATCAGTTATTGGAACGGCAGGTAGCGGATTGGCGGCATGTTACCACCACGAGAGTAGCTAATGCCCTCCCAGCTCGACCGAGAATCTCTAACGGTTGGTTGATGCGTGACGGAGTGTACTATGCGGGAGACTACCTGAGTTATGGTTCACAAAACGGCGCTCTTATGGCTGGCCGTGAGGTGGCGCAGGCGATCTGTGGCGGATGGAGCGAGCGACGCTGAGGGCTTCTAATCTCTACCCAACACAATCCCCGTCCGGCACGGCAGATACAATCGAAGACCGCCATCTTCCTTCGAGGCGTGGTAGGTCATAGATTCGTCTATGCGTCCTAACCCTCCATACGTGGCGCTATCCGTGTTCAGCACGATCGCATAATTGCCGGGGGCAGCCGGAATACATCGCCCCTCATAGGATAGACTCGGATGAAGGTTGAAAACAAAAACAAGTCCTGCTCGCTCAAATCCGAGGAGCATATCTGACGCATGCTCGTAGCTCTTCTGTGGCCATTCGTGCTCCAGAACCTTGAATTTCTCACAGAGCTGCATCATCGCCTTATCAAAATCCGCGAGGAACTTGTACTTGAGATCGGAATTGTCTCGGAGGCTCCAGAGACGTCTTGCATAGCGATACGACCAATTGTTGCCTTCACGAGGAAAGTCAATCCACTCTGGGTGGCCAAATTCGTTGCCGATAAAATTTAGGTATCCATTCCCCGCGGTACCGAGGGTCAGTAACCGAATAATCTTGTGTAAGGCAATAGCACGCTCGATAATAATGTTCTGGTCATCGACCTGCATGTGCCAATACATCTCTTTATCAGCGAGCCAGAACATTACCGTCTTATCGCCGACCATCGCCTGGTCGTGCGATTCACAGTAGCCGATCGTCTTCTCCTCAGCGCGTCGCGCTGCGAGCTCTCTCCAGATCTCGGCCACATTCCAATCCTCGTCCCGAACGTGCTTTAAGAGCTTTATCCAATAGTCTGGAACCCCCATAGCTAGGCGATAGTCAAAGCCTACGCCTTGAAGGTTTTGTGGGGCTGCCAATCCCGGCATGCCACTGACCTCTTCAGCTATAGTAATTGCATCAGGACGTAGGTCATGGATCAGCCGATTGGCTAGCGCTAAGTACGCAACCGCGTCCTCATCGATATTTCCGCAAAAGTAGTGGTCATATGAAGCCACGCTGGAGCCCAGGCCGTGATCGCGGTAGATCATGCTCGTTACGCCATCAAATCGGAACCCGTCGAAACGAAAATGGTCTAGCCAGTATCGGCAGTTTGAAAGCAAAAAATGGAGCGTTTCGATCTTTCCGTAATCAAAGAGGCGGGTATTCCAGGCTGGATGCTCGCCGCGCGCGCCATCATGGAAATAGAGCGTATAGCTTCCGTCTAATTTGCTGAGACCCTCGGCTTCATTCTTGACGGCGTGAGAGTGAACGAGATCCATAATCACTGCGATGCCGTACCCATGGGCTGCATCAACAAGCGCCATGAGATCTTCGGGAGTACCGAATCGCGACGATGAAGCAAAAAAGCTAGAGACCTGATAGCCGAACGAACCGTAGTACGGATGCTCCTGCACCGCCATTAACTGAATTGTGTTATAACCAGCGTCTGCGATCCGTGGTAACACTCGCTCTGTGAATTCTCTATAGCTCGCGACCTTAGCCTCTTCAGAGGCCATACCCACATGGGCTTCATAGATCCGCGGAGCGCGTTTCGGCACGGTAAACTGGGAATGTTTCCATATGTAGGGGCTTTCTGGTTGCCACACCTGGGCACTAAACATGTGCGTACTTGGATCCTGAACAACTCGCCTGCAAAAAGCCGGTATTCGCTCACCACACTGCTCGACACCGTTCTCACTCCAGAACACTAGCATCTTGTAGTGCGCGCCATGCACAAGAGTTGCTAGTGGGAGCCTCAGCTCCCACGTGCCGTCGAGTCGACGGGAAAACTCATTAGTCCTTTCTATCTGCCAATCCGAGAAATCTCCTACTAGAACGATCCGTGATGCATTCGGGGCTCGCTCGCGCAGAACCCACTGGCGGCCATCGCGATGCAATCCAAAATAATCGTGCGCAGTTGCGAACTGAGCCAGCGACACGCCCCCGGATATGATACGTCCTAGCTGGTGCTTAAAAACCCACGTCCGGTGATCGAGTGCGCCCTGATACGGTGCTAGCCAAGGGTCTATACTAGTAATAGTTGAACTGGTTGCCTCTGACTCGTGCATGGAGCGAGTGTACAGCGAATAGACCCAACAGTCACGGTATCGTTACTGCCGAAAGTCTGAATTGAGGTCTAAACAGCTCCCAAGTCGCTCCGGATGTCGGTCGCTATCAAACCCCATCTAGAACATGGTACTACCGTGAAAGCCTAGTGCCCATCACCCGGAGTATAGACGTATGAGTGAAGACGAGACGAGAGACTCTAAGAACGCGCTTGCTGTGTGCCACGTACTTGTAGTGTTAGACGGCTGCACGGAGGAGGTTGTACATGCCATACCTCTTCCGCGCTTTGACCTGGCCCTTTTTTGCGACCAATTTGATGTGCCTGTTGAGACCGATCCCGATATGCATGATCGCTACGTCGTAGGTCCCGACGATGAAGAGTTTCTCGGGCAGTACCTCGATGAGCCAGTCGCCTTCGACTTTACTGCAAAGGGCTATTGGATTGAAGCAGCCACTCTCTAGCCGCAGCACTAGCGGTTATCTCAGCCCTCACGCGCACCTAAACCTCATCAATGCGCCCGCATCGAATCGTCTATAGCAAAGGTTACTTTGCACTTCACGCTGAACTTGTGTAACGAATCTTCCTGCACTCCAGCCGAAAATTCCGTAACCGATATACTCGAAATATTTCGCACCGTTCTGACAGCCTCTGCGACACACAGCTGTACTGCGTCTTCCCAACTTTTTGCGGATTCGGCTTGTAACTCAATAATTTTTGAGACACAACTTGCCGCTAATGCTTTTGGTTTATTCTCTCCCGATTTAAATGCTGAAACCTCGCTCATGTAACGTCCTCCTGAGATATACCTCTCTATCAAACAATCGCCGCTAATCTTAGGGTTCAATCAGGAAGCAGCTATGACCGGCACCATCGTGGCGCAGGTCATAGGTGTCCGTAACAGCCGGGTGTACGCTTCTGGACCATGAGCACTGAATACCAAAACATCCGCACATCACAAACTGCCTCCTCAGAACCGATCCAGAGCCTCGCCAGTTCGTCGCGCCCGCTACGAGGTGCGGCTGTTGGTATACTTATTGGCCTCGCGCTTGGTTCAGCAGCGATGTACCTCCTCGACCCGCGTCAGGGCACTAGGCGTCGAGCAATCACCCAAGACAAGCTCCGCAGTCTAGCCTCGCGCTCGTCGATCCGAGCTGGTAAGACCTATCGTCACCTGAGGAATAAACTGGAGGGAGGTATTTCACAGTTGGCCGGGGCATTCTTGACCCATTCAGCGGTGTCTGACCGAAAGTTGGCCGACCGAATTCGCTCAACAATCGGCCGTACCATCTCCCATCCTCACGCCGTAGACTTTGCAGTACACGGAGGGCGTGTAACGGTCCGCGGAAACCTCAGGCCACACGAAGCAGGGCAGGTCATTCAAGCTGTTGAGCGGGTCGCTGGAGTAGTCGCAGTTGATAATCAGATTATCGATACATCCATCACCACCAGCCCCCTACAGTAGATTGGACCCAAGCTGGTGTCGCTAAGACGTAGGTGAGGTGCCGAGGGGAGTTGAATCCCAGGGCATCGCAATTCTCGTCCATTTTAAAGGGCCACAAATGCCCGGGAATAGCTGTTTTTATTGAGTTTTACAGCGCTGGCCCGCGCATTTGTATCCCGATCGAAACTTCCAGCAATTTTCAGTAGATAGCGGGAGAATTGCGATGCCCTGGTTGAATCCTCGCTCACGTTACTCTCATCCTATCTGGTGACGGCTTAAATCACCCCTTTACCGCGTATGACCTCCCCTCGATACTCACTAACCCTGTCACCTGACGAAGAAAAGATCGCCCAGCTCCTTACTCGTGATGCCTGGGGATACTTTAGCGCGCTTATTTCGTCGCGCGACCTGTTTCACGTCAAAGATATACCCCTCATGCCCCGTCGCGGTTTATTCTCACTGCCACCTGACGAGGAGTTAATTCAGTATTACCTCGACTTTGCCGGCGCCTACGCCCAAGAGCTCGCCCTCTACGAATGGAACGAGGAACGCGTCGCCGCTGCTGCGGATAGCTTCGCAAACAAGCTTGAAGGGGTCTCCGGTCAAGTACGTGGCCGGGCGCAGCGACTGAACGGTACTTCGGGTGTACGCTCCTAGGGACTTTTTGTAGCACTTTAGCAGCTTGCCGAAGCGCACATGAGACCTCACCATTCTACGTGCATGTGCTCGTAAACGTGAACGTGCCCGAAAAGGCCACGAGCATGCGATTCCCGGCTGAATATGTTCGATACGTACCTAGAAAGATCATGAGAGGCCTCTTAGCGACCTTCGTGCTGGTTGCCATGACTCCCCGTATCGTCGGAGGCGAATCGTTTGAGCTACCTGAAGGTTCAGAGAACGTCATCGGTAAGATCAGGTATACCAGGGTCCAATCGAGTGAGAGCCTGCTCGATATCGCTCGCCAACTGAACCTTGGGTACGACCAAATTATCCTCGCGAATCAAACTCTGAATCGGTGGGTTCCGGACGAGGGGGCAAGAGTTACTGTCCCACACATGTACGTCCTTCCAGGCTCTACTCGGCGTGGGATTGTGCTCAACATCGCCGAGCTGCGACTCTACTTTTATCCCATAACACCAAAGGGTACGCGCCCCATCGTGATTACTCATCCGGTTAGTATCGGTCGGATGGACTGGCGAACTCCGCTGGGTCAGACCTCGATAGTTAAGAAGGAGCGCGACCCAGCATGGTACCCCCCAGCCTCAATCAAAGAGGAGCATGCTCTCGATGGCGATATGCTTCCCGACTTTATAGCGGGCGGCGATCCGGAGAATCCGCTGGGCCGCTTCGCCTTACGATTGGGTTTCAAGTCATATCTTATTCACGGCGTTGATGAACGAAAGGCATTCGGTATCGGCATGCGTGTCACTCACGGTTGTATACGGATGTACCCTGAAGATATTGAGACGCTCTTCGCGGACGTGAGTGTTGGGACCCCGGTGTTTATCGTTAACGAGCCGATAAAACTCGGACAAAGAGGTGGTCGGTTCTTCCTAGAAGTCCATCAGCCACTGGAGGAGAACGAGGATGAAGCCGCTCCAGTCGCTTTAAGAATTGACCCTTCTGAGGTTCTTGAGTTTGTAACTCAACGACTACCAAGCGGAGTCGATTTTGACCCAGAAATAGTCTTCGAGGTAGCGAATCGTGGAGATGGTATCCCTCGGGAAATTGGTGGGTAGACCGTTATCCTCAAGGTAGGCGGCAGAAGCTGGGCGCGCCGACTGTACCTTGTCTTGTTGTGGAGGCGAACAACGCTGGGATACCCTGATTGCGGCAGGAGCAGCGAACTATAAAGTTCGCGGTCCGGGGTTAGCCTATCACCCCCTGCACACGAGCGATCCAATCATCTGTTCGCTTTAATTCGGCCTGTAGTATCTCAAGCTGAACTCGAACAACGCTCGTTCCTGTCCCTCCGCGGGTCATGCGCCGATTGACTACGGTCTCGAGTGCAATAGCCTCAAAGAGATCCTGCTCAAAGAGATTTGAAAACGCCTTCCATTCAGTAAGTGTAAGCTCGTGTAGCGCGCACCCCTTCTCGATACAATGACGCACGAGCTTGCCGGTAACTTCATGCGCCTCACGGAATGGCATGCCACGCTTCGCCAAATAATCGGCCACATCCGTTGCATTGGTAAACCCCTGCTCGGCTGCCTCGCGCATCCTCGCAGCATGTACCTTCCAGCAGCCAATCATCGCCGTAATTGCATTAAGAGAACCCAGGAGCGTATCAACCGAGTCGAACAATCCCTCTTTATCTTCCTGCATATCCTTGTTGTAGGTAAGCGGCAGCCCCTTCATCGTGGTGAGGAGTCCAAACAATGCACCATATACCCTACCGGTCTTGCCACGCACGAGCTCTGCAAAATCCGGGTTCTTTTTCTGCGGCATCATGCTGCTGCCGGTAGAGAGTGTATCGTCTAGCTCGATAAAACCGAACTCTCCCGTCGTCCAGAGGACGATCTCTTCGCACAAACGCGACATGTGCATCATGCATACGGCCGCATTGGACTCGAACTCGAGCACAAAATCACGATCGCTTACGGCATCCATGCTGTTCTCGTAGACGCCCTCGAAGTTCAGAAGCTTGGCGACCAATTCCCGATCGAGCGGGAAGGTCGTTCCAGCGATAGCACCTGAGCCCAGCGGAAGTATATTGACCCGCTTCCAGAGATCTATAAAACGCGCGACATCACGACCGAACATCTGGGCGTACGCCAGCAGATGGTGTGAGAAGAGAATCGGCTGCGCCCTCTGAAGATGGGTATACCCGGGCATAACAACCGAGATATTCAGCTCAGCTTGTTCAATCAGCGCGCCCTGCAAAGTCCTCAGCGCTTCTACCGAGCGCCCTAGCACATCTCGCACAAAGAGATGCAGGTCTGTTGCCACCTGATCATTCCGGCTCCGGGCAGTATGTAACTTTCCGGCAACTGGCCCGATCGCTTCGGTCAGGTAGCGCTCAATGTTCATGTGGATATCCTCGTCGGAGAGGCGAAACTCAAGCTCCCCTCTGTCGAGTTTCTCACGGACCTGTCCCAGTCCAGCTACGATCTGCTGCGCCTCAACTTTCGAGATACACCCGGTCTCTCCCAGCATCGTGGCATGCGCGATGCTTCCCTGTATATCGTAGCGCGCAAGCCGCTTATCAAAACCGATCGACGCACCGAATTCCTCGATGCTCTGGTCGCGCGTACCCGAGAAGCGACCACCCCACATCTTCTTCATATTGTCCTCTTGTTGCACCCTTACAGCACATCCCAAGTATACCCACCTCTGGATAAAACGCTATCCGCAAGGGCCAGAGAGTCACGATTGGCGTTCTTTACGAGCGCTCTGAGGTTACTAGAGATCCTCGTCCGCGCCCCGTGCAAAAACACCTTAACAATACGGAGCTCGTCGGCACTCTGCGCCTCTCCGCGAGCGGCTATCATCGAGTTTACCCGAGCTAAGCAACACATTCCGACAAACAGATCTATCGCTACATCAGCTAAACGCTTCGTTGCCAGCTGCTGCTCAATAATCCCCTTACCGTACCGCGTCAGGGTTGCCTCCACAGCTTGCGCGAGTTTAGCCACACCCTGCTCAAACGCAACCGCGTCTACCTCCAGCGGCTGTGCCAATCCAACAAATCGTTGACGCCCGATCCGAGTTAATTGGCCCACCTTCTTTGAAGCGTAATCCGTCAGAACTCCGAAGCCTTTAATCGGGTCGTTAAAGATCCCTTTAAGACCCCGCGCCACATCCTTCAGAGCCTCTCCTGGATCCTTAATCCCCGATAGACCTACGTACAGCCGCAGTATCTCATTGGTGCCCTCGAAAATCCTATTAATTCGACAGTCCCGAACCACACGCTCGTAAGGAAATTCGCGCATAAAACCGTTTCCACCAGCTATCTGAAGCGCCTCGTCCGCAACGGTCCACAACGCCTCCGACACAAAGACCTTGCTCATAGCTGCCTCGACCGAAAAATCATCTGAACCAGAATCGATCAGGTGTCCTACGACGCTCACGATACTCTCTGAAGCGAAACAGAGGGCGGTCATCGTAGCGATCTTCTCTTTGATCAGTTGAAATTCAGAGATGCTCTTTCCGAACTGTTTGCGTTGCGTTGCCTGTGCGCATGAGAGCTCGATAAGCCGCTTCATCGCACCGACACAACCACCACCAAGACCGGTGCGACCGTTGTTAAGCACCGCCATTGCGACCTTAAATCCCTTACCCTCTTCGCCTATAACGCCCTCTGGCGGAACTCGCACATTATCGAAACGCACGGTGGTTGTGCACGAGGCTCGAATACCCATCTTGTCCTCCTTAGGACCTGATGAGACCCCTGGCCAGTCACGCTCGACGATAAAGCCGGTCATCTTTCCGCCATCGCTCTCGGTTTTTGCAAAAACCGTGTAGAACCCCGCGGTGCCCCCGTTGGTGATCCAAATCTTTTCGCCATTCAGAACCCAACTTCCATCACCCTGCTTTACTGCATGCGTCTTTACCGATGCCGCATCAGAGCCCGAGCCCGCTTCAGTGAGACAGAACGCAGCGATAAGCTCTCCGGTTGCGAGTTTTGGCAGGTACTTCGCCTTCTGCTCAGGAGTTCCAAAAAGCAAAAGCGCCTTCATGCCGATTGAGCTGTGCGCACCTATTGTTAACGATGTCGATGCGTCGTAGCGACTTGTCTGTTGCAATACTCGCGCGTAGCCGGAGTTTGAGAGACCCAGCCCCGAGAACTCCTCCGGAATAATGAGCGAAAAGAGCCCCAGGCTCTTCAACTCTTCGACGTACTCATCAGGCTGCGCCCCAGCGACATCAAAGCGCCGAAAATCCTCGCCCTTATCAGCCATGAATTTATCAATCGACTCAATAACGAAGCGCAGCGTCTCTTGCTCACTCGGCGCGATACTCGGAAATGGCATAAGCGCATCGCCTCGAATCTCTCCGAGAAAGAGCCCCTTGGCGGGGCTACCTGCCGTCTGTCCACGTCGAGAGCTTGTATCATTCATACGATATCCTGTTATTCCTTTGGTTGTTCTTGAGAAGTGAGTAAAAACTTAGTAATTCGGTCAAATGCCTCTGTTCGATTGGTTGCTGCGCCGTGTCCACCACCAGCCCACACGACTGTAACACGCGGCCACTGCGATTGCAGTTGCGAAATCTGGCTCTTTGGAACCAGATGATCATCGGTGCCGGCGACCACCATAATCGACTCTTGTGGAGTAGCAGGCTCACGCTCAAGCGGTGAATGATCACGGAAGAGCTCGACGAAAAAATCGCGCGAAACCGCATCTATCCCCTGCTTCGCGCACAGCTCAAACGCCATATCACCCATAGATACAAGCGGAACGAGGAACGCCGCTCTGTCGAGCTGATCGAGCGAGGCCCACAATGCACCTACGTAGGCACCAAGGCTCATTCCGACGCACGAAATCCTAGAGTGCCCACGTCGATTGAGAAAAGCACGCAGCACTCGCAGATCATACAAGGCATGTGCCATGGCAAGACAGGTACGTACGGGATCGGCGCTTGGAAACAGCGGGAGTTCTTCTGGGATACCTTTTGGCCTACGTCTACCGTGGAACGGCAATTCGACGAGAGCTACATTACACCCGAGTGAAAACAGTAGTCCCGGAAGGAACGCCAGCGAGTTTACACGCTGATCACCCATCGTCCAGCCATGGATGGCGACAATCGTCATCCGCGCGGCGGTCGCCTCACGATGCTCCCATAACCTCACATACGAAGTCGTATTCTCCTCGGTTGAGATATACCCAGGGTCGTGAGCCCATCCGCGTTCTGGGAAGTGCGATGAGAACTCAAGGTCGAGAACGGCACCTTCCGGAAATCCATGAA
>JBIKKR010000245.1:0-2851 GCA_044360225.1 Bdellovibrionota bacterium | reverse complement strand
GAGCACGGTCATGTGCACGGGGTAGGTGGCCACCAGCACTAATGATTATACCGCATACTTCTCTCAGTCAAAGCGCCTTGCGAGCAGTGATCGAGGAGTTCGTGAGCCGCGAAGGTACGGATTATGATTTCGAGGTGGCGCTTGATGCCAAGGTGCAAGCTGTCATGCGACAGCTGGAGCAGGGGCGGGTATGTGTTGTCTTCGATCCGCAATCAGAGAGCTGCGATATCGTGTCGGTTGGCAGCGCACGCTATAAGCTCTTGATGAATTCTGATGGTGGTATTGGCTAGGGGTGTCTCGCGCCAGCACCGAACGAGCAGAGTGGTAGTGGACGAGCAATTGTGACAGCTACTAGTAAGGATACGAAGCAGGGGTTGTGGTGGGTAGATTTGAGTGACGACGAGTTGCTCAAGGTGCGCATGTGCGATCTCAACCTTGCGATAGCAGGGACAGTTTTAGAGGCTCGTATTAACCACGTGCAGCAAGAGCTCGACCAGCGTAATCTCCGCTTTGCTCCGCACTATTGGCTATCCGATGAGTGGTTCTGTCCAGATGGTATTCCGGGCATCGCTATTCCGTTTTACCTGGCGCACCCACGTCTTGAGAAGTTGGAGCGTGCAAAATTGTTTGAGGTCGAGGGAGGAGACGAGCAGTGGTGTCTAAAGATTCTGAGGCACGAAGTGGGTCACGCCATCGAAAATGCCTTCCGACTACGGCTACGAAAGGAGCGCAGAAAGATCTTTGGTAAATCTTCGGTGCCCTATCCGGAATACTATTCGCCACGTCCCTACAGTAAAAGCTTTGTTCTGCATCTTGATCCTTGGTATGCGCAAAGTCATCCAGATGAAGATTTTGCGGAGACCTTTGCCGTGTGGCTTACCCCGAATTCGCAATGGCAGCAACGGTACGCAGAGTGGCCAGCGCTCAAAAAGTTAGTCTATATGGAACACCTGATGGGGCAGATCGCTGGGAAGCAGGCCGGGGTGGTAAATACAAAAAACCTCGACCCACTTGTTACCCTTACCAAGACGCTCGGAGAGCACTACGAAGCCAGGTGCGCTAAGTATGGTCAGGAGAGGCCGAGTTTCTACGACAAGGATCTACGGGCGCTCTTCTCTGAGGCACCGGAATATGCAAAGAACGTCTTGGCAGCCCAGTTCATACGGCGCAAGCGGCGAAACATTCGCTCAGTCGTTTCTCGCTGGACGGGAATCTATCAATATACTATCGATAGAGTTTTGGACGCTATGTCAGTCCGGTGCGCGGAGCTAGGACTTAGATTGATGGTCTCGGAAGATGAATCGCTCAGACAGTTTACTGTTCTCGTTACTGTCCAAACGATGAACTACCTCCACAGTGGTCGGCATCGCGTAGCGTTATAGGGAAGAGGGCTTGTGAAGAAGAAGCTGCGAGTGTTGTGTCTTACGCATGAAGATCTCGTCCCTCCCGACGATATCCGTAAGGATCGCCAGTTCCATGATGAGCCGTGGCGCACCGAGCAGTATGTGGTAAGTGCGCTCAAAAAGCTGGGTCACGAGACTAAAATCCTAGGGGTGCGGTACGACCTCGGCGTGATACGAAGCGGCGTAGAGGATTTTAAGCCCGATATCATCTTTAATCTGTTGGAAGAGTTCCACGATCAGCCGCTGTATGATCAGAACGTGGTGAGCTATCTTGAACTGATTCCAGTGCCGTATACCGGATGCAATCCACGCGGAATGGTCCTAGCGCGTGATAAGGCTCTGACGCGCAAAGTGTTGAGCTATCACCGCATTCCAGGACCAGACTTTGCGGTTTTTACCAGGGGCAGGCAGGTCAGGCGACCTAAAAAGCTAGGTCTTCCGTTGTTCGTAAAATCGCAGATCGAGGAGGCCTCACTCGGAATATCTCAGGCCTCAGTGGTGTATACCGATACGGAGCTTCAGGAGCGAGTTCGGGTGATGCATGAGCGCTACCGGACCGACGTGATAGTCGAAGAATACATCGAGGGGCGCGAGCTGTACGTTGGCATTATTGGCGATGAGCGTTTGACTGTTCTGCCGATCTGGGAGCTTGTGTTTGAACGGATGCCGGAGGATATGCCGCACATAGCCACGCGCAAAGTGAAGTGGGATCCAGAGTATCAGAAACGTCACGGAATTATCAGTAGGGAGGCAGAAGGGCTTTCAGCGGAATGGAAGCAGCGGATTCAAACGGTGTGCAAGCGTACGTACCGGGCGCTTGGGCTTTCAGGGTATGCGCGCATCGACTTACGCCTTAAAGAGACCGGCGAGGTGTATGTAATTGAGGCAAACCCCAATCCAGAGATCGCTTTTATGGAGGATTTTGCCGATTCGGCAAAGGCTTATGGGTTGTCCTATGAAGAGTTGATTCAGCGCATCGTGACGCTCGGATTGCGGCGGGGTTAGGGTATATGAGTCGAGTAGTCTCTCTTGTTGGCGCTGCGTTGTTGTCTGTCGGGGCGTGGCAGGGCTGGACAACCTACTCATTCCTCCAGCGTGCGGAGGTAGTAGTCGCTCGGGTCTTGAGTATCGAAGAGGTACGAGGTCCACCGAAGCCACGCCAAAAGACACCGGTCAATCTGTTGTACAAAGCGAATGATGGAACAGAACAAAGTGCAGTGGCGCACCTGCCACTGCTCCAGAATATTCAGCAAGGAGATGAGATTCGTATACTCGTGGACCCTCAGCAACCACAGAACGCCCTCATGCCGCTCTGGTCAGAGTTATGGGCTCGGCCGTTAACATATCTCGTAGGTGGATTGCTGCTACTCGTAGTTGGCCGCGTATTGAGGACGCGCGCACTGCGTTAGGTCAAGTATCTGCGCTACTTACTCGTAAACTCTATCGCT
>JBIKKR010000244.1:0-2861 GCA_044360225.1 Bdellovibrionota bacterium | reverse complement strand
CATAACTCGAGTATGGACCAGGGATGGGGACCAGGGATGGGGGCTTAACGAAACTTTTTAGGTATGCTTCGACGCCACTAACGGTATTACGGGCTCCCGTATCGAGATCGATGTTGTCAATCGTGCCGCCGCAAACGAGAAGATGAATATGAGAAGCGTCAATTCTCGGTAAGAGCGCCGCATCCGCCTGCATTTTTGATTCAACTTGTTGTTTCTTTCGCGCGCTCATTTAATTTCGCTTACAAACATAATGTTAATGCGTGCGGGGACGTTTCGTCCTCCGCACCGCCTTTTTGTTATGCGATTTAGTGCGAGCGACTAAGGGGAACTGTTCTGGTGAACTGATAGACTCAAAGTGCAAATCAACATCAAGGGCGGGCCATCTCAGATGCCCGACTCTCGGACTCTCGACGTTAAGGACATCTTCAACGGCGGCTCCCTTGAACCAAGGGAACTTCTTGTGATCGAGGAAATACTCATGCCCACTGGCGAGCACCCACACGCCGAAGGGTGAGATATTCGCTACCTCACACCCCAAAAAAATCTTTCCAAGCTTTCCGGAATTTTTCACGTTGACGCTCCACAATCTTTTGAATTCGCCGAAGCTCCAGAGGCTTCAGTCCCTCAGAGTCTGCTAGAGCAACGACGGGCTCAAGCCAAAACTTCGCCTCTCCGTTCGATGATATCACATGCACATGAGGTCTGGGCTCTTCTCTTGAAAAGAAAAAAAACCGGTATGGACCTTCTGAGTAAATAGTTGGATTCACATGACAACTGTACGATTAATCGATATGTTCGTCCAGCTAATCTCGGACGTTGATTGGGCGGTCGAATAACCTGAAGCCACTTATCGTTGATGTCCTCATTTCTCGATTGCGCCTAAACGAAGACACTCCTCGGCTATCTCTCGCCTCTCGGCGAGCTGAGATGCGTCAGACATGTTTAAAAGCGTCACTACCCTAAGCGACTCGTCAACGGCACTCAGGTACCCGATAAACCAGCCGAGATGCTCGTTGTTAGAGTCTGCATATCCGGTCTTGCCGCGAAGTACGCCCTCAGTAGGGCCCTCTAATACCAATATCTGCTGAACTGCCGAGAGCACTAATTTGGCGAAGGGAAGCTCGCTATCCGCGAATTTCGATACAAATCCAAGCTGCTCTAGTAAGCTTCCATTGAGGCAGAAACTATCTATCGCACCGCCACACTCGGAATTGTCATAGCCACACTGAGAGAGATAGCGTCGGTATCTGTACACTCCAATTATTCGCGCTAGAATCTGGAAGAACAAGATCGCCGAACTTGATAGAGCTTTGCTCAAATTCATCGGAGTTTTCAGGTCATCTCTCGAGGCCGGACCATCGTCCCAGTCAAGCTCCTCTGTGGTATCAATCACTCCTGTCTCAAGGGCGATGAGCGAATTAATCACCTTAAACGTAGACATCGGGCGCATGCGCACATGTGCTCTATCGAGCCCGCATCCGAAAGTAGCCTCATGACCTGCTGTATGAATCAAGCAGCAGCCCGAGCGCCCACACCTATCGAATATGCTCTGAAATTGGGGCTTAAATTGAATGGCGGTCGGTAGCGTATAATCGCATAACGCTACGCTCTGCGGCGCGCCTTGCGCGTCCGCAGCAGAGTTTTGTGTACGCCCTGCATGGGCGTGAGCTTGAAGGTGAAAGTCCTTTACGGATGAATCACCCTCTAACTTGATAACTGTGAGAGGTTAGCATGGAGGGCAACCGTTAGTCGAAGGCAATTGCGTCGCCGTGAGGCGGGGTGAGGAAGAAGCCGGATTGCTGAAGGCGAGAGTCGGCAGCAGGACAAAGATGCCAGGTCAGGGACACGAAGGCGATAGAAGGCTTGGGGAGTTGGCGAGTTAGCACAAGGTAACGAAGCCAAGATTCAGACTTCTCGATAGTAGATCGTCGGTTTGGGCATCGAAAGTTCACGTTCTTATCGGGGGAGAGCTGTCGGATACGCCTGAAAACATGGCTGAGCTAGGGAGTAATCCCTGGTGAGCAACCGACAGCAGTCAGCATAGGTGGTAGTAGCCCAATGCTGGGGGGAAAGCCCCTGGACACGGTTAAGCACCGAACAGGAAGGAAAAAGAGGAGGAGGAACAGATGAGCTCCGATATGCATAATCCCGTACGGGACAGCAGAGAAAAGACCGGGCGCACACCTGGATACCCAGCCTCGACTGAAGACATATTCGAACGAATAGTTGCTCAGGAGAATGTGCATCGGGCGTGGCGGCAGGTGAGGCGTAATCACGGAGCCCCCGGCGTCGATGGGATGACGTGCGAGGAGTTTCCCACATATGCCCGTACTCACTGGCAACGGATTCGACAAGACCTACTTGATGGCAAGTATCGGCCATCGGCTGTCAGGAGAGTTGAGATCCCAAAACCCAACGGCAGCGGAGTGCGGAAGCTCGGGATCCCTACAGTCATTGACCGTGTAATCCAACAGGCGATCGCACAGGTACTGACCCCGATCTTTGCCCTGATTTTTCAGAGTCAAGCTTTGGGTTCCGCCCCAAACGCTCTGCGCACGATGCCGTGCGAAAAGTGAGGGAGCATATAAGCGCCGGCTACTCCACGGCTATCGAGGTTGACTTAGCGAAGTACTTCGATACGGTCAACCACGATGTGCTCATGGTGAGAGTAGCGAGGAAGGTCCGCGATAAGCGGCTTCTCAAGCTTATAGGCTTGTATCTAAGAGCCGGGGTGGAGATAGGAGGAAGAGTTGAGTCAACAAGTGAAGGAGTTCCGCAAGGTGGGCCACTCAGTCCGCTCCTGGCGAATATCCTGCTTGATGACCTTGATAAGGAGCTTGAACGCAGGGGACACCGATTTG
>JBIKKR010000105.1:0-10637 GCA_044360225.1 Bdellovibrionota bacterium | reverse complement strand
TACTCACGGAGCGTTCGACGTGCAGCTGAAAGGTTCTGGTAAGACTCCCTTCTCGCGCCGCGGTGATGGGCGAGCTGCATTAGGGCCGATGATGCGCGAATACATTATCGGCGAGGCCTTACACGCATTAGGAATTCCTGCCACCCGCACACTTGCTGTCGTTGCAACTGGTGAAACGGTGATGCGAGAGCGTCCCCTTCCTGGTGGCATTCAGACCCGGATTGCTCGGAGTCATATCCGCGTCGGAACATTTCAATACGCAGCTTCTCACGGCGACAAGCACTCACTACAAGCCCTTGCAGACTACGTTATAGCGCGACACTACCCAGAGCTGACTGCGTCAAGTGATCGCTACTTCGAACTCGCACAGGCGGTTATTGCCAGACAAGCAACGCTGATCGCTCAGTGGATGCACGTGGGATTTATCCACGGAGTTATGAACACTGATAACGTAGCAATTTCAGGCGAAAGCATCGACTTTGGGCCGTGTGCCTTTATGAATCGCTACGATCCTAACACGGTTTTTAGTTCGATTGATCAGCATGGAAGATACGCATACGGAGCACAGCCGGGAATTATTCAATGGAACGTTGCTCGGTTGGCTGAGGCACTCGCACCGCTCTTTGACGATGATGCGGATCGCGCTATCTCCCGCGCTCAGGAATTAGTCGATAGCTTTCCAAGCCTCTTTGCTGCTCGGTGGTACACCGGCATGCGCGATAAATTGGGGCTCCTGAATGTTGAGCGCGAAGACAACGCCATGATTAAGGAACTCCTTGAGGCGATGTACCAAGCAAAAGTGGATTATACAGCTACGTTTAGAGCACTGTCTGGCGATCCAAGCTTTGTAGTACCTGAGGCTCTTCATCCATGGCACTTCAAGTGGCTCGCGCGGATTGACTCCGAGCGCAACCGTTGCCCGGTAGAAGAAACACGTGGAAACATGCGCCGGGTGAATCCTGCGGTCATCGCTCGTAATCACTTAGTCGAGGAAGCACTCCAACGCGGGGTAGAGCATGGCGATTTTTCTTTTATGCGAGAGCTTGTCGATGCACTCAGAGATCCCTATACCGCTCAGGCCAAATTCAGCGTCGCGCCGCTGAAAGAGGATTCCGACTACCGAACCTTTTGTGGAACGTAGGCTCTGCGAAATCGCTACTCCAGCGGAAAATCTTCCCACTGCAGCTCGGTTGCTAACGCATCACGAAACCACCCCTCCTGAGCCTCTATGAGCTTGAGGTGATACTCTAAATCCTCTACCGATATCCCTTCAGCGCTAAGACTTGCGCTTAAGACCAGGTAGTGGCCAACCAGACTGACCTTGATTCCGACCAATCCATCGGCGATCTCAAGAGCCGCAGCAAGGATATCCCCTGCCCCACGAATTGGGACCGTAATGATGTTGATGCCCATGTAGATAGTCGTCTCTGCCGGCTTGCGGTGCCCCTCAACGAGCACTTCTAGCTCGACCGTCTCTCGCAGAGTAAACATCCAACGGGTCATATCGGAGTTGTGTTCTTTACGGCACTCCTCAGGTGAGAATCCGCGACGAGTGATAAATTCTTCAACGACTCGAACCGGATCACGGCCACCAGTTATCTTGCGGATATTGAGTGCAGCGAATTTCTTAATCTTCCCCATACGGTAGTCTCTTACAACGATAGGTCTAGCCCTATCGCTCAATTCATTTGTGATACGCAATTCCCTTCATTAACGTATGTGCTCGGTAGATCTGCTCAACTAGAACCAAACGTGTTAACTGGTGCGGAAGCGTCAGATCCGATAACGATAAAACGTAGCTAGCCCGCTGTCTAACTTTTTCGGAGAAACCGTAGGCACCGCCGATAACAAATGCCAGAGACCGCGTTCCGGCTACCATCTGCTTGTTGAGTAACGTCGCGAAATCCTTCGATGAGAGTCTTTTCCCGCGCTCATCGAGCACAACGATGTATTCAAATGGCTCAAGCCGCTTGAGAAGCTCGGTGGCCTCACGTTCCTGCACAGCGGCCGGTGCGAGCGACTCTGGAGCATCGAGGCCTAGCTCAATAAGCGAGAGAGCTAAAGGGGTAGCCTGCAGTCGTTTGAGATACTCCTGCTCTCCCTCCTTGATAAAGGATTGCCGTACCTTACCTACATTTAACACTGTGATTTTCATGGTTCACAGTAGCATAGCACCTTGATCAGATCAGCTCCTTCACCACTGCAACTGCAACTTTGCCCGAATCAACGGTATAGGTACCGTTACGTACCCTCCCCTTGAGCTGCTCTACTCTTGCGGCACGATCTGGATCGAGGTCTGCGGAGCTTTGCCCAGCTGTATTGCGAATTGTCGGCGAAATTACAACTGCATCGTCCGTCGCGGAATTGCCTGCCCCAGAGCGAGGCAAGGAGGAATGCTGCGGCTGCGTATCGGGGCCTTTTGCTCGGGAGGGACGTCTCTGTAGGACCGAATCGGCATTTGAAACAAATAGCTGCCCTATCTTTGATATCGCCATAGCCCCTTACTTTATCATGGGCATCGGCACACTCCTGTGAACACTTGAGTGGTATCTTGGCGCCTCTTGAGGATTATTCGAAGCATAGTCGCCGGTATCTAAGCAACGTATCTGCGTAAAA
The DNA here is from genome assembly GCA_044360225.1 of Bdellovibrionota bacterium. Taxonomy (GTDB): domain Bacteria; phylum Bdellovibrionota_C; class UBA2361; order UBA2361; family OMII01; genus OMII01. The sequence goes on along the minus strand of JBIKKR010000105.1, from coordinate 8,021 downwards.
GCCGCCTCGTCTCGCGACTCTTGGAGGCTTGGCCTGTGGCCAACCGCGATAGCCTTCCTCAGGTACTGTAGGTGATTTCAACACGGCGGACTAGAAGTCCGCCGTCCATGTCGCGGGGCTGACGACAGAACGCCCTGCAACGCGTCTACTTCGCTCCCCTAGCGCACTATTCCACACGCTATTCGAGCTCCACCACCGCCGAGGGGCGCTGGCTCGTCACCGTAGTTATCGCCGCCAGCGTGAATCATCACACTGCGGTTACGAATGTCGTGTACTGTGACCCCACTTAACACCAGAGGTTTTGTCGCACTTCCATCAGCCGCGACTTCGAGCTTGGGTAGGTCACCCTTGTGTCCACCTCCGTGCGGTCCAGCGTGCTTACCAGCGTGTGCCGGATCGTAGTGTGGTCCCGCCGCAAGCGCAGCTACCATGGCTCCGTCCTTCTCCTTAGGGCCACAATCGGGATTCTCGTGGATATGAAAACCTCGTTCACCCGCCGGCAAGCCCGTGAGCTTTGGCGTAATCGAGAGGCCAGCTGGTGTATCGGTAAATGTGATCGTGCCAATCCCGGCGCCAACACCCTGTGGACTTACAAGGTTTACCGTCGCCGTTGCTGATTCACCTGCATAAACCGGTAAAGCGACTCCGAGCGTCATACCGACTAGCCCAACAAGCGCTACCTTACTCCTCATCTCCACCTTCATAGCATTACCTCCGTATGTATAGCCGAACTGTAACTACGCCTGACTCACGATCGAACGCAAAACGTACGGCAGGATACCGCCGTGCTTAAAGTACTCCACTTCGATGGACGTATCGACCCTAAGCTTGACTACGATCTCTTTAGTAGCACCGCTCGCTTGCTTCACTACTAGTGTGACATCCTGGCCAGGTGTAATGCCATGTTCAGTGCCACGGATCTCAAACTCTTCAGTACCAGTCAGTCCATGACCCTTGGCTGATTCACCGCTCTTGAACTGGCACGGAAGCACCCCCATACCGATCAGATTGCTACGGTGAATCCGCTCGAAGCTCTCGGCCACCACGGCTTTAACTCCAAGCAGCATCGTCCCCTTAGCAGCCCAATCGCGGGAGCTTCCCGTTCCGTATTCCTGGCCGGCGAACACAATCAGAGGAGTTTTGTTCTGGGCATATTTCACCGCAGCATCGTAGATTGATAGCCTCTCACCACTCGGCTGGTGAATCGTTACACCACCCTCAACTCCAGGCACCATTAGATTCTTAATCCGCACGTTGGCGAAGGTTCCTCGAACCATCACATCATGCGAACCCCGTCGCGCACCATAGCTGTTGAAATCCTGGAAGGCGACTCCACGACCGATCAGGTAGCTGCCCGCTGGTGAATCTTTCTTGAACGCTCCTGCGGGACTGATGTGATCGGTAGTTACCGAGTCACCGAAGATAGCCAACGCACGCGCTCCACGGATCGCTGATTGCGCCGGCGGTGTTAGCGAAAACCCTTCAAAATACGGAGGCTGCTGAATATATGTCGAGCTCGTATCCCACTCGTACACCACGCCAGCACTCGCGGGAATCTTATCCCACAACGGATTCTCGGCGGTAACATTACTGTAGAGCTTGCGATACATCGCAGCATCGAATGCCTGCGGTATATGCGCTAAGACCTCTTCAGCACTCGGCCAGATCTCGCTCAGCATTACTGGCTTGCCGTTCGCATCAACTCCGATCGGCTCGTGCGCAAAGTCGATCCGTACCGTACCAGCCAAAGCGTAGGCAACAACAAGTGGCGGGCTCATCAAGAAATTGGCTTTAATATTCTGATGTACTCGCGCTTCAAAGTTGCGGTTGCCAGAGAGCACCGCAGCTCCGACAAGATCGTTCTCAGTAATACATTCCTCAACGTGAGCATCGAGCGGCCCAGAGTTGCCGATACACGTCGTGCAGCCGTACCCCACCACCTGGAAGCCAAGAGTATCAAGGTATCTCTGCAGGCCAGTTTTTGTCAGGTACTCAGTGACCGCACGCGAACCTGGTGCAAGAGATGTCTTTACAAACGGCTTGACCTTGAGCCCGCGCTCGACAGCTTTCTTGGCCAACAACCCAGCTGCCAACATCACGCTTGGGTTTGACGTATTCGTACACGAGGTGATCGCAGCGATGAAAACTTCTCCGTGGTGAACACTTACATCAAGTGATGCACCACCAGCATCTGCAGCATCACTACCAACACCAGCTTTCGGCACCGATACTGTGAATGATTTTGTGATATCCGCACTCGATTTGCCGTAACCACCATCAGCCACCGACTTCGAGAGCAATTCGGTAAAGGTCTTCTTCACTACCTCCAGCTCAATCTTGTCCTGAGGACGCTTCGGACCAGCGATATTGGGCTTAACACTCGCTAGATTAAGATCGAGTACCTCTGAGTACTCGCACTCACCTACTCCAGGTATTCCGAACATGCCTTGCGCCTGGTAGTAATTGCGGAACGTATCGACCTGTTCTTGGGAACGGCCAGTTGCGAGCAAATACTCACAGGTGCGCGCATCAACTGGAAAGAAGCCCATCGTTGCCCCGTACTCAGGGGCCATATTGGCGATAGTGGCTCGATCGGTCACTGGAATCGAACGTGCGCCCTCACCAAAGAACTCAACAAACTTACCCACTACCTTCGCTTTACGCAGAACGTTTGTTACGTGCAACACGAGGTCTGTCGCTGTTACTCCCGGAGCGAGTTTACCGTGCATATGAAAGCCAACTACGTCTGGCGTCAGAAAATACACCGGCTGTCCGAGCATGGCGGCCTCAGCTTCGATACCACCGACTCCCCATCCGACAACGCCAAGTCCATTAATCATTGTGGTGTGCGAATCGGTGCCAACGAGTGTATCAGGGAAGTAGATGCCTTCGCGCTGTAACACCCCTTGAGCGAGGTACTCCAAGTTGACCTGGTGACAGATACCAAATCCAGGTGGTACGACACTGAAGGAAGTAAAAGCTTGCTTGCACCACTTGAGGAACTGATACCGTGAGTAATTACGCTCAAACTCAGTCTCCATGTTGAGCTGGAGCGCGTTGTTGCGATTAGAGTAGTCAACCTGCACCGAGTGATCGATCACCAGATCCACTGGCACCAGCGGCTCTATGATCTGCGGATTCTTTCCAAGCTGCTTCACCGCGGCGCGCATCGCAGCGAGATCAACACCGAGCGGTACACCAGTAAAATCCTGAAGCAGCACCCGAGCAACTACAAACGGGATCTCAGCAGTGCGCTCTGCCTTCGCCTTCCACGCTGCTAATTCACGGACATTACGCTCTTCCACTTTTTGGCCATCGCAGTTACGGAGCACAGACTCAAGAACGATTCGGATCGACACCGGCAGCTTTGAGATCGCTCCGAGCCCAGCCTTCTCAAGGGCTGGAAGCGAGTAAAACGAGGCTTTCTTGCCACTTCCTGTGGTGAATTCAGCCAGAGTTGAGAATAGGTTGTGATTCATATCAAATAGTTCCTTAGGATTACCGGGGGCCGCGCGTGCCAATTCTTTTCTACACGGGGAGAGGCGTATGCGCAATAAACGGTGTATACAATAAACCTACATGGACACCAACCAGATACTCTTTTTGATCGCCATTCTTAACCTAGCCGGTGATCTCTTTAATATTTTCAGGTTTCGGCACCAAATTCCACGTTGGATCCCCGGGGCGAACCTTGTAGCCCTTGCGCTCTGTGTCGCTTCACGAATCTGGCTCGCACCGCACTCCGGTGCGGCATCGCTCGCGGTGCTCGTTGCATACATCGCCGTTATTAAGCTCAAAAGCCGCCCAGGACGAAGCCAAAGGGCAGTATCCGACGTGCCGTGCACCAAAGCACTGATCCTGATAACCATCGCCGCCTTCGGCTACCAGATCTATCTGGGTGCCGGCGAAGACCCAGCTATGATGGTTGTGGCTGGCGCCATGTTTAGCCCGCTCTTTGAGGAGGGTCAGTGGTGGCGGCTCTTTTCGGCTCAATTCCTGCACTGGGGAGTTGCTCACGTCGCACTGAACATGATGGGGCTCTGGTTTTTGGGGCCCCTGGTTGAGCGCACCATAGGCGGGCTACGGTTTGTGGTTGCATACCTACTGTGCGGAGCTGGTGGTATGCTCATCGCGTGGGCCTGTGCGACCTTTGGGCCCGAACCGGGGGCGATCATACTCCTTGGTGCATCAGCGAGTGTGTTGGGGCTCGTAGGACTCCAAGTAGCGATCGCCAGACGGATCTACCGCACTTCGGGTAGCCTGGCAGCCAAAGCACAGCTCTCAGCGATGATTCAGATTCTGGTGCTGCAGGTCATATTTGATTGGATGGTGCCGCAGGTAAGCTCAACCGCGCACCTGGGTGGGGCATTTATCGGGCTACTGTTGGGACTTATGCTGCTGCGGTGATTGCTGCTAGCGGAGCACAATGCTGTGAATTCAATATCTTAACCAAGATTTAACCAAGCTGTGGCGTGGCCACCGGAATTCGTTTCGCTAGCTCTTGAAAATATGGGATAACCCAACCGACGCCCGGTGAGGTGAGGTCAGCCCCTCTGCGGCGGCAAAACGCTCACAGCAGGGGATCGCAAGGTAACCCGAGCTCGACTCGGGAGAACAATAGGAGAAAAAATGGACATAGCTAATCTACTAGTTCAAGTCGTTGCAGGTGCCGTTGGTGGTAACGTTGCTGGCTCGAAGATGAAGAACGCCAACCTGGGTACCGTTGGAAACTCAATTGCGGGGATCCTCGGCGGCGGCTTAGGTGGTCAGATATTGTCAGCGCTTGGGGCATCAGGGCTCGCAGCGAGTGCTGGAACTGGTCTTAACGTAGAGTCGATCATTGCTGACCTCGCAGGTGGTGGAGTTGGTGGAGCGATCATCATCGCTGTCATTGGCGCTATCAAGAAGTCGATGGCTGGTCAAGCTAAAGGGGCGTAGGTAGTTCTCTATCCTGGAAACGGCAGTTGAGGAGAATAAAAATGGTGCAGGTGCTCAAAAGACGAAGTGGTTTTTGGCACATGTGCGATTTGCAGAGTCGCAACGGCCGAATTTAGTTTTGAGCGCTCGCCCGGGTCCAGGGCCCCCTGGCCGTCATTCGAATCTTGGCGCAAGCCAAGTTCGAATAGGAAATGTTCGGCCAAGTTCGAATAGGAAATGGTCGGGTCCAGGGCCCCCTGGCCGTCATTCGAATCTTGGCGCAAGCCAGGTTCGAATAGGAAATGTTCGGCCAAGTTCGAATAGGAAATGGTCGGGTCCAGGGCCCCCTGGCCGTCATTCGAATCTTGGCGCAAGCCAAGTTCGAATAGGAAATGTTCGGGTCCAGGGCCCCCTGGCCGTCATTCGAATCTTGGCGCAAGCCAAGTTCGAATAGGAAATGGCGGAGAGAGGGGGATTCGAACCCCCGATAGGGGATTAGCCTATACACGCTTTCCAAGCGTGCGCCTTCAGCCACTCGGCCATCTCTCCGCAAACAAGGTCTTGAACAACCGAACACAACCTGCACAAACATCGGCTGGGCTCAGAATTACTTCCGGGGTACCCCAGCGCTCTCGTTGTACAAAAACAGAAAAAACTGGCGGAAGGGAAGGGATTCGAACCCCCGATACCGTTTCCGGTATTCCGGTTTTCAAGACCGGCGCCATCAACCACTCGGCCACCCTTCCGCACTATTCTGAAGACCTGCAGGGTACCGATATCTATCGCGAGAATCAATGGGTTAGGGGCCTGCCTGTGGTGTAAACAACCTTAGATATTGGGTGATGCGATTAAAAGTAGTGCTCTTGGCAAGTTATATGGGTCATCACCTTGCTAAAGTTTGGAAATTTGGTACCCTTACCGGCTCGTGCGCGCTCTTAGCTCAGCTGGATAGAGCATCTGACTACGAATCAGAAGGTCGGTGGTTCGAATCCTCCAGAGCGCGCCATTTTTACTAGGCATAACTAAAGCTGTTCAGAGGTTTGTTCAGTTAGAGAAGCCCGGTAATTGCAGTAGTTCAAAGTTCTTTGTTCTCGCTGCGGAGAGATGGCCGAGTGGCTGAAGGCGGCGGTTTGCTAAATCGTTATACGGCCCAAAAGCTGTATCGGGGGTTCGAATCCCCCTCTCTCCGCCATTTCCTATTCGAACTTGGCTTGCGCCAAGATTCGAATGACGGCCAGGGGACCCTGGACCCGACCATTTCCTATTAGAACTTGGCCGAACATTTCCTATTCAAACTTGGCTTGCGCCAAGATTCGAATGACGGCCAGGGGACCCTGGACCCGACCATTTCCTATTAGAACTTGGCCGAACATTTCCTATTCGAACTTGGCTTGCGCCAAGATTCGAATGACGGCCAGGGGGCCCTGGACCCGAACATTTCCTATTCGAACTTGGCTTGCGCCAAGATTCGAATGACGGCCAGGCGATCTTGGACCCGGACGATCCGTATCGCTTTCCACGTTTGACTGCTCTGATTCGAGGAATGCCGACGCGGTTGGCCACAGGGCAACCGGGTCCAGAGATCCTCGTGGCGGACTAGAAAGTCCGCCCTCCGCTTGAAACTTACTCACGACAAGTTTGGCCACACAGGGTAAGATCGGTGCTTGAGGTGCAATCTTATGTCTACTACTACCACTGTAAAACGATGGGTCGCCGCACTGATGTGCTTCTGCACAACGTCGTATGCCGCTGTGCCAGAAACGGCGAAAGTTGCTCACGTCATGAAGGTAATTGACGGTGACACCCTTATTGTCGATCTCAACGGACACCGGGAACATGTTCGGCTAATCGGCATCGACACTCCCGAAGCGCGGCCGAATCACCGCTCTGAACTACAAGCGCAGGAACGCCACGTTGATCAAAAGACGATCCTGCAACTGGGCAACCGGGCGAGCACTTACACTCGCGAACTACTCCCAAAAAAAACGACGGTATTTCTTGAGTTCGATGTCTCGCGGCGTGACAAGTACCAACGCCTACTCGCGTATGCCTGGATATCTCGCGGCAATCCAGCGGTTGATACTATGGTGAATGAGGAGATCCTTAAAGCTGGGTACGCCTACACACTCACCGTACCGCCCAACCTCAAGTACCGGCAACGACTCGCACAGGCTTTCGCCGAGGGTCGTCGTGAGAAGCGCGGTTTGTGGCGATAACGTCAGACTGTTTGATTAATTCGTACGTATGCACCAGCCTCTATCTGACCCACGCCGACCGGAACAACGAGTTACCATCAAGGTGTCGGGCATGCACTGCACAAACTGCGCGCTGTCCCTCGAAAAACACCTACTGAGAGTCGGTGCCAACACTCCGAGCGTCGACTATGCTACTGGCCACACCACGTTCTCGGTAGCATCTCCGCACTTAGTACCGGAAATTGTAAAAAGCATCGCGCGACTCGGCTACTCGGTAGTGGAAGATCCCCGCTCAAATGCTGAAGCTGCTTCTGACCACCACGGCCACGATCATCACTCACAAAACGTAGCACTGTACGTAAAGGCTGCTAGTGCTGCTGTGCTCACCCTGCCGATGCTCGTAGCGATGTTCTTTCCGCACTCACCACTCCATAGCCCCTGGTTACAGTGCGCCCTGGCCACCCCTGTGTTTATCATCGGCGTCACCCACTTTGGCAGCTCAGGTTGGCGCTCGCTGCGCGCTGGCGTTGCTAACATGGACGTACTGATCTGCTTGGGGATCGTCGCAGGATATACATCAAGTATCATCAGTTTACTTGCTAACCTCTCACACGAGATGATCTTTTTTGAAGCAACGAGCTCAATCGTAACTTTCGTGATGATCGGACACCTGCTCGAAGATAGAGCCGTTCGCAAAACTACGAGCGCGATTGAAGGTCTCGCAGCGTTGCAACCACGCAAGGCGAAGCGACTTCACGACCACGCCAATCTGAACGGTGCTACCGAAGAGATCAACACTATCGATATCATCGTCGGAGATCTCCTACGTGTTAACACCGGAGACACGATCCCAACAGATGGAACGATTCATCACGGGTCGCTTGCATGCAACGAAACGATGATTACCGG
>JBIKKR010000104.1:0-10650 GCA_044360225.1 Bdellovibrionota bacterium | reverse complement strand
GCAGTTAAGGAGGATGAAAATAGCGCAGGTACTCAAAAGCACAAAGTATTTTGAACTTGTCGGAGGCTTGAACCCTGGCACCGTCAGGGTGAGCACCGACAATTCAAAAGACGCAGTGATTTTGAGTAGATGCGCTATTTTCAGACCCGCAACTGCTGATGAATTTAGGTTCATATTCCCTTAGCCAGCGCAGCGTCGCAAAACTTCTTTCATCACCATAACGACTATGAGCACTCGCTCCTGTGACATCCCGGTATGTGGGCGCGAACACCTCGTGGCCTCTGGGGCATATCCAACAAGTGATATCTTGACCCACAACTACCAATCCCCTAACCTTTACTTTACGAGAACTAGAAAACTAATAAGCATAAAAAGAGGTCCTGGGAGGAGTGCAATACCCCTCCTGGAGGCGCCTCAGCGTGAAATACCCCGTTTTTCAGCCAGCTTGAGGAGGCTACACTTAGACTAGCAGCCCTGTATGACCCGTTCAACTTCTACCAACGCTCCGCTCATAATTGACCCCTCTGGCGGTACAAGCTCCGAGGAGCGCCCGGACCGTGTATGGCTGCGGATATCGGCTTTCTTATCCCTAAAATCTCCAGCTACACGTATTACGTACTCGGGCATTATTAATGAGTGGTGCCAGTTCCTCGGTGCACAGGCCGGGACGGCTGAGAGCGCTCGGCGCATCGTAGCAGCGACCGACCTGCACGCGATCGCCTACCGGAAACACCTTGAGTCCAAACCGGGCGAGCGTCCACGCATCCAGCGAACTCGCGACGCTGCTGCCGTGCACTCTAAAGCGATCTCGACGCATGCAGACAACGCCAGAGGCCGAAAAAAAGATGGTCTTGAGGCCACGCAATCAAATGCAACGATCCACAAGAAGTTTGCAGCTCTTCGGCGGATATACCGCATGCTAGTATCGAGCAATCTCGGCATCTCAGAAAATCCGTTTGAGGTCGATAAGGTTCCGCCGCCACCAAAGGACGCCGGACGTAAGCGCCCTACCCAAATGATCGATTTTGATCTCGTCATGGACATCCTGACTGCGCCGGATCAGAACACTCCTAAGGGCCGCAGAGACCGCGCAATCTTGGCGATTCTTTTTGGCGGCGGGATTCGTCGCAGCGAGCTCGTCTCGCTCAGAATAGCCGATGTTCGAAAAACCAGCTCTGGAACGACGTTTCTTTATTTGCGGCATACAAAAGCCAAGCGCGATGCAGAGCAGGCTCTTCCTAACTGGGCAGCCGCACCCGTCTGGGAGCTTATTGCTGAGCGCAAACGTGATCAGGCATCCGATGGCGACTACCTTTTTGTTGGATTTACCGGCAGAGCCGGCCAGCGAGCGGGCGCTAAGCCTATCTCTGACACGGGAGTTTACCTCCTGTTTAAACAGTACTGCATGGCGGCAGGCGCTGGGGCTTTTGCAACCCCCCACTCTGCCCGCGCTACCGCGATCACCAAATTACTCGCAGATGGAATCCCGCACCGCGAAGTTCAAGAGTTCTCGCGTCATGCAAGCATTCAGATGGTGGAGTGGTACGACAAGCGCAGATTCGATGTTGAACAGAGCCCAGCGCGCGGCCTGGAGTATCAAAGCAAGGATAGAAAAATTAAATGACCGGGTTGGGACTCGCACGTTCGGTAGGTCACAATCCCCACACTCCCTTCATTTAATCGCCCTTGCCTACAATCTTCTTCCCAGGCAAGTTCCACCCACAAGACTAATTAGCGTAGGCGTAGCAACACGCCCGCGCATGCCGGCTCCCGAACAAACATTACCCGTAAGCAACTGAATATATTCACTAAAACTGCGCGCGGTCTCTGAGACGGCAAGATACCGCCGGTCGCGCGCGCGGTCTCTGAGACAATTCAAGACAATTCAAGGGGGTTAACGCCTACCCTCTGCAAGGCGCTCGGTGGAGCTAGTGGAGGCTTCACAACAGGCAGAAAAGAGATAGTAGATCTTTTGCGCCAACGCAGTCACCCCTACCTCTTTAGGAATACAGTTGCGCCAGCGCTCGTTACTGCGTCTATCGAGTGCTTAAAGCTACTTGAGCATAACAACGAACTGGTCGCTCAGCTTCGAACAAACACTGAGTATTTCACAAAAGAGATCGTCAAGACCGGTTACACCGTCAGGCCCGGCGTTCATCCTATAGTGCCGATTATGCTGGGAGTTGCCAGACTCGCTGCGACCATCGCCGATGATATGCTCAAGGAGGGAATCTACGTTATCGGATTCTCCTATCCAGTTGTACCACGAGGCCAAGCGCGGATCCGTGTCCTGATTTCCGCTGGGCACTCACGCGCAGACCTAGATCGGGCTCTTGAAGCATTCGCCACTGTAGGGCGTAGGCATGGAATTAAGCCTTAGTTAACACGTAGGTGGCACGAGTAGGGCATCGCAATTCTCCCGCTATCTACTAGAATGCCGCGAAGTCACGTTGACGATGCCAAAAATGAGGATTCCCGACTCTCTTGGTAAGGGGCGCTACGCACTAGCCGGCTTTGCAGAACGACGCCAAGCCCAGACCCCAAACGCAACGGTCAGGCACGTGTTATTAAGGGCAAGCCCGAGCGGTGACATCAGAGTACTCAAGGAATATGCATCAATCGTAAACAGACTCCAATGGAGTAACCGTCAATGAAATTGCTCGCAGTCGCCCTCTCGTTACATCGAGCTTTTCGTCTGGCTTCGGCGCGGCTAAAGCGTTCACGTACAACGGCACGCATGCGACGATATTAACCGCAGTCGCAATCCCGGCGCTGCATAAAAAAGCCACTTGAGCAATTCTGTCGTTGGTCATACTCCATACAAACCCTGAACAGATTAAGTCGTTAAGGCTTCACGCATCCTCCGAACATACACTAGTGAGCCACGCGATTTCTCATGAGACCTCTGAAAATCCAGCAGCTCATTCGCGGCACCCCGTCAACCTTTACTCCGAACGAGCCGAATCTCTGCGCTTGCCACCACGGTTGAAGCTAGGTGCCCCTCTGCGGCCACCCCTGCTTGGTCCCTGAGATCCTCGCGGTCCTCTCGGTCCACGTGGTCGATCGCCACTATCAGATGCCCCGCGATCTATGAAATACGGTTCACGCTCGCGATATACGTAATTCGCTCGGGGATCGATATCCGCCTGGCCGCTAAACGGCTTGCGCGGACCTCTCCCTCGCGGCTGACCACCAGCGGACCCTTCGTTACGATCCTTGCGCCACGGTTGACTAGTCGAGCGGTCACCGCTGCGGCTGCCTCGCCTCTGGTCACCACGGTCGTTATCAGACCAGGGCCTGCGCCCCTCTCTCGGCTCGCGCTCAGGCCGGCTACCAAATCCACCGGACCGACGCTCTGTAGACCGCTCACCTGTCGCGCCAGGACGAGCGGTCCTGCGTGGCTGACGATCTCCCTCGAATCGTGGCTTGCGAGCGTCACGCGCGCCAGCCGAACGACGGTCATCACTTCGCCCCTCACGCCAATCGCTACGTCGCTCCCCACGTCGACCGTCGCCGCGTCTATCATCGCTACGTCTGTCCTCAGCACGTCGATCCTCGCCACGTCCTTCGCGACGTTCCTCGCGACCCTCGCTGCGTCGTGGTCCACGGCTATCACGTGCCCCACGTTCGCTACGCTGACGAACTCCGCGAGGTCCCTGTGTCTCGCGCCTTTCACGGCGCGGACGATCGGCACTACGAGCACCCTCTGGCGCAGCCGCGCCCGCTGTGTCTGCAGCATCGGAATCCGACTCTGAGTTAAGACGTATCATCGGGGACTTGATCCATTGCTCGATTGCTCGAACCATAAACCTATCACCACGTGTTACGAACGATACAGCGCTTCCCTCACGCGATGCACGACCAGCGCGACCGGTACGGTGTATGTACGCCTCTAACGTATCGGGCATATCGTAGTTCAGAACGTGCGTAACACCCTCTACATCGATACCGCGCGATGCGATATCTGTTGCTATCAGCGCGCGGAACCTTCCATCACGAAAGCCCTGAAGTGCCTTCTGGCGCTGTCCCTGCGAGAGATTTCCGTGTAAAGCAACCGCTGGTACACCATCTTTTGTGAGACGATCACCGAGACGCTTTGCTGTGTGCTTCATCTTTGTAAACACCACCGCCAGGGCGTTAGGGTTACCACGCAACCACGAAGCGAGACGCTCTGACTTCTCCTCCTGCTTAAGTGTCAACATCGAGTGAGTAACAAGAGCAACTGGCTGCTCGGCCTTTACACGCACCGTGCGCGGCTCTCTCAAGTAATTCTTTGTAAGCTGGGCTATCTCTTCTGGCATAGTCGCAGAGAAGAGCATGGTCTGACGCTCTTCTGGCAACTCTGCCATAATCGACTTGATATCGGGCATAAAACCCATATCCAACATCCGATCGGCCTCATCTAAAATGAGATGGTCAACTCCGGACAGATCGATCGTGTTGCCGCGGATGTGATCCATCAATCGTCCTGGACACGCCACGACTATCTGCACATTCGTTCGAAGCTGCGATATCTGATTACGGTGCGATACACCACCATACACCGTGACCGTGCGAATACCGGTTCGACCCGAGAACGTCTTGATTACATCATTAATCTGCTCCGCCAACTCACGGGTCGGCGCCAAGATTAATGCTTGAACACCCTTCTTCTTGCCGCCGCTTAATTTATGCAAGAGCGGCAATACAAATGCAGCGGTCTTGCCTGTCCCGGTCTGAGCAAGCCCTATGAGGTCACGCCCCTCCAGAATAACTGGAATTGCATCTGCTTGGATCGGAGTTGGTGTTGTGTACCCCACTGTGCGAATCGTCTCTTGAAGAAACGGTGCAAACGGAAGCGTATCAAAAGAAGTTGTGGAAGCGACTTCGGTCGCTGTAAGTTCTTGCGTCATATATCTCTCTATCTTTGCTATTGAGCAGTGCGTGCATCATGCAAAACCTCGTGTCCTGCATTGCGCCTGCTGAAAGTGAAGATGGAGCTGCCGGAGCGACACATCTTCCGTTTTTTCTACGGTAGTAAAGCCTACAATCCGTTAGGGCATCCGGCGGAGCAATAAGGCTGGAGCGACCATCGAACGTAATGCGAGGCGCCAGGAAAACTTCACTAAGAGGTGCGACTATACCATGGAACTCTACGGTAACAAAGCCGGAAAACGTCGAATTAACGTAACCTTCCTGGGTGCTTACGATTTACGTGCGTCTCGTACTAGAAAAGCTCTTGAGGCGTTACCCACTGCTCCGCTTGGATATTCTTCTCTGATTCGACAGGAAGCAACATACTTCCGTCTGACTAACTATTTCACAAAGAAACTCACGCCGGAACTACTCTGAATCGCGGCCCCCGTTCGCGCCCACTCCCATTTCGCCCGGTACGCTCCCTTGCGTAGTTTTGTAAAAGTGGCGGCATACTGAGTGGTGCCGTTCCTGTTTGTTTTAATCTTTCTGCCCCGAAGCTTTGCGCTTCCCGTACCGCTTATCACGAAGGTAATCCTGTCTTTTTTTCCAAACATGCCGATTACCGATACCTGCGCGATTGCCTTTGATACCTTTACTCTCGGCGGGTTAAGCAATCGAACCTGTGGTACCGGAACAGGTGTCGGCGTTGGGCCAACACTGCCGATGGTTGGAGCCCCGCACCCCTCCGCCCCAGGAGTAGTCCTATTTGGATCGTCTGGACAGAGGTCAACACAATCCGCTATACCATCTCTGTCGCGGTCATCATCGATCTTTCCGCAGCCACACTGGCCCGGAGCCACCTTCAATGCATCACTTGCACAAGCATCCTTACAATCAACGACACCATCTCTATCCGAGTCTTGGTCACTAACACCACAACCGCAGAGCCCAGGAGTATCCTTCTGCGAATCATTTGGGCAGAAATCGAGCGTAAAGCTTACCATCTCAGATCTAGCACTACGATTCCCATCAATATCGACCGCGACAGCTGCTAGCGTGTGCTTCCCTATACTCAATGGCTCGGTGAGGGCCAGCTTCCAGTTTCCTTCACTATTCGCCACAGCCCTACCTACTACTTTCGCGTCTAAGACTACCTCCACACTGTTACCGGGCTCAGCGGCGCCAGCAATCTCAAGCTTCTCCGTATCAACCACAGCCGAGTCTACAGGGGAAAGAACAAACGGCTTACCTGGAGCTTCTCGGTCTACATGAACGGCGAGACCAGCAATCCGTTCTAGCGGCCCCACGCGGATCAAATCCGCCGCTGAAGCGCCGAGCGGCATACTTCTCAGTTCGGCTAGCCCCTGATCCGTGAAAAAGAGCCGATCGTCAGCTACAGCGAAATCCCAAACGCCGCTTGCAAAGTCTGGGTTCGTTAACACCTCTTTGATGTTTGAGCCGTCCAGCTCACACTGGATAATCCGGTCCGAGTTAACCTCAGAGATATAGAGTTTTGAGCGTTGCTGATCGATGGCTAGTGCCTGGGGGCGGCTGAGCCCAGAGATCAGATTCTCAACGTCTGACCCGTCCAGATTGCACCGGGACATCGTGCCACTTACACTTAACCAGTATATCTTCTTGCCCACTAAATCGAGGGCCAACTGAACCGCGGTCGCATCGAGCAGCAGCTCCATATTCGAGCCATCAAGACTAGCCCTATGTATCTTTCGCGTTGCACTATCAGCGAAGTAAACCTTGCCCTCATCAACATCAAGAGCTAGCCCACCCAATGAGGATGGCTCCTCCGATATGGTGACCAAATCCTGAACTCCTGAGCCGTCACTGTTAGCTCTGCGCACCTTTTTAGCGCCAGACTCAGTCCAGTAGATCATTCCACTATTCGGGTCAACGGAGACGTCCTGAGGCTTGTCGAGGTCGCTTACGATCGTTGTGCGCCCGCCTCCATCAAGGTACGTCCGCTCGACTGTGTTTCTATTAGTGTCAGCAAAGAATATGAAGGACCTCGCTAGCGGAGACCTTATCGTATAGCGGATTAACTTTGATGTCGCGCTCGTTCCACCCGTTCCCTTTGCTCTGACAGATACGAAGTACACCCCTGGAGAGAGCTTATTCGGCAGCGTAAAGCTCCAGGCTCCATCAATCCCTACCTTAACCGATCCGACAACCACGCCATTCACTAAAATCTCGACTTCGTAACTCGGATCAGCCTTACCGCCTAGCTGCGGAGCTGTCGGCAATGAGTTGTTGAGGTCAGGATTATCAATCTCTGGAATAACTGGTGGTGACTGCGAGCAATCAATCTGATCGTTGGAGTCCTTATCGTTATCGGGGAAGCCGCAACCACAAGCTCCGGGCGTCGTCTTGTTAGGATCATCTTTGCAGGTGTCATTGCAGTCAGCGGTACCGTCCTTATCAGTATCGGTATCTGCATTACCGCAACCACACTGACCGGGCTCAAGCTTATTCGAATCCAATGGGCAGACGTCTATGTAAAGTACCAACTCGGGGCTGCTCGCAATAAACGTATCCTTAGCATCATACCCCTTCGCAATAATTACTCTGCGCCCCCCTGAAATCGGCACTATTTGATTGTATACCCAGCGGCCTTCCGGACTGACCGTTGCCGCCCCGAGGAACTTATCCCCATCGTAAAAACGAACTATTCCATCCGGCGCAGCGAAACCGAAGAACTGCGGAGTAGTGTCGGTCGTGGTTGTATAGTTGCTTGGCACTGTAACGACCGGGCCAGTCTTGTCTCTAAAAATCGTGAGAAAATCGAGACCTCCCAAGAACCCTTGAACTCCCGAGCTAAAACTAACACTCAAATCGTGCACATCTCCATCAGGAACCGGAGCATGAGTAATCTCTTTGTGAGATGTGCGCCCGACCGTGCCAAAGAGACGTCCGCTGACGGGATCCAAGGCCAAGTCCCAAGTACCACGTAGGGAGTGCGACTCATTATAAAGAAGCTGCGGGGCAGTCCCATCGAGTTCCGCCATCTTTACGGTATCGCCGTTGATTTCAGAGAAGAAAAGCTTATCTCCAGCGATCTCGATTCCGTGCGGAAACTCTAACCCAGTCAAAAGATCCTCAATACCGCTACCATCAAGGTTAGCGCGGGAGATCACTCCGTTTTGCTGGCTATAGTAAATCTTTCCATTCCGCTCATCTACCGCGATATCTCTCGGAAAGTTTCCGGTAAATTGGGTGATTATCGTCTCTACACCTGAACCATCTAGCGAAGCCCTTTGAATTTTTGGACCAGTAGCATGCGCCCAGTAAATCTTAGAACGAGTCTCGTCAACATCGACGCCAAAATCGGCTCCACCTGTGACCAGCTTCGAAACAGACGAGCCGTCTAAGTTAGCTTTGTATAGGTCGCCTTCAACAGTTGTGAAAAAGAGCTGTCCCAGTTTCGGTGAAACCACCAGAAAGTTTGCTTCCATACCGGCTATCAGCGTTTCAACGTTTGCGCCGTTAGTATCGCTTCTGCGAATCTCTTCGCCTTCCACCCAGTACATCTTTGACGTAGTGATGCCGGTATTTATCGTTACGACGACCGGCTTGGAATAGTCGGTGAAAGCAGTACCCTTCTTGCCTCTAACCGTTATCGTCTTCTCACCATGAGCTAACGCTACAGGGAATTCAAACTTCCAGCTTCTATCTCTATTCGGGGTTGATGTTGCTGCTAGTACACCATCGACGTAGATCTCAACTTTGAAGCTTGGGTCAGCCTCACCGGTAACCGTAATCGCTGGGGCAGAGGTTGATTCGCCATTGGTTGGGCTCACGATCGAGGGAACTATTGGGGGATCCTGACTACAGTCAGACCTGCCATCACCGTCGCTATCTAGGTCTGGGTATCCGCAACCACAAGCTCCTGGAGCCGTCTTGTAAGGGTCTGCCGAGCATTGGTCGTTACAGTCCGCCGTGCCGTCTTTATCTGTGTCGGTATCGGCTTCGTCTGGACACTGGTCGTTGCAATCAGCTGTGCCGTCACCATCCGAATCCGTATCGGCTACTCCGCAGCCACACTGTCCTGGGTTCGATTTCCCGGGGTCGGATATACATAAATCATGGCAGTCCCGAATGCCGTCTCCGTCAGTATCCGGCCCGTTAGGGCACTCATCTACCAGAACCCGTACGCTACCCTCACCCTGCGCTAGCATGTCAGAATAGCCGTCACCGTTTACATTGCCACTGCCGGCTTGAAAGATCGGTAAGACATGAAGAAGGCGCGCATCCCTTCCGGAAAAAACTCGTGCAAGACCATCGCCTCCACCTTTTCTGACAATAACATCCCCAAATCCGTCGCCATTGATATCGCCTACTCCACCTACCTCCCACCCGAATCGGTCTCGCGCCTGACCGCCATTGAAAGTATAGATAATTCTCCCAGATTTACCGGAAAACACGACCGCACTGCCAGAATCATCACCATTGTTGTCATCATATGGTGCGCCGACAATTAGATCAGGATAACCATCTGCGTCTACATCTCCGGCACCTGCAACACTTTGGCCAAACCGATTCCCTTCAGCATCTCCATCAAACACATAGATAGTATGACCATCTCTTCCAGACAGTACCCTTGCTCTTCCAAACCAATTATTACCTACTGGCGCACCTACAATAACATCTGCATAGCCATCTAAATCGATATCACCGACGCCCGATCCCACGCTCGTGCTGTAATCTTCTGAGAATTTGTGAATCACGCCCCCATTTTCTCCCGAAAAGATGAGAACCTCCCCCCACCAACTATTGTTTCCCCGACCTACTCCCGGAGCGCCGACAATAAAATCGGCCAGCCCATCTTTGTTGACGTCTCCAGCAGAGGCGACCCAGCTTCCAAAACGATCATCGTTGTACCGGCCTCGGAGCTTATACAAACGGGTGCCATCAATTCCTGAATAAACACTGACACTTCCGGAGTCGGTCCCTCCCTTATCATCATATGGCGCACCAACTATAACATCCGCATAACCGTCGGCGTTTACATCGCCTGCTGCGGAAACAACGTTACCAAAACCACTCGAAGCCATCGTGTAAGGAGGTCTCTCACCATCGAATGTGTGTATAGCAGCCCCATCCTTTCCGGAAAAAACTATTGCCGCCCCTGAACCGTATCCATTAGTTGTTGCAGCCGGGGCTCCCACAATGAAATCATCGTGACCATCTCTGTTTACATCGCCTGCAAAAGAGACAGGACGATCATGCCGACCGAAAGGGTATGCCTCCGTTTCGTAGACCTCATAGAGAACCCTGAAATTGCGATCTAACCCGTCGCATTCTCCAACGCACTGATCATTACAATCGGCCATGCCGTCCTTGTCGGTATCTGTGTCGGCGACTCCACAACCGCATTGACCAGGCTCCAACTTTGCTGAATCACTAGAGCATACATCGTTACAATCCGCCGTCCCATCCTTGTCTGAATCTGTGTCTGCCACTCCGCAGCCACACTGGCCAGGGACTATCTTATTGGTATCAGCTGAGCACTTATCATTACAATCAGCCGTCCCATCCTTATCTGAATCTGCGTCGGCCACTCCGCAACCACACTGGCCAGGCTCTATCTTATTCGCATCGGATGCACACTCATCGTTACAATCAGCAGTACCGTCTTTGTCTGTATCGGTATCTGCTACTCCACAATCACACTGGCCAGGCTCTGTCTTATTCGCATCGATTGAGCATCCATCGTTACAATCAGCAGTACCGTCTTTGTCT
>JBIKKR010000103.1:0-10685 GCA_044360225.1 Bdellovibrionota bacterium | reverse complement strand
CAATCGCCGCACAGAATCATAGCCCGAAATGCTCCTGCGTGTCACTAAAAACACGGATTTGTGCGTACTGTAAAAGCATAATCGTTAATCTGTGGAGACTGGGATGACGCTACGGTAAAGCGGGCGTTCTGTTCGCGGGCGGCGGAGGTTGTTTTGATGGCCTCGCCAGAGAAGCTCAATGCTGCATCGCCGTTTACAGTCATCTCCGTTACCCAGATCGGAACTCTGATCGTTGACGAAACGACCGACTCATCGATCCGCGAAAGCTTTCAGAAAGAAGGAGTGAATGTAGTCGCGGAACTGCCCTGTTTGGGTTGATTTGGGTTGATCACACGTAGCACCTATCCCCCGCTATAGCTTGCGGCATGATGCATCAGGCTGCTGCATTATGCCGCAGCAGCAGCGAGCACCGACCCAATACTTTCAAATAGTTACCCCATCATCCCACGTGGCACGGCAACTGCCTGATTAGGCCAAGACGTCTACGGCACTATGGAGGTACCGAAATGCAAACAAACACCACCGTTCTTCGCGAGATCTCATTCCAACTTACTGAAGGTAATCCCTGGTGGGGCATGCTGCTAGCTAACGAATACATCTTACAGAGCAATCCCTTGAGAACTGCGTTTATCCTCCGCTTCAAACGCAGCATCGGTAGTGCTCCAACCGGACGCGGAAGCCTTGCTGACGTGCTCATTCGAGGCAAGCGTCGAAGCGACCTCTCTGCTTCCCAGCTCTCTGCTGTTGGCGCTCGTACCGTTCGAGCAGTCAGAACAAATTCAGGCATTAAGTCGAGTCGTCGCGTGTTAGCCAGAGCAGTTGGGGTTGCTCAACGCCCAACAGCTTCTCACCGTCTCGCCGTTCGTCAGCGCAATTCACATGTTGCTCGCTTTAGCGCATACGCCTCAAGGGGCAATGAGTCGGATCGCGAACTTTCTAGTTCGCCGCCCCTGCCCATATACGGCAACTGACTATCTTTGACCTTACGACGGCGGTTTACGACGGCGCTTTACGGCGGAGCAGAAGTTCCGCGGCCCGATTGGGTGCCCGTGAGAGATTTGAGCAGATGCGCCATTTTCAGACCCGCAACTGCCGCTTTAAGATTATGTCTCCGACCCCTCCTGCTCGTGTAGTTCAAGTAGCTTCTCGTACTCTGCCGTAAGTCGGATAAACAGCGTCGCATTGTCTGTTGACGATACCCTCTGTCTATCTGGGTGATACTGTTTAACGGCAGCACGATAGGCGTTTTTTATCTGAGCACGTGTTGCCCCCGGCTCTAATCCAAAGTGACGCAGCGCCTCGATATACTCCTCAGAAAGCGGTACCCTCTCGACAACCGGATCGGTGTGGCGTTGCAAAAGCTCTTCTCCTGGAGGTGTGGTTTTCGATTGCTCAGTCCCTACAGTGGTCCTGGCTTGCCGACGGCTCACTCGAACAATTATCGCAACGATCGCCCCCCAGAGGGTAACGATCCCGACTGTCTGAGTTGCGGACAACCCCCAACGTGCAACAAAAAGCCTCATTGTGAGAGCTACCGAGGGTTTTACAGACAGAACCCGCAGAGCTTCCTCGGCATGCGGCAGGTCTCTCCGGTCCAGGTATCCCTGCACAACAGCATGAGCAACCTCAGGCATCACGCGCTGAGCAACTGCCGGGTCCTCTTGTTGCAGTGCAATCGCCAAACGCTGCGCATCATCCACCGACTTCGCGCGCACAAGCTCCGTAATCATACGCCGGTGAGTTGCGATCCACTGCGAATAGAACTCCTCATCTTTACCAACATAGCGCACAAGCACTGGTCGAATCTGGGGATCGAGTACAGTTGCCCAGTCATCAGTCGACAACCCACGTAACGCGGCAATGAGCTGCGCGTGCGTTGTTGGGGAGCGCGACTCAAATGGGATACGCGTCAGTTGCTCGAGAGCGGGCCTCCACTCACTCTTTGCTATCGCCTGAGCAACAAACATTCTCCGTACTGGCACCACATCACCGGGCACGTCTATGGTTGAACTCGCTGCCGTCAGAGCATGGAGCGCCTCCTCGAACTGCTTCGGATCGATCTCTCTCAGGGCCTGCATCAGCGCCGCTACTCCGCTCTCTACACTGGCAACGTTCAGCCCGTTCTCAGGAGGAACCCCCTGCCCCACAAACGACTTGCTCTCCTCTTTGAGCTCGACAAGTATCTGCGCAGCATCGCGGCCAGCAAAGATCCCCTCAAGAGCAGTACGACTCGCCTGCCGCAGACATCGCTGCGCTAACTCCACAGACACGTACCCGCGCGCTGCTGCATCTGGGGTAACAGCGTGCTGCGCGCGCTCTGCACGCTCTAAGGCTGCACCCGCTCGACAAACACGCATGAACACTGCATGATCTCGTACACCCTCAACCGCCTGCCAGAGGTTAGTCCGCATCTCTGGATCAGAGGCCAGTTGCCTCCAGAGATCATCGGACGAAAATGCTTCGGCCTGCTGAGAGGTCACCCCTACCACGACTGCTGCGCGCAGCACCTCTGGGTCTCGCTGCTGTACCGCAGTGAGCGCAATAGCCCGGAGTTCCTCGCTCGACATCTGTAGCTGGACTGGCGGCTGCACTGGGGGCTTCTCATCGGCGTGATTGAGGTATCGAAGCACCACCTGCCGTGGAGCATCCGATGCGGATACCAAGAAAGCTTCCCCAAACAGAACGATTTTCAGGAGGTCACCTCCGGCTGAGAGGCGATCGTCTACGCGCAGATGCACTCCATGGTAAACAACTTCAGGCGCAGTGCCTTGGGCGCTTACCGGTATTTCAGGCCAGGCTATCAGCATGGCTGCCGCGAGCGCTCTGGCGTAACTGGGTAAGAGCCCCCAGGAATACACTGGAGCATGCCGTACCTTCCGCATAACGCTCAGCGGCCTCATCAAAATTGCATGTGCCTACTTAGGAGCTTGCACCCCATAGACACTCACCGCGAGCGTTTTCTGCTCTGGGTGGTCAGTTGTTATCTCAACCGTCGCCTTCATATCACCAGTTATCCTAGTCGGGTCCACCTTGACTACCACTACGCCGCGCTTGCCTCGATCAACATCCAGCATCGAAGCCGTAACGGCAGGATGCGAACTCGTTACTCCGGTAATAGTCACAGGAACACTCGATGCATTCTCGTACTTAAGCCGGCGCTCGATAGGCTCCGTCCCACTAATGATTCCAAATGAAACTGTTGCAGGCGTAATCCGCAGATCTCCCAGAACCGTTGCCATGACCGGAATGTTGACTGCCGCATGCGATGGATCCTTAAACTCCACAAGCAACCGCTCCCTCATCTCTCCCTTAGGGGCATCGGGTTGTATAGTGACCGAGTAGCGCTTGGCTCCTCCCTGGTCGGCGAGCGGCGAGACACTTATAAACTTCGATCCCGAGGTAACACGAGCAACCTCCCAGTCCATCCCCTCAGTTACCGCGATGGCGACCTCTTGAGTCCGAGTCGCAAGCGATGATCCTTGCGACACCTCGCCAAAAACCAGTCGCTCCGGAGTTGCCGTGATCCCACGAACAACTGATCCACGCATTTTGAACGTAACCTCGGGATTCTCGCGAGCATTCGTTACTACACTGACGGTCTTGGTCTTACTCCCATACATTCCTGACGTATCAAAGGTTACCCGCACCTTCTCACTTGCGCCGGGTTTAATCGTCGTAGCAGCAACCGCCGCAACGGTACAGCCACACGAGGGGGCCATCCGTTGAAGTACGAGATCGGCGTCCCCAGAGTTGTGGATCGCAAACTCATGTACAACCTTTTGGCCCTGCATAACCCGCCCGAAGTCGTACTCGGTCTCTGCAGTCTTGGCCAGTGGACCCGTATCTGCCAAAGCATTCGACACGACCTTGATGTTCGTGGCGGCGCTCCACAGACAAACCACTGCAACTACACTGCCTATCCGTGACAACAGTCCCATACTTGTCGTGAACTTCATCTGTTACTTTCCCCTCTGTAACCTTCGAGATTTAACGCTCCACGCACAGCGGACAGCACGCTGCCGCATTCAGTCGCTTTGATCGAACTGCTGCGTCTACAACACGTTGTGGAGCTAATCGAAAAGCTGCGTTTGATCTAAAAACTTCGTTGAGAAGTTACCACTCCTGAAATCAGGATGCGATAGGATTCTTCGGTGTAGCTCGATATTGGTTGTTACCCCATCGATTAGGTACTCGTCGAGCGCAACGAGCAACTTCTTAATGCACGACTCACGGTCCTTATCCCGCACGATAAGCTTGCCAACCATTGAATCGTAGTACGGCTTAATGGAATACCCAGCATAGAGCGCAGAGTCTACCCGGACTCCGTTACCTCCTGGCGGATGGTAGCTCTTGATCAGGCCAGGGCACGGGATAAGCGTACGCGGGTCTTCTGCATTGATACGGGCCTCCATAGCATGACCCGTCGTCTTGATATCACTCTGCTTCCACGAGAGCTCGAGTCCCGCTGCCAAGCGGATCTGCTCCTTCACCAAGTCAACATCAGCAACCATCTCGGTCACCGGGTGCTCCACCTGGAGTCGGGTATTCATCTCAATGAAGTAATACTTGTTGTTCTCAAGGTCCGCCAGGAACTCCACCGTTCCCAAGCTTGAGTAGTTGACCGCCTTGCCAAGCTCTACCGCTGCATTCTGAATCTGCTCCTGCAACCCTGGAGGCAACCCGATCGACGGAGACTCCTCGATCACCTTCTGGTAACGGCGCTGGATCGAGCAATCACGAATACCTAAGTGAATAACATTGTGTGCCTGGTCGCCTGCAAGCTGAACCTCGATGTGCCGTACTCGTGGTAAATACTTCTCTACGAGTAGGTGACCGTCGCCGAACGCTGCTTCTACTTCGCGTTGAGCCATCTGAAAGGTGGAGACAAAATCCTCTGCCCCCTTCACGATCTTCATGCCGCGACCACCGCCACCTGCGCATGCTTTGAGAAGAACAGGGAAGCCTGCCTTTTCAGCTATTGCCAACGCCTCAGCCGGGTCGAGTAATCCACGACTATCACCGGGGATAGTTGGTACTCCAACCTTATCAGCCACCCGACGAGCACGGGCTTTATCTCCCATGATCCGCATGTTGCGGACCGTAGGTCCGATAAATGTAATACCGCAACTTCCACAGATCTCTGCAAACGCCGAGTTCTCACTCAGAAATCCGTAGCCTGGGTGAATGGCATCAGACCGCGTTGCAACTGCCGCCGACATAATCGAAGCGATGTTAAGGTAGCTCTCTTTAGCTAAAGCTGGCCCGATACAGACGCTCTCTGTTGCCAACTTAACGTGAAGCGCATCTTCATCTGCCTTTGAATGAACTGCCACCGTCTGGATCCCCAGCTCATGGCAGGCGCGTATGATTCGCAATGCTATCTCGCCGCGATTTGCGACAAGGATCTTTTTAAATGGAAGAGAACTCATGACGACTATACCGCCGGATCAATGAGGAAGAGCACTTCGCCAAACTCAACTACCTGCCCCTCTGCGCCGAGCACCTTAACTACCTTTCCAGATGTTGGCGCCTCGATCTCATTCATGAGCTTCATGGCTTCAACGATACACAGGGTACTACCCTTGCTCACTACATCGCCCTCTTTCACAAAGGGCTCTGCATCGGGAGATGGCCTTCTGTAAAAGCTGCCAACGATCGGGGACTCTACCTTCACGTACCGACCAAGGTCCTCCTGGACACCGTTACCATTGCTTGCAGCAACCACCGGAACAGCCGCCTGCTGCACTGCTGGCACAAGATCCACTCGCGCTTCTGCATGCACGAACGTGCCAGTTGGCGTTCTTGCGAGCTTAACGCGGGTTCCCTCTTGCTCGAGCTCGAACTCGGTGACCTCGTTAGCTTTGAGCATCTTAATGATGTGTTCAATGTCCTTGATATCCATGGGACCGCATCCTAGCGATGAACCGCACGCATGCCAAGATCAGTGCGTCACTTTTTATCCGACATTCGGCAGTTAAGGAGGATGAAAATGGCGCAGGTACCCAAAAGCACAGAGGATTTTGGCAATTACCGAGGAGCAACCCTGGCACCGCCAGGGTGAGCACCGCACTTTCAAAAGCCGATGTGATTTTGCCCAGATGAACCATTTTCAGAACAGCAACTGCTGAAGCTAGGTTCAATATGTTAGCGAGCGCCTAGGGACCATGGGCAGCCGATACCGATAGGGCTTCCGATGCAAATGTTGGGTAAAGCTACACCCCCTCCCTAGTTCCCACAAAGCAGGAAGTCACCAAACGAGGCGGTTGACCGACCCTTAATCGCCACTAACTCCCCTGAGGCCGTCCTCCCCCCCAAGGTGACGCTAACGGTTATCAGGGCGCGATTGGTAATCTGTATCCCAGTGTCGAGGGGATCCCCGACATATTTTCCTCGATCATACGCTTTAAACACCGGCATGGTGATCGTAGCAGAATCACCGTTGGCATCAATCACCGTCGTCAATCCGAGGCGCTTTGAAGTGAACTCCGTTCCACGACCGTCTATATCGGATACAGTATACTGGAGGTACTCAAGCCGTACTGATTCGACACGCTTATTCTCCACAGCCAACCTGACGTAGGTGTCGTAAAACGGCTCTGGATCGAGGGTGGATGCGTCCAAATCACAGTCGGCCGTTTGCGAGATATCGATCGATGACCCCACCGATGTGCTACTGCTCGATGCCGTCCCATCATCAATGAAGCCAACCGAGGTAATCCTCAGCTCACCATCATTCTCCGTTTGCGATCCGCCCCCAAGGCCACCACCTGCAGCTCCAGGGAATCCATCAAATCCCGCTGGAATATCCCCCGTGCACTGCACAGACACAAATTGTCTACGGTTAGCACCAACGGCCAAGCGACAGAGGAATTGAAAGCTTCCCGGAGCTTCACAGCCAATGACTCCCGACATGACTCCCGCGCTGTTAGTGAGCGCATACCCACGTTGCGGATCAAGAATGGCAACACCTTGCTCAGAATCGCAGGCAACACTGATGTTGGCCACTGGCTGCTGGCGCGCATTTACAGCACGCACTGTAAATGTGGAGGTGTTACCCACTTCGATGCTCGGATCTGCTACCTCAAGATTGATAGTTCCCGTAGTTGTTTCATCAGAAACAAAGGTATCATCTCTCATCCCGTGATCGGCGCCAGATCCACCATCTGTGCTACCCTGCCCGCCCATGCATCCAGCGCATACCCCAGCGAACAAGAGCGTTGCGACTGCTCCAACCTGTAAACGTCGTCCGACTACTCGCATAATCATCTCTCCCGAGCTTGCGTACCTTCCGAGGCGCTCTGCTCTTTCTTAAAACACCTCATTTAGGTCAGTCACATCGCCACCTTCTCCAATATCGCTCCCAGACTCTGTTGCACCTGCGGTAACTGTTGCTGCCGGCGTTTCTGCTCCGTCCCCCGTTGTTGGCTCCACATAGGTCTCCGGGAGGATGTCGAAGTCGAATGTTGCATCATTCGTATCGTAGCGATTCCCCGAGGAAGAGAGTCCATTGAGTCGTATCGTCACCTCCATCTTGAAAGGCGGCTCTGGGAGTACATCCCGATTGAAATTCAACCACTCACGAATGGCTGGCGGGATAACCGTCACCTGAGCAAGGGCTCGATTACAGAGGTTTGAAAATGAAGGTGGTAGGCTCGTAAACAATGGGCGCCTCTATCCGGGATTGGTCGCACTACTACCGCCTCCTCCCGCTCCACCCTGCCCATTATTCGTTTGCGCAGCGGATTCTGCTGGGCCAGCTATAAGGAATACAGGAACATTGGTCGACGGCGGCTGAATCGAGGCGCCCGGAATGTAGAAATCAACTATGAGACGCTCTGCCCGAAACGCTTGACCGTACAGGTTGTTCTGCACTCCCACTACCGAAACGTATCCGCCAGCAGGATCGGTACCACTGGGATTCGTTGAAGAGGCGGTTCCACCCGGCTCAGGTGTAGCCTCACCGAGCCGAATGTAGCCACCGCTCAAACCATCAGGGAGCTGTCCACATCCCTGATTGCCCGGCGTTTGGCCACCACCTGCACCACCACCACCACCGCCGCCGCCGATATTATTCGACAATCGATTAGAACTGAAGAGCCCCAAGAGGGTCACCGACATCCCCTGATCATTATTGGCAGCGCCATTGCCACCACACGAAGTGGTGAGCCACATGAGGCTACATGCTAGAGTAAGACTGCTGACCTTTCGTATAGCTCGTAAATTTCTCATACCTTCCCCTCTCTACGAAATAACCTTTACTGTAGCATCCTCAAAACTACCCTCGACGATCCGTGGCGTGATGAAGAACAGCAACTCCTCATCTGCCTGCTCGGTTGTTGTGTTACGAAACAGCGTACCGAGCACTGGAATATCTTTAAAGAACGGTACGCCAGATATGCGATCCTGCTCATTGATCTTGTAAATTCCGCCTAGAGCAAAGGTTTGACCGCTCGACACAAGAACCGACGAGCTAGCGCTGCGTTCAATCTCGTTCGGAATTCCATCCACTGATTTAGCACCGAAGCTACTCGATTTAGCTTTGATATCGAGCAAAATGTAGTAATCCGGTGATGCCTGAGGCGTCACATTAAGAACGATTCCTGCCTCGATCGTCTGCGTGGCAACATCACCGCTCCCTGATGACGTAGCTCCTGAGCCGCTCGCTATCGAGAGTCCACCGTTTGGTAATTTCACGCGATACTTTTCGACACTCTTAATTTCTGCAGCCTTGTTATTTGTTGTAGCAACCGCCGGTTTGCTGATAATTCGCACCTGCCCTTCCTGCTCAAGTTGAGAGAGTCGTAACGCCAAACTCTTCGTGCCGTCAGCACTATCAAAGAGCATGGTGACTGCCGAGCCGAGCGATGCCGACGATGCAACTGGAAACGCAGAGCCGGTTATGCTGCTGGCGTTCGTTGGATCGGCGCTGCCACCAACCGCGATGGCTGACGGAAAGTTTAGGCCAGTACCATTCCCTGTTGCCGGGGACTGGATATACTGAAAGCCGAGTTCTGCTCCGAGCTGTCGCGATAAGTTGCGATTTGCCTCGATAATTTGGGTCTCAAGGAGGATCTGAGGGGTACGCAGATCGATCTTCTTTATTAGTTCAGTTACATTCTGTAAGCCTTTGCGAGTGTCCTTTACCACCAGCTGGTTTGAGCGCTCATCGAATGCCACCGTTCCACGCTCGGATAGCACCGTCTCTACAAGACTCTTAATCTCTGCCGCCTTGGCGTAGCTGACCCGCATATACTTGACGCTCAGCGGCTCAAGTTCCTCCTCAGCCACCTTAGCCTGCTTGAACGATTCACGCTCGGTTCGGAGCTTATCAACTGGAGCTACCCGCAGTACGTTTCCTTCCAGGACTTTGTCGAGCCCATGACTTTTGAGAATAACCTCTAATGCCTGATCCCACGGAACATCAACGAGCTTAAGAGTTACCTTCCCTACAACACCATCACCCGCAACGATGTTGAGGTTTGATACCTCTGCTATGATTCGTAGCGCACTATCGATATCAGCATCTTGAAGATCAAGGGAGATAAGGCGGCCGGTGTACGTCAGCGAAGAACCTTTAATCGCTGCGAGCTCACTATCATCTGGGCCACTTACTCCTTCATCCAACTTTCCTGATTCAGGCCTATGTGGGGCTTTCGGAGCCTTGCTCGTGTCAGCGTTTGCATCTTTCGCAACCTTACCATCTGCGGCATCCTTCCCAGCTTCGGATTCCTTGGCCGCTGCTGGAGCGATCTGAGCCCGAATGTCGCGCGCGATCTGAGTCAAATCCTGCGTCTCTTGTATCTTGAGAGTACTCCCGTTCTGCCTGGCCGTTAAATAACTGGATGGTTGTGTGAAAATACGAACAAGCGTGTTCTTACCATCTGCTACGGTACGCACCGAGCGAATACCGCTGCTCTGCTGTGAGGCGAACCACGTCTGCTGAAGCAGCCTAGCCTCTGCTGAGGCCTCATGCAGCGTTATCACATACTCAGACGGAGCAGTGCGAGTCATCGTGTGCTCCACTACTCCATTGAAGGTAATCACTACTGCAGGCGAAGTGGTGCCCTGTCCCTCAAGAAGGATCGATGCGATCTTTGTCGACGCGACATTCTGTACTTTTGTCTCGGCACTAGCGGCTACTTTGGAATCCTCCGGAGCAACCACAGGCTTGGCAATCGATGTGTCCTTCACAGGCTCAGTGACTGCCGACTTGTGAGCATCTTTTTCTGGTTGCAGCTTGGCATCTGTTGCATCTGCTACAGGTTTATCTGATTTTGCCGCCACTGCTAGGGAATCGGTACCTTTCTTGGTCTCTACGGCTTTGGCCGCAACCGCCTGCTGTTCGAGCGCAGACGGTGATAGTTCGGTTTTCTTGGAATCCTTTCCTGGTGGCGGCTTAGTATCTGTTGCATCTACTACAGGTTTATCTGATTTTACCTCCACTGCTGGGGAATCGGCACCTTTCTTGGCCTCTACGGCTTTGGCCGCAACCGCCTGCTGTTCGAGCGCGGACGGTGATAGTTCGGTTTTCTTGGCATCTTTATCTGGTTGCGGCTTGGCATCTGTTGCATCAGCTACAGGTTTATCTGATTTTGCCGCCACTGCTAGGGAATCGGTACCTTTCTTGGTCTCTACGGCTTTGGCCGCAACCGCCTGCTGTTCGAGCGCGGACGGTGATAGTTCGG
>JBIKKR010000008.1:0-34697 GCA_044360225.1 Bdellovibrionota bacterium | reverse complement strand
AGCATGCGGCGGATGGAGGAGGGTGCGTTTGTTATGCATCCGGTTACCATACCGCTGGCCGAGCTTGTGACGCGTGTAGTGGAATCGTTTGCGTTAACTGCAAAGACCCGTGGCATGCAGGTGGTGCACACGATCTCGGATAGTCAGATTCTCGGGTGCGTTGATGCGCTTGGGTTTGAACGAATACTCACAAATCTTGTCGGTAATGCAATCAAGTTCTCTGTTTCGGGTGGACGCATCGAGGTGGGGCTTGAGAGGCGTGAGCAGGGCATAGCGTTGAGCGTTCGAGACTACGGCGTGGGGATGGAGCCTGGGGATGCAAAGCGCTTATTCCAGCGCTACTCTCGTTTATCGGCCCACGCGGGTGTGTCAGGATCTGGTCTGGGTCTGTTTATCGTAAAGTGCATCGTCAGTGCTCACGGCGGGTCGATCGATGTGACCTCTGCTATCGGCAAGGGCACAACCTTTGAGGTCTTTCTCCCCGACCGACCACCGTGCAACGAACGCGGGGACGTGCTGTGCCTGGATATCGGCTGATCATGGATATCCTTTTGAAAATACCGTTTTGGAATAAGGTTCGACAAACCTGCGTCGATCGCATCGACAAATTCGTCTAAATCCCGGATTATCTGCCGAGGCTCTGTCTATTCAAGGATCCATGTTTCGTCTTTTGCGCTCATTGTCTCTGGTTGGGTTTGCTAGTGTTACCGCGGCTCTCTGTGGATATTCCCGACAATCACTTGCGCGCCCTCTGGAGACCTTTTCGGCGCCTCTCTCGATAAGGTGTGGTGAGGGGCAGCGAGAATGCAGCGGGGCGCTGCGGGTAGACGGCGCACTAGGGGGCCACACGGGCATATCGATCGTTAAGGGGCTCGCTGGCGAGGTGAGCCTCAAAGCAGGTCGGCCGGCAGGAAGGCTTCGGCTGGAGGCGGAGGACGCCACTGATGTGGCGATCACCTTTTCGTGGGATGGTGACTCTAACCCGGACGTATTATCCGGCGCGGGCTTAAATTGCTTCGATGTAACGCAGCAGGGAGCCTACGCATTTATTATCTCTAAGTTTTCTGTGCAGGCAGAGTGCCGTGAGGAGGCTCTGGCCGCAGAGTGCCCCAACTTTACGATCGATTCTCGGGTGTATGACTCACAAGATCCCACAGGGCAACGTTTCTCTGCGTCGACGATCGTTCGAGGGCAGGTAAAGGATTCAGACCTTGCGATTCCGTTCTCTAATTTTGTGCGTTTTGGGCCTCGTGGAAAAGGTAGCTTTACCTGTGCAGGAGCTGTAACCCTCACTTTTAAATTCCGTGGGCTTGAGGAGCTCGAGGTGGAGTTCGGGCCGATGTACACCAATGGCAGGGAGGGGCTGCAACCGCTGCCAGCGCCATCATTCGCGCCAAGTTCAACTCCGCATAGTGTAACCCCTGAACCAGCAACCCCAACAGTGGTCCCCTCTCCGTCTGTAACCGAGGTGCCCGCAGCGCTTGTTACCATCGCGTCTTCTCCACTACCCGTACTGCCAGAGCAAAAGCCACCCGTGCCAACTCTCAAAAAGCCAACCCCGATCGCGAGCGAGGTGATATACGGGTCGGTAGTTATCGGTCAGTAGTCATTGTTTGTCGTAACGCAAGAATAGTGTTGCTGCGCTCAAGTGCTTCATAACGATAGGGCCCAAACGAGTGAGCTGCTTCGGTAAAAAATTTGACACAGTCATCGCGCGAGCCGTGCTCTATAGCGTCCTTAAACTGCTGCAATGAACTGAGGTAGGCATTCAACGCTTCTGGAACGTATGGGTTCTCGCGCTCAATATCCGCATAGAGCTCCGGGCTCTGCGCGAGGATTCTGCCTATCAACTGCATCCGCAGTTCATACACCGGACTCGCAACCGTCATTGTGTCCTCAGCCGACACCCCGAGGCTCTTAAGGGCGTGAGCAAAGACGATTGAGTAGAAGTGGTTTAACCCCTGCACAACCGCCATAAGTCGATCGTGTCGTTCTGCCTCCATCTCAATAACCCGAGCACCGAGGTCGAGCAGCATCTGAAGAAAGAGTTCTGAGGCGGGACCGGTTCTTCCTCGGCACGCAACGACTGGTTGCCCTGCAAGGCCTTGTGGAGTAGGGGCGCACATCGGGTGGAGTCCGAGCACCTCACCACGGTGCTTCATCATAGCTGTTAACGGCTTTACCTTGAGAGACGTGATGTCCACTACCAAGGTCTGCGGTGCCAGTAAGGGAAGAGTATCGTCAATTACAGCTACTGTTGTTGATATCGGCACCGCAAAGATAATTACACGTGCATCACGTATCGCCTGCGTACGGAGTGCCATATCCGTATCGCGCTCGACTTCGAGCACCGTCAAGCCGTAGCCACGCAAGATTGCAGATAGCCAGCTACCCATCGTGCCCCGAGAGCCGATCAGGGTAACGGGAGATAGCGCTAGTGTGTCACGAGGTAACTCTGAAGCGTTTTGCATGCTTTATGGGAACTCGTTTTTACCTCTGAGTCAACGGTAGTCTAGGGCATCGTAATTCTCTCGCTATCTACTCGAAACTGCCGGAAGTTTCGATCAGGATACAAATGCGCGGGCCAGCGCTGCAAAACTCAATAAAACAGCTATTCCCGCGCATTTATGGCCCCTTAAAATGGACGAGAATTGCGACCCCCTGAGGGTAGTCAGCATTGGTCGGCATCGTTCGTGGACTGGGTGCAGAAATAGTGATAGATCCAATGTATGCCAAAGCAATTTGACATTCCTCGCGCATATCGCTCAGAAATTATTGGGGCTATTAAACGCAAGCGTGCCGTTGCAGATAACCGGAAGGAAGATCTCTCGGCGACCGAGCTCGATCTGGGGCCAGTGGTGTTTCGGGTCGCAAGATTCTTTGGATTCTGTTACGGCGTCGAGAACGCTATTGAGATCGCGTATCGAGCGTTGGAGGAAAATCCCGGCAAAAGGATCTTTTTACTGAGCGAGATGATTCATAATCCGCATGTGAATGCCGACCTCATCTCCCGGGGAGTCTCATTTTTACAGACAGCGGAGGGTGAGCAGATCGTTCCTTTCTCGGAGCTGCGGAGAGAAGATGTTGTAATCGTTCCAGCATTTGGAACGACGCGCGAGATCTTTCAGCAGTTAGAGGCGCTTGGACTAAATCCGCAGAGCTACAACGCCACCTGCCCATTCGTAGAGAAAGTGTGGAAACGCGGCCGTCAACTGGCAGCGCAAGGTTATTCTATCGTGATTCATGGGAAGCACACACACGAGGAAACTCGGGCGACTTTTTCGCAGATTCGTCCCGAGGGCCCGAGTGTGGTGGTGCGCGATCGCGTCGAAGCAGAGCTGCTGGCTCGCTACGTTCGTGGCGAGGAGCCAGATGAAAAGTTTTTTGAGGACTTTAAAGGGCGTTTCTCTCAGGGGTTTCAAGTTCCCGAGGATCTCAGCAAGCTTGGCGTTGTGAATCAGACAACGATGCTTGCGGAAGAGACCCATGAGATAGCCCGGATGATGCGGGAAGCCCTGGTGGCAAGATTTGGGGAAGAGGCCATCGCCGAACACTTTGCCGATACTCGGGATACGCTGTGTTACGCAACTTCAGAGAACCAACGGTCGATGCGAGCGCTCCTGGAGCACAATGCCGATGTGGCGGTCGTGGTCGGTGGCTACAATTCATCAAATACTTCGCATCTGGTTGAATTGTGTGAGGGGAGAATCCCTGTGTTTTA
Organism: Bdellovibrionota bacterium; assembly: GCA_044360225.1. Taxonomy (GTDB): domain Bacteria; phylum Bdellovibrionota_C; class UBA2361; order UBA2361; family OMII01; genus OMII01. The sequence goes on along the minus strand of JBIKKR010000008.1, from coordinate 30,976 downwards.
CGTGAAGGATGCAGAAGAGATTTTATCTCGGGAGTCGATTCGACACCTGGATCTTCATACGGGAGTGGTCATATCCCACAACTGGCTGCCGAATAAACCTAAGGTTGAGATCCTCGTCTCAGCGGGAGCGAGTTGCCCTGATGCTATGGTAGAGGCTGTTCTGGCGCGTATTGCTGGACTTTTCCCGGGAGCGCGCGACCTGCGTCAGGTGGCGGTAGGGTTTGTTGCGTAAGACCTGATGAAGTGGGGGAGAGTCTCGCCGCTCTGTACCTGGAGCGAGCTCGACGCGCCGCCCAGAGAGCCTTGTATGCTAGTTGATAAGAGTGGTTTGCCGCTGTTTGTGCCCGTGAGAGGACTTTTTGAGTGGCGACGGCCGAAAAGCGGGTAAAGTGAAAGGGTCTCCGGAGAAAGACGCGTAATTCTTTAACGTGCTGTGGTGTAATCTCGTTTGTGTGCAGGCAGATCGTATGCACACCCAAGGGCATCCACCGTGGTCTCCACGACGTTTGCGGCACGAATACCAGACCATCGATTAAGAATGGAAAGAGCGCGACTCCATCGCTTATTGCGGTAAAGCCGTTGTGGCGCAGCGCGCGAAGCGTTGTGTCATCATACGAGTGGTTCGGAGCCATCCAGTATGAGGTTGATATGCCGTGCTGCTGCAAGATGCGCAGGCCTTCTCGTATCCTAAAATCTTGATCATAGAACGGATCTCCAGCAAACTCGGTTACCTCTTTACGAACGCCAAAGGTCGGCCCGAGAATCGACGTGTCCGGACGATGGACGAGAATATGTTGATATCCGTGTTGCGCGATATCAACCGCGTCATTATCCGCTAGGTTACGCAGGATTTCCCAGAATCGTGGATGGCGCGAGCACCGTTCTAGGTTCGGATCTCTGTTATCGGGGACGACTCCGAGAAGGGGCTTAACCTGGTGACGCTTAAAGAGCTGCATAATCGCCCAGAAGCGATTCCAGTCCATACCAGGGGTGATGTCATCCATCCGGAAGAGGTACATGGTGTTCATCATGGATGTGCCCTAACTATCTGCTGCACCGCGGGGATCGCACGTTGAATGATAGAGTGGCGGCTGAGGAAGCCGCTGTACTCCCTGACAATCGCTCCACCGAACTCATTCTTGAATCGCGCAATCGCATTCTTGTCGGGATCTTTCTCAGTCATTGGGAATCCCCCGAGATCGTAGGACTGAAATCCGCACGATCGAGCAGTATGTATGACATGCCAGTGAAGGAGTCGATTGGCTCGGCCGATCCGATTGCGCTCCTCGGTATCCTGCGAGGAGCGAAAGTGTGAGCCGGAATACAGTAGTCTGATGCGGCCCAGCTCTCGATCTGCGATATATGCGTGGCCCACTATCGTTGTACCTACAGCATCGCTTGCACTCGCAAGGATAAGTGACGATGCATTTTTGAGACCGCGCAATTTATTGCGATTGCTGGGGGGGAGCCTTTTAAACTGGGCGAAGGTGTCATAGTGCTCGCAGAACAAAGTGATATCGAGTTCGGAAGGGTCCGAATTGAGGAGAGGGATAACCCCCTCGCGCTCCGCGCGGCGAATCTTGTAGCGGGTGTTGTTTGATAGTGCGGTGAAGAGTGAGCCCTCATCGACTCTCAGGTCTACAACTTTGGTGGCGCACGGTTCTAGGCCAGCAAAGGGCTGAGCTGCCTGGCTAAAGTGAGCGAGGTGAAATTGTTTCCGTGAGGTTTGCGGGTTGGCTGCGAAGAATACATCGTGGAAATGTAGACCGTACTTTGTTCTGGGAATAGCTATCATGAATGCGCCTGCACTCCTTCGGGGAACGCCTGTTTCAGGTATCGACTGTGACGTTGGTTGCAGTACGTTTGTAGCTGAGCTACAGGTTGGTTGATATGAGGATCGTTATTCAACAAGATCGTAAACGCTCTCTTTCAGGTGGGGTTGAGATCTGTACTTTAGAGGCCAATGAGGGCTAGACTTACGCGCGCACTATAGAAGAGGAAGGCTCTTATGAAGACGATCGACGTAACAGGGATTTGCAACGGACTGGTAGACATTTTTGCTGATGTCTCACAAGCGGATTTTGAGCCGCTAGGATTTGAAAAAGGAACGATGCGACTGGTAACCGTAGACGAACAGCACGATTTGCTCGGTCGTTTTGCAGGCAAATCGCCCGCACTATGCAGTGGCGGGTCGGTGGGAAATTCCATGATTGTCCTGGCGCAGCTCGGTGGTAAAGGCGCAATCCTCACTCATCTGGCAGATGATGAGTATGGTAGGTTCTATCGCGATGAGTGCCTTGAGCTCGGCATTCAGATGCCGGTTCCCCTGGCTAAGACTGGAGCGACTGGCACTGTTGTGTCTTTGGTTACTCCCGATGCCGAGAGGACTATGCGGACATCCCTTGGTGTGTGTGTAGAACTCGGTAGGCAGCATGTATCTGCTCAGGTTGTAAAGGATTCTCGATGGGTGTTCATCGAGGGGTACGTGTTCTCGAACTCTGATGCGGGCCGGGCTGCAATATCCGAAGTTGTAGAGATTGCACGAGCGGCAGGTACCAAAATAGCGGTCACGTGCTCCGATGCCTGGATCGTTAGCGGCTTTGGCGAGCACCTCAGGAAGACTCTGGAATCGGCAAGTTTGGTCTTTGCCAATGAGGAGGAGAGTGCGGCCCTCTCTGGAACTAAGGATGTCGTAAGCGCAGGACGTAGACTCAAAGAGCAGTTTCCTCATGTCGTTCTCACCGCTGGTCCGCGCGGTGCCTACATTTGGTGGGAGGGCGAGGAGCTGCATGTTCCTGCATTTGAGTGTGAGCCTCGCGACCTTACGGGTGCAGGAGATGTGTTTGCTGGCTCCTTCCTGTACGGAGTCAATCACGGCCTCTCGCCAAACGATGCAGCGCATAGGGCTAATTTTCTTGCGAGCCGAGTGATCAGCCAGGTTGGGGCTCGCCTCAAGGGGGATGTGCGTGCGTTGTGGAGCACTGCCATAGGTCGGTAGGGACTCATTCAAGGTCGCACCAGCAATAATTGGGATGCTAAAGAAGATGGATCGGAATATCAATTGATTCCGGAGTTATATCAGTAAACTAGGCAGTTAGGATTTGTCTGGGTGGATGCTAAGGTCTGGTTGGAGAGAGAGTTTGAGACGGAGTGGCCGGGCCGAAGTGAAGCGATATGCGGTTTGTTTAAAGGCAGGCCGAGCCTTGTCTGCGGATTCTCTGTGTTAACACTTGTGTACACTGTAGTCGTAGGCTGTAGCAGGTTCGCCCCTGAAAGTCCGAAGGTACCCAAAAATCCTGAAGCAACCTAAAAAAGGCAGTTGCGGGTCTGAAAATGGCGCAGCTACTCAAAATCACTTTGTCTTTTGCATTGTCGGTGCTCACCCTGACGGCGCCAGGGTTGCGTCTCCGACAAGTTTAAAATACTTTGTGCTTTTAAGCACCTGCGCCATTTTCGTCCTCCTGAACTGCCGAAGCTAGGATTATGCTCGGCTTTGGCGGGATTCGTTTCGCGGCGAGCGCAGCCACTCATTCGTTCTGGCTGTCAGCTCTTCGGGTGAGATGCCCGGGTTCTCTCTGGCTATTCGCTGTCGAGTTAGTGCTATGCCGAGTTCCATTAGCTCCAGTGCCCGGACCAGACCTTGCGGGTTGGGCTTGCTCTCGCCCGAATCCGGTGGTGTTGAAGTATTGTTTGACTCCTCGGTAGCCACACCGCAATTATACCATTCAGTAGGGGGAAAGTCCTCACCTATAGCGATGCCGTGGCGCTCTCCTTTTGAGAGCCTCTTTAGATTTAGCTACTAGAATCTGTGTCCTGTCGAAGTCCTGGGTGGCGAATGGAGCAGGGCTGTTGTGCTCAGTCATCGTAAGGTGTTGTTTTGATTCGCATAGCAGGTCGATAGCGAAATACTGAGGTAGCTCTGAAGGTACTTTTGCGATGTGCTAGAGCACCTAACCCGGACGAGCCACGCAAGGCATCGCCGGTCAGGATATGAAGCACTGCCATAGGTCGGTAGGGACTCATTCAAGGTCGCACCAGCAATCATTGGGGCTCCGAAGAAGCTTGTGCATGTTCAGGTGACGCTGTATAAGCACTAGCGCATGGTTTTTACTGTGAGGGGAAAACTAAAGTATCGATCCCCCTCCTGCGTTCGAATATACCTCACTTCTCCGGTTGCTCCCGCGTAACAGCGGTCCTGCTCAAGAGCCAGTTGAACCTGTTGGTAAGTACGTGCACGTAGTGACAGGATCTGGTCTGGCGACGTCGTAAGGTGTGAACCGGGTCTCGCGCTTCTGAAAATGTTGTCTCCCAGGGCATCTCGCAGTATTAGCGCGAGATCGTGCCCCCACGCGGCGAAGGCTATCATGTCGTCGTTGCCATATCGCTCGGTGTATTGAGCACGAAAGGAGCTAGAGATGTCGTGATTCACAAAAAAAGCTCCTCGGATGGCGGGCCCACTCGCGGCAACCTCCCTCTCACTCTCTAAGGCATCAGCTCCGAACGATTGAACTGAGACTCGTTGTTCCGCGAGCTGTCGATAGAATTGGCTGATCTGGCCTGGGTGTAGCATGACCCCGACTATATCTGGGCGCATCCGTTTCAATCGTGACACAACTGACCTAAAGTCTGCGATGTCACCACCACCTCTATGCAGTTCTACGAACGAGAAGCGCGAATCTGCGTCAGTTTGTAGGGCGGCCAGAATGGAGTTCATATAGGGATTCTCAGTCGCTACCAATGCGACGCGGAATAGGCCGCGGGTGACGAGTTCCTCTCTAATTGCTCGTCCAAAATCACTAGCTGGATTGGCAAATCGCAGTACTCCCGGGTTGCTAATAGCTATGCTGGGATCGTTGGATGACACAAGCGTTACCAACTTTGCTCGACTCGCTAAGGGGGCAACTGCCTCAGACGTCGGACCGCCCAGCACGTACACCGCATGGACTCCCTGATTGGCAAGCCTGGCGAAACCGGCAACGGCGCGCTTAGAGTCGAACGCGGAGTCCTCGAAGATAAACCTTAAGTCGTTGGCGCCTGCCTTCGTTGGCTCCGTAGCGATTCGGATGCCGTTCATGAAGGCAGTTCCGAACTCGCCGTGGACGCTAAGCGGCAGGATCACTCCAATGCACGCCATATTGTGACATGATTGAGGGAACGCCGTCACGGGAGCAAACAAAATAGTCCATACGCTGATGAACGTTGCAAGAATTTTGAGAATGCCTGTCTCCATCAACTGCGGCTGCCCCATATTCAGAATGGATAGTGGCCCATGAGTGGCGCTCGGGGGCCTAATCCCTGGCGCAGTGTACAGTACCTTCCTAGCTCCTGACAGCTATATCGTCTATCCCTATAATTGATACAGCGGCTCTTCGGGCTTTCAAGTGGGTAAAATTCACTAGGAACATCATGTGCACGTTTCGACCGAAAGTACTTAGCGATTGCTCAGTCGAGGCTCTGATGAGCCTAGAGCAGCCAGTTGTGTGGCTGAAACTAGGGAAACCCGCCCAAAATCACCCCGACTTTTGAATTGTCGGTGCTCACCCCGATGGCACCAGGGGGTAAGTCTCCGAAAAGCCTCAAATCCCGAGTGATTTTGAGCGCCTGCGCCGTTGTCATAGCTGTTGGATAGTACGGTGCCGACAAGTCTACTGCGATTATGTCACGTTGTAGCGCTTTAGCCGCATATCTGCTCTAGGTAGTTTGTTCTGGTCCGAAACTGACCGGATTGGGTAGCCCCCACACAGCTTGTACGCAGGCAGGGGTTCGAACGATTCGTGTAAATGCAGCGGATCGTCTAGAATGAGCGTTCTACAGAGAGTAGTCCATGGCGAACTTTGATGAGACGAGATTTTTGGGATTAACACCGCGAGCTATCGGCTTAACGATTCTAGCCGGCGCTATCGTGGTTGGATTGTTCTTCATCCCCGAGGGGGTTAAGTTAATCTTCGACGGAAAGCCGCGAACGAGTCGACAGCAAGCTGTGTCCACACAGGACTCGAAACAGGCGACTGCTCTCAAGCAGAATACCCCCAGTCCGCGAGCGGCGCTTTCGCGAGAGGGCTTGAGTTCTATCAATGCTGATATCTCCGTGAAGAAGCCCAATGCCGAGTCGACTCGCGATATCCAAAGGGTCTCAAAGAGGGGCAGTGATGCTGACGAGTCATCGAGCTCCAGCAAGGGTGGTTTTTTTTCAGGTTGGGATTTCAGTGTGAAGGCTCGTCCATCAACTGGCGGCAGCGGTGATATTCCATCGGCACTCTCTTTTGAGAAGCTCGTTTCGCGCGACGGAGTCAGCTTTTTCAAGCAGGGTCGTTCAGCGATTCCGCGGTTCCTCAAGCAGGAAGGGTTGCTAGGTGGACCGGCTGAAGATGCCATACAGCCTCTTCAAAACGAGATGAATGCGATAATTTCCGGGGATACTAAGGGAGTTCCGAGTCAGGAGGTAGCAGAAAAATTGCGCTCGGCGCATATGCTGGCGATTCAGGGTTTGAGATCGGCCGGAGCAGATCGCGGTGTAGTCCTCCGCTGGCTAGAGATTCCCGTTGTCAAGTTTATAGATACAAAAGGCGGAGTGATGGCTGCGCGGCGGTTCCGTGACGCCTTTGCTCCCGGCCTCACGTTAAAGGACTTGGCGGTCCGGCAGCGTCCTCAGCGTGGGTTTGTGAGTGGGGATGTGCCAACTCAGTTCCGCGCGGAATTCTCGGTAACCGGAACTGATGTGCAGAAGATAGTCGCGTTCTCAAACGGCAAAATGGTTCGCTCAGTCAAGTTTTCAAGAGTTCAGTCGGGCGAGCCGCGTGTGTTTAAGGTCAACGGAGACGCTGCCGGTATGTGGACAGTGGTTGCGTACGATAGCTTTGGTGCGCGTCCATACTCCAAGAGCTATTCGTTCTACCCAAAGGCACGGGTATTTCAGCAGCAGCGAGATGGTAGCTTCCGCATAGCATTTTTACCAGGTAGCGGGCGCAATTCGCTGGATCGTTTTTTTCTGATCGGCGCCACAACGCGTAAGAGGCCGAGTGATTCAGTGATCTCTACTTTTTAATGAACTAGCGGGGCTGCGACCGTTCTGCTATCGAGACCAATTCTAACCACTGGTCTAGCTTAATGCTTGCTCCGCCCACGAGAGCGCCATCAACGCCTGGAAGCGTGACTATTCCGGCGAAATTGGCGGGACTGACGCTCCCGCCGTATATCACTGTACATGAGCTTCCTCGGCACGAGCTTCCCTGTAACGTTTCGGACCATAGTTGGCGAATGTAGGCGTGCGTGGCCTGGATCTCTGACTCAGTTGCGACTTTGCCCGTTCCTATAGCCCACACGGGCTCGTAGGCGAGGATTACGCGGGAAGCCGTCTCCACGTTTAGCTGGGAAAAGATCGGCTCAAGCTGGGCTTGCAGAACGGCTTCCGTGTGCCCTGCGGATCTCTCAGCCTCTGTTTCGCCGATGCAAACGACCGGAGTAAGGTTGTTGCTGAGAGCGGCCCTCATACGCAGCGCTACCTTGTCTGATGTTTCCCCAAAGAGAGTCCTGCGTTCGGAGTGTCCAACAAGCGTGAATGTGAGACCAAGGTCTTTGGCGAAGGCTGCCGATGTCTCGCCCGTGAATGCCCCTGAGGTCTCCCAGTGGACGTTCTGGGTCCCGATCTTGATCGGCGACGTTTCCAGTTCTCGTACCACGTGCGCAGCGCTCAAGGCAGGAGGGGTAACCCATACCTCGGTGTGAGTAAGAGCCGGCAGTTTCTCGCGCAGCGCGCGAGCAAAGGCCGCACCATCAGACGGCGAGAGGTTCATCTTCCAGTTGCCAATGAGAAGAACTGAGCGGTGAGACATGGCAGCATTCCTCCTTGATACTTCGAGCTTGAGACTACGAGACGGTAAACTCTGCGGGCCAAGGGCAACGCCTCACCCGCCAACAGGGGGATGGTGCAGCTTACAGTCTGGATGCGACCATCTCGGTCACATCACACATGCGAGCTGAGAATCCCATCTCGTTGTCGTACCAGGCGACTACCTTGGCGAGTCTCTTGCCGATAACCATGGTGCAGAGAGAATCAACGATTGATGAGTGTGTGTCTCCCGTGTAGTCGATCGACACAAGAGGCTCTGTAGAGAAACCGAGAATTCCCTTGAGAGTACTCTCGCTCGCGTTCTTGAGCGCGCGGTTGATATCCTCGACTGAGGCATCTTGATTAAGCTCTGCCACGAAGTCGACCACTGAAACATCCGGCGTCGGAACTCGAATGGCGAAACCATCCACTTTGCCTTTCAGGTCGGGGATCACTAGTCCAACCGCCTTAGCTGCTCCCGTGGTTGTCGGAATCATCGATAGGTTGGCTGCACGAGCACGCCGCAGATCCTTGTGTGGTAAATCGAGGATCTGCTGGTCGTTGGTGTACGAGTGAATGGTGGTCATAGTGCCTTTCACAATCCCAAAGTTCTCGTGGAGAACCTTGGCCACTGGCGCGAGGCAGTTGGTTGTACAGGAGGCGTTACTGATAATATTGTGCTCAGCACTGTTGTACGCGACATCATTCACTCCGTATGCCAACGTCAGATCAGGATTGGTGGCCGGGGCCGAGATAATTACCTTCCTGGCTCCACCCTGGAGGTGTAGTTGGGCTTTTTCTTTGTCTGTGAAGATCCCCGTGCACTCAAGGATCACCTGGGCTCCGAGGGGCCCCCACGGTAGCTTTGCAGGATCGCGTTCAGCGAGGATCTTGATCGTCTGCCCGTTAACGATAATTGAGCCCTCGCCAGCCTCGACGGTTCCTGGGAAACGGCCGTGAACCGAGTCATATTTGAGGAGATGGGCCAAGGTCTTTGGGTCGGTGAGGTCATTTATTGCCACGACCTGCACCGTGCTCGACTTCTTTGAGGTGAAGAGCTGGCGTAGAATATTCCTGCCGATTCGGCCGAAACCGTTTATTCCTATTCCTACAGTCATGTTGAGTTCTCCTTCTAAGCTCTGGTACGTCTCTTACCCCGGTTTATACCCTCGCAGGGGATAAAAAGAAACAGGCCGCTGCTGACCACGCGTAGGGTGTAACCCTCGATAATTCTTCGGGCTAAAGGCGGCTGGATGTCTGGTGTGGACCGGAGCTATGTGGCATATTTACGAGGTTACAGGTCTGGAATGGCAGGTCTGAGATTACAAGTCAAAGAACGAGGAGGATTGTTCGTGGAACCGGTACCAGCAGCGGTGGCAGAAGCGCCGAGTATTCTCAACATGGTTTTTGGCTCGGGCTTTGTGGTGCAAACCGTACTGCTGATGCTGATAGCACTCTCGGTATGGAGCTGGGCGATAACGATAGCTAAGACGATTCAGTTCCGGAGGGCTCAGGCAAACTCCGATGAGTTCGCACAGGTGTTCTGGGAGAGTCGTAATTTTGCCCGCATCGATGAATCTTCACGCCGACTCACTGCGAGCCCGCTCGTGTCGGTGTTTACTTCGGGGTATCGCGAGCTGCTGCACACGGTTCAGGAGAGTAAGCAGGCTGGAGGTGTTGTGGTTGATCCAGCGAGTGAGCTCGGGACGGTCGAGCGTGCTCTACGGCGCGCAGAGCTCGAGGAGTCTCATCGGCTAGAAAAGGGGGTCACGTTCTTGGCGAGCGTTGCCAGTGCCGCACCGTTTATTGGTCTGTTCGGAACGGTCTGGGGCATCATGAATGCGTTTCATGGCCTTAGTCAGGCTAAGAGTTCAACGATTCAAGCTGTGGCGCCGGGAATATCAGAGGCGTTGGTAGCAACGGCGGTGGGGTTGGCAGCGGCGATCCCGGCGGCGGTTGCGTTCAACTACTTCACGGCAACGATCAAGAAGTTCAGGCAGTCGATGGATGGCTTCTCAGAGGAGTTTTTGAACATCGCTCGTCGGTACTTCGTTAAGTAAATATAGCTGTGACGTCACGAGGAAGGACATATGGCTGGTAGCGTTCGGGGGGATGATAGCGGACCGATTGCGGCGATTAACGTTACACCCTTAGTTGATGTGATGTTGGTGCTGCTGGTCATTTTCATGGTGACGGCGCCGATGCTGCAGCAGGGGGTGGAGGTAGATCTTCCCAAAGCCACGACAGCGCCGCTTCGCGGCTCAAGTGAGCAGATAGTTATCTCGCTCGATAAGACAGGAGGGGTATTCCTCGGTGCTGGCAATCGTGTCGAGGTTGCAGAGCTGGCAGACAAGGTCAAAGCGATATTTGCCAATAAGCCTGAGGGCGAGCGCAAGATCTACATCAAGGGCGATTCATCCCTTGGGTACGGCAGGATCATGGAGGTCATGGCGGCACTGCATGCGGGCGGCATAACTCAGATCGGGCTGGTGTCCGCCTCGCCGGAAGGTAAAAGTTAGGAGCAATCGACATTGACCGTGAACGCCTTGCGATATAAGCCTGGTGGAGATTCCCGGGATGGTGAGTTTCGGTTTGGGCTCTCCGTTTCTGTTGCAGCCCACGTGGCTCTCGCCTTTCTTATCTTCTTTAAGGTACTGCCCGATTTTGGCGATATGCCGGAGCCGGTGGTGTACTCGATTTCTATTGAGGGCGGGAAGAATCTCGGTGGGATGAGCCAGGTTCCGAAGGATAATAAACCATCGCCGATTGCGCCGATGAAGAACGTGGCAGCAGAGACGAAACAGGAGGCTCCGCCGGTCAAGGAAGTTCCAAAAGTGGAGACGAAGAAGGAGGTGATTGAGGATGCAGAGGTGAGTATTGCTGAGAGCAAGCCCACGCCTAAACCCACCCCGCCGAAAGCTACTCCGAAAACTACTCCCGCTCCGGCTAAGAAGAGTGATACGGCAACACCATCCAAGATCACCAAAAAGAGTGAAGGGGACGAGGTGGATAAGAGTTATCAGGCGGCCATGCAGCGGTATTTAGGAGAGTCCTCTTATGCAGGTGGTAAGGGTTTTGGGGCGGCTCGGGTAGGTGGATCGGGTATGGGAGGTGGTGTAGTGCGTCCACCGGAATTTTTTACGTACGAAAAGATCGTTCGGTCCCGCATCAAGGAAGCCTGGAGGTGGTACGATGCCAACTCGTCCTTAATCACGGTCATAGCCTTTGAAATTGAGTCCGATGGAGTGATTAAGAATGTCCGATTGGTGAAGAGCTCTGGGGATAGTAGCTACGATGATTCCGTTGTGAGAGCAGCGGTAAAGGCGTCGCCCCTTCCACCGCCTCCGCCGAGCGTGTATGAGCAGTATTTTAAGAGCGTGAGGATAACGTTCGATCCAAGAGAGGGGTAAGTCCCCTAGCGTCGCGCCTTTTTAGTTCCTTCTTAACTGGCGAATCTAGGTTAAATATCCCCATAGCGATCTGCGACGGTCGCAAGTAAACTGGCCCCGGATGTTGTATATAACGGTATGACCCCATGAAGATTTTTCGTAAAAGTTTATCAAGCGTATTACTCGTATCCGGTTTGATGCTTAGCGGTGTGAGCGTCTCAGCGCAGACAGACCTGTACGTGCGTGGTGCGGGAAAGCTGATTCCAATTGGAATCCCCAGTTTGTGTTTAGAGAGTGGTGATAAACGTGAGTCAGATACTGTTCCATCTACTATCTCTAAGGATCTAGATCTATCGGGATACTTTGAGGTGCTTGATCCCAAGGGGTACGTGGAAAGCCCAGGTAAGTGCGGTGCACAGGAGGCAACGGCTTACTCGGATTGGAGTGTAATCGGCTCAGAGGGTTTAATTAAGGGGCAGATTTCATTGTCTGGTGATAAGGTAAGGTTGCAGCTTTATCTTCATGATGTGCAGAAGCAGGCGGTTGTCTTGGCCAAACAGTATGAGGGGGATTCTTCTCAGCTCAAGAAGATGGCGCATCGCTTTGCAAATGAAGTGATGAAACACTATACCGGGTTTCCAGGGGTGTTTGGGACCCAGATATCCTTCTCCTCCCGCGTGGGTAGGTTTAAAGAGCTCTTTGTAATGGAGATGGATGGCAGCGATATCCGTCAGCTAACCAACGACCGGGGTTTAGCATTATCTTCTGCGTGGGATCCCTCTGGGACAAAGCTGGTCTACACTTCGTTCAGGAACCGGGTTCCGGATCTGTTCCTGATTGATGTCGCCTCGAAGAGTGTTAAACAGTTGACCAGGACCACGGACCTAGAGATAGGAGCGCATTTCCTTAATTCTGAGCAAATTGTTTTTTCTCGTACTGAGGGTTCTGATAGCGATATCATGGTTATGAATCTTGACGGTTCGGGTTTGCGGCGCCTCACCCCACCCAACAGGGCAATCGATGTATCGCCGGTGCCGTCGCCGGATAGTTCGCAGATAGTGTTTTGTTCTAATCGGGGTGGTGGACCACAGATTTACGTCATGGGTGCAGATGGTTCTAATGCACGCAGGGTAAGTTTTGGTCAGTCAAGCCAGTGTACCTCGCCAACCTGGTCGCCGACAGGTGACAAGATAGCCTTTGTGTGTATTTCAGATGGGGGGCAAAATATATTTGTGAGCGATCCCTCCGGATCAAACACCGTTCAATTAACTAGCGTTGGTAAGAATGAGGATCCCGAATTTTCAGCAGATGGCCGGTATATCACCTTTGCTACTACCCAGTTCGGAGGAGCATTTAGCATCGCTATAATGCGGGTAGACGGGCTTGGGATGAAGCAGATTACCTCGTCAAGAGGTGGGGACTACGAGCCAGCCTGGGGACCGCTGTTACAGTAGCGTTACAGAGTTGGGCGCTTTGACCATTATCATGCAAAGCTTATATTAATCGATGATAACCTGTTGCAATAATGGTCTTTGTCGAGTATCACTTGCAGTGTCGCTAAAACAGTAACAGGGGGCTGTCATGTTGTTATGACGGCGATATCGGTAGTCATCTGTAATAAAGCTGGTGCATTTGCGTCAGCAAGGTGCGGAAATCTGGCTTCTGGTAGTGTGTTGGGGCGGCGGTCGGCACAACCTCTGTGGTTGTTTCGGGAGGCAGGACTCTGGGCCAAAAAGTGCTTCAGATTCGTGCCTTTCGGTACGACCTAAGTACGGGTGCCGTAGGCTTTATTGTGGTTGGTTTGCGTTAACCGAGAAGTTGGGTTGCGCGGCTGTCACCCGGACGGAAGTTCGGGCAGGGCGAGAGTTCTGGTAAAGCGAAAGTGTGTACAATCCATTTCGGGAGGAAGGGAAGAATGATTCGGAGTTTGAAATTTTTTGCGGTCTTGTTGGTTGCTGCTATATCGACGGGCTGTTCATGCCGCACTGCCACGACTGATGGCAACATCGGAAGTGCAACGTCAGATGGTCCTCTAAAGGACATCTACTTCGCGTTTGACTCGTACAAGCTCGATGCAACAGCCAAGGCAACTTTGGCTGCAAACGCTGAGTGGCTCAAGGCTCACGAGGGAGCATCGGTGCAGGTAGAGGGACACTGCGATGAGCGTGGAACCAACGAGTACAATATGGTGCTCGGAGCAAACCGCGCACGTGTTGCAGCAGATCATCTGCGCACTCTTGGGGTGCCAGCAGGTTCAATCAGCACTGTGAGCTATGGAGAGGAGCTCCCAGTTGATCCTGGCCACAATGAAGAGGCGTGGGCGAAGAATCGTCGCGATCACTTCAAGGTGAACTAGTGTCAGTTCGATAGAACTGAATCCATTTCAGTTAAAGTCTTGCGGTTAATTTGCCGCGGATTTAAAAGAGACCCTAGGTTCTAGATGCTCTAGAGCCTAGGGTTTTTTATTCGCTGAGTACTTTCTATTTGCTTATTACTGTTGTGGAGTTTGGGGGTCGCGATATGAGGCGCATGTTTGAATTTCTAGTGCTTGTAGCCATGGTGTATGGCTTTTCTGGATGTGCCGCCTACGACTTAGGCAAGAAAGTGTCGCGGCTGGAGCGCAGTATCTCTGATTTGCGTGCCCTCCAAGCAGAGCAGAGCGAGTCATTACAGTCTCTCGATAGTCAACTGAAGCTTGTAGCCGGGAGGCTTGAGGAGTTCGAGTTCTCTTCTAATCGACGTCTCGGTTCTGACTTAACGGCACTCAAGGATGATCTTTCCGCGCTGAGAAAGAGGATGCCGCCACCCCCGGGAGTTCCGACTGCTGAGCTTGAGGCAGATGAGTCGTGGGCAAAGTCTTTAAACGATGAAACTCAGCGGCTCTTTATAGATGCTCTCGGCATGATGCGAGAAGGCAAATTTGCAGACGCAGTCCCGCTGCTAGAGAACGCATCTGAGCAGACGCAAGGATCAGATAGGGCTGGGCCAGTTCTATTTTGGCTCGGTGTTGCACATGATGGACTTCTCGATAATAGGGGGGCATTGCGCGCTTATGCAGGTAGTATCTCTGAGTACCCTAAGAGTCACCGCGCCCCTAGCAGCTTGCTGCGGCAGGCAGAGGTGTTCGTAAGGCTGGGGGACAAAAAAACAGCCCAGCTTAGTCTGCGTAAGCTGATCGATGACTATCCCAAGAGTCCTGAGGTCATCGAGGCCAAGGAACGGCTTCGTGCGCTTAAGTAGGCACGAGGTAATCTAATGTCTGCTGTAAAACGTGCACCCCTAATGCGGTATCCGCAATCAGTGCCGGCTACTTTGCGTGGTGGGGCGGTGACTATTGGTAATTTCGACGGGGTACATCGGGGACATGAGCGAGTTCTTAGCGCCTTGCGGGAAGTAGCGGGGCAGACACCGGCGGTCGTTGTGTCCTTCTACCCGCATCCGATTCGGGTGTTAAAGCCAGAGGCTAACCTTCGGTACATCAGCAGTGTGCGTGAGAAGGCTGAGGCCTGCGGCTCTCTCGGGGTGGACCTGGTGTACCTTGTACATTTCAGCCGTGCCATTGCGGCTATGTCTGCAAAGAATTTTATTGAGCGGGTACTGGTGCAGAGCCTGGGTGCTACTCACCTCGTTGTTGGTAGTGATGTAGCGATCGGCAAGGGGCGCCAGGGTGACCTTAGCTTTTTGGAGAGGACGCTACCTGATTACGGTATTTCGCTCCATCCAGTGCCTAAACTAGAGGTCGACGGGGTAAAGGCTGGTTCTCGCAAGATCCGTGAGCTGATTGAAAGCGGAGATGTCGTGGGCGCGGCGGAGCTAATAGGAGAGCCCTTCACTATATCGGCTCGTGTCGGACACGGTGATAAACGAGGTAGTGCAATTGGTTTTCCTACTGCGAACATCGCAGTAGGAAGTCGTTTGATACCGAAGCGCGGGGTATATGCATGCCAAGTTCGCGTAGCTGGTGCGTTGTATATGGCAGTTGCTAATATCGGTACGCGCCCCACCTTTAACGGCTCCGCCGAGCGATTGGAGGTGCATATACTCGATTTTAATTCGCGTAGCTTGTACGGGCAACGAATTCATGTCGCCTTCCTGGCCAGGTTGCGTCAAGAGCAGCGCTTTGATTCGGTTGTGGCACTTAGGAACCAGATAGCGCTCGATATATCAAGGGCCCGTGAGGTTCTGAGTGGAGTCTAGTCGTTTTACATTTTCTGGTAATACGGGTCGACTTGACCGGGTTGTGCAGCGGGAATTATTTCCGAGCCACGCATATAGTAGGTCGCAGGTGGAGCGGTTGATCGAGTCTGGACATGTACAGGTAAATGGGAAAATCGTGAGTAAACCGGCCTTTCGGGTCGAATCGGGCGCCATTGTTGAGGTGTTCTTGGCTGCCAGTCAGCCAACGGAATTGGCGCCGTATACGATTGATCTATCGGTGCTGTACGAAGATGAGCATCTGCTGGTAATCGATAAGCCCGCGGGGTTGTCGATGCACCCTGGTGCCGGAAATCGTGACAGAACACTTGCAAATGCCGTTGTAGGCTACATTGGAGCCCAGCAGCGAGCAGTTGGTTCGAGTGATCGACCCGGTATCGTTCACCGTCTCGATAAAGACACAACAGGAGTCGTTGTCATAGCGAAATCCACTCCGGTGCACGCACAGCTCGCTGAGCAGTTTGCGCGGCGTAGTATTGAGCGGGTGTATACAGCTTTGGTCTTTACAACACCCAAGGCGCGGCGACCCGTTCAGATTGCTGAGCAGGGGGAGGTGCGGGGCGCCATCGGCCGTCATCCAACACGTCGCACACTTATGGCGATCACTGATATGGGCAAGCCTGCGGTGACTGAATGGCGAGTGCTCGAGCGGTTCGCATACGGCACGTTGTTAGCGTGTCGTCTCCAAACAGGTCGAACGCATCAGATCCGGGTTCACATGAGCTGGCAGGGATGCCCGATAATCGGTGACAGAACGTACGGAGATTTTTCTAGCCTGCCACGAAGCCTGCGAGACGCAGCAGAGTCCTTTGGGCGTCAAGCATTGCATGCATCGACTCTAGTATTTACGCATCCAGTTACCGGAGCCAGGCTCTCGTTCGAGGCACCACTTCCGGCGGATTTTGCTCAACTGCTCGAGGTGTTTCGTTTGAGTCAGGAGGGGTAGTGAATCCCGATTTTGCAACTGTTGAACATAACGGACTTGAGCTCCTGGTATACCGCCCGTGGTGGGAGCAGGGGATTGTGCATGGAATGACCACCAGTCAGCTCTCGCTGGTAGGGGCCGTCGCAGAGCATGAATGCACCATCGTTAAGAGGTCACTCGGTGTTTCGCAGATCGCGTTTCTACGCCAGTGCCATGGTTCGGATGTTGTTGAGTTTCGTGATGTAGTCGCTGTTCGTCGGATGTTGGCTACAGATGGAGATCTCATAAAGCGTCGTTCTGGTGACGCAATCGCAGCGCCAGTCGAGCAGCTACTTGGTCCTGATGTCATACTGTATGGGGTGATCACAGCGGATTGTGTTCCGATTGTTGTGCGCGGAGATGACGGCTATGTCCTCATACACGCCGGCTGGAGGGGGCTCGGACGTGGGGTAATCGCGGCAGGTATGCGCCATCTGACGGCACCCCGTGAGGCGCTGATTTTTGCCTCAGCTGGGCCCGATAGGTATGAAGTAGGGATGGATGTGATCGAGGCCATCGGCGATAGCGCCGTGTATCGACCCGTTACCCCGATGACGGGCAAGTACCTTCTTGATACTGTCGCCACAAGCATCAAGCAGTTAACGGTTTCACTAAGCGAACGGTCAGTCCATGCCGCTCGGGTGTGCACTATTTCAGAGACCCGTTTTCACTCATACCGCCGCGATGGAGTTCAGTCAGGTCGGTGTGTGACTTTTGTGGTGCCGCGTTGAGCCATATACTCTTACTGGGGTAACTAAACCCAGCCCCATTCATTACTGTTTGATGTTAGCAAAAGACTTGAAAATTCCTCCCTCGGTAGTCGTCAGACACCGAGTCCTCTACGCCACCTGCTTGGTTAACGATCGACTCACATATCAATCGCGCTGGGTTTAAAAAGGCGGGGCTTCTCGTTGCCCCGCCTCGACGCACATAACAGCTCAAGCTGATTGTGGTGCTATGCAGCTCGACGCCGAGTGCGAATTCGCGACTTGGCGTTTAAGATCGCATAGCGCGTTTTCTCAGGATCGAATCCGAAGTAACGGCATATGGAGATAAAGGAGAGGACGTACTCGTCGTCGTCGCTCATCAGGTACTCGATAGCTTCGTCACGAAGCTCTGAGCCCGACTGCAGATCTTCGATCGTTCGAAGAATCATCGCTCGCATTAACTCACTAACCGCTGAGTATCCGTTCCCGCCGAGATACGCGAGATCCATTTCAGGTAACTTATCCGAACCGCTCACACCAGACTCCGTGAAATCAAAAGCCACGTTTCCTCCTTAAAGATGCCCTGTCTACCACGTTTCCCTATTCCAGCAGGCTGAAAGCAGAGACCTGTGTTGTACGAGGCACGCTTCTAAAACCTGTGAGCTAAACTAACCTGCGAAGAGTTCTCGCGTGATCAACGGGTGCGATAGCTTAATGTTCCCATCGTTACCGCACTCGCCAAGTCGTGCACAACTCCGCACAGGAGGATCAAACCAGCCGGGGCGGCTAGCCGCACCGTCTAATCTATCAACGGTTATGGGTAATTCTGAGAAAATGGAGCACAGTTGGCTAAAATAATGGTGTCGTAACCGGTCGTATTCTGTAATTTAAACAACGATATTGCCGCGGAGTCGCCAAATCGGCTCTGACCAGCCGGCTATTTCAGGCGTTCAAGGGCAAAGTCCACAACGGTAAAGAGTGCCTGGGCGGCTATATGCCGCTCGTTATACCCATTAGAGTCGGTTTGGTCAGATGTATCTCCGAGGGCATCGCGGAGAGCTGAAGAAGCCTGAGCTCCGTACGACTTTGCGATTTGTTTAGCCTCTTGAATGAAGGGGCTTTGTTGCAGCATGGCGATGGTCGTTTGAGCAAAAGCGACTTCCTCTCCGGCAACAGGCCGGGTTCGTAGTCGTTCTGACGACGGATCGCCTGAAGCTAACCAGAGCACATTCACCACTGAAGGTTTACGCTCCATGATGTCGAGGCCAGGCTGCTTCCCAAGAGTTGCCTCGTTTGATGTGACATCGAGAACGTCATCAATCACTTGAAATGCGATACCTAACGACTCTCCAAAGCGGGAGAGTGCTCCGAGGCGATCGGGCGATGTGCCGCCTAGATGACCCGCGCAAAAAGCCGCCAGTCGAAAGAGTGAAGCAGTCTTTCGTTGCGCTATGGTAAGGCTCGATGTGAGGTCGTGCAATTCGTGGTGCAGCGGAGTTTCTAGTGCTTCTCCCTCAACGAGCTCTATGCACGCCTGTTCCGTCGCAGCAATGATCGTGTCGTCTAAACGGGCACATAGGCCAAAGGCGCGAGTTAACAAAAAGTCACCCGAAAGAAGGGTTAAGGGAGTTCCGAACTTAGCGTACGGAGACTCCTTATGTCGGCGAATCGGCGACTGATCGATGATGTCATCATGCATCAGCGTCGCCATGTGGATAAGCTCTATTCCCGCCGCTATGTTGAGGATATCGCCTGAGATAGCTCGCATGCCGAGTGCTTTCGCACAGAGCAAAGTGAGTGCGGGGCGGATACGCTTACCTCCCAGGGAGAGGAGGTATTCCGGGATCTCGCGCATCGGTCTGACATCAGAGCGTAACGACGCGCGAATAATCTCTTCGACCTGAGCTAGCTCGGGGATGAGGGCGAGAGCTGCGGCAAAGCGCTCTGCGGTGCTGCCTGAGTCTAGTGCTTTGCTCGTTGAAGTCCTGGAAGACGGTGTGCTCTCGGTAGTCATAGAGGATGGCAGTAAAATGTAGCACTACCTCTTGGTTTGGAATGTCCCCAACGGGATTCGAACCCGTGTCTTGACCGTGAAAGGGTCACGTCCTAGGCCAGGCTAGACGATAGGGACGCCAGAGCGCCTACGCTTGGAGTACTGTACTCACTTTGGTGGGCCAAGTCGATACTTTAACACGTTTTTTCCAAATGCAGTACGGGGCCATCGTGATTATTGCCTTGGTGGAGCGGTGATGCATAGACTTATCTGGAGTCTAAGGTGGCAGATGAACTCGTTCTATGACCTCCATCCGTTTTGAAACACTGCAGGATTTAGCGAATGTAGAGGGTCTGGCCTTGGTAGCCGTTGCCGATCCAGGAGCGCTTGAGGAGGACCAGAGGCACCTCCGTCAGTGGCAGGAGTCCGGATTCGCGGGCGACATGGTGTTTATGCATCGTGACGCATCCCTGCTGGCCAACCCAACTCGGATAGTTCCAGATGCTCGGAGCGTGGTTGTCGTAGGGGCGTTTTATGACCGCGGTGTCCGCATACCCGTACCCGCAGGTTACGGGCGAGTGGCGCGTTATGCTTGGGGGCGTGATTACCACAAGGTCTTGAGAAAAAGACTCGCGAGCCTGTGCCAGCGCGTTGAGAGTCACCTTGGCCGAACGATAAACTATCGAGTGTTTAGCGACTCGGTTCCATTGCTTGAGCGAGCGCTTGCACGAAAGGCGGGTCTCGGTTTTATCGGTAAGAATACGCTGCTGATTATGCCGCGAGCCGGTAGTTTTCTTTTCTTGGGAGAGGTGTTGTGGGATGTGGAAATTAGGGATCTGCCAGGTCAAGTTGCAGTCCGGCAGGAGGCTAACACTAAAGCACACTGCGGAATGTGCTCGCAATGTTTGACCGGGTGTCCGACAGGCGCTTTGGTGGGCGAGAGGCAGCTCGATGCCCGGCGTTGCATCTCGTACCTGACTATAGAGAAGCGGGGGGTGCTGACTCTGGAGGAGCGATTGTGGATCGGCGAGTGGGTGTTTGGGTGTGATGTATGCCAAGACGTCTGCCCATTCAATGTTCTCTCGATAGCCAAAAAGACCAAACCTGATCTAGCTGAATTTGGGGCTGGCTTTGGCGTGGGACAGTCATTAGATCTTAGCCTCACGCTCAGGATTCGCGCTGAGCAGGAGTTTGTAAGACGTTTTGCGGGGACTCCGCTCATGAGGACTAAGCGCGAGGGGCTGCTAAGGAATGCCGCAGTCGTGGCAGCCAATACAAAAGCGATTGAGGTGCTCGATTCTCTAGAGGAAGCTGTGAGAGGTGATCCATCACCGATTGTTAGGGCACATGCGTTGTGGGGATACGTCAACCTTGCATCACACGAGGGTAGCAGGGCTCGCTCGTGTGCGAAGGATCTGCTTGTGCTGAGTCGAGGTGATAGGGCGCCGGTAGTGCAGTCGGAGGCTGCCTCGTTGGTGATTGAATAGGGGTTCTTGGTGCGGGGTTACTCTGGCCTGAGAAAGGATTTAGGCCCTTCAATAACCAACAGAGTAGCGGCAGGTGGTATATTGCGGACATGAGGGCATCTGCCTCACAAGGCATTAGAGGGTTTTTTGGTACGGGGTTTTTGGTGCGGGGTTACTCTGGCCTCGGAAAGGATAACGCCCTTTAATAACTAAGAGAGCCGCAGCATTTGGCACATTGCGCATACGAGGGCATCTGCCTCACACGGCATTAGGTCATCGGCATCCCTTCAAGGGTTTGTAGTGATCGGCAAAGGTCTGTGCCAGTAAAACAGGCTAATTCTTGTTGTAAATTAGCATAAGTTGTTGTTTTCATGCGTATCTACAATTCGGTATCGCCCTGAAAAAGCAAATATATCGCTACGGACTTTTGGATAGCGCTATACAAATGTGCGCAAGAAGCCGCTCTAGTCGGGTTCAGAGTTGGATGTCACTTTCACAGGCTCTTGGGGACACAAATACTTTATACGAAGCCTGGAAAATACGCCGAATTCGGATTTCGCAAATTGTTCTGCTTCCGCTTTCTCATAGAACCGCTCTAGCTGCAGTATCGTGCTGTCCACGCTCCCCTTTAAGGATTTTGCGACCCGACGCAGCTCTTCGCGGCGCGATCCAGTCGGCCAAAATACGCATGTCTCAGGGGACACATCTAGCATTCCCATGCGCAAAGCGGATATCCCCATCGGGCGTCCAAATGCTTCGTTGATATAATGAGCCGCTGGCCAACTCGGCGCTAGATACCCCCCAAAACGTTTTTCTGTGCGCTCCAGCACCGACTCAATCGCAGACCACTCTTGCTGAGTGACAACAGCATAGCTCCGGGACTCAAAAGTATCCCTTAGGATCGGACTCAAAATAAAGGCCTCAATAATGAGAACAAAGAGGGAGAGACACGCCAGAACTCGTGAAACAATGCCGCGATGCCAACTCTCAACCCTTAGTGCATCGAGAATTATCGCACCATGGAGCACGGTGATCACAAGTAGCGGATACATTGCGTGCTTTAGCATGTAGTAGCGGAGTGGTTTTCCTGAAGCAAAGAATGCAAGCTGTACGACAAGGGCGGACAAAAAAAGCGCGGTACTACTGGCAATCACGCGAGTCAAAAAGGGATTTCTGGCGGTGATACCAGTCCAGCGACACGCCAGTGCCATCAGGGCGGAAACTGCATATAGCGCCCAGACTGATTGCAGTGAAAATTGCGTTCCTGCGCCGGATTGTCCGGCGCGCGGAAGCAGCTTCACATAGCTAGCCACCGAAATACCGGCAAGTGCAATAAAAGCTCCATACATCAACATTCGCTGGCTTCTTGACTTGGTACGTATAGCTTCTGCAATGATTAGTATGGCGCCCCCGAGTGCGCAGTCAGGCAGATTAAGCCCGTACATAAAACGTAGCATACCCACCCCCAAGAGTAGGAAGAGCACTCTTACATAGCGTTGCTCGCTGGAAGCATAAGCAACAACCAGGAGGGGATACGTCACCGCTCCAAAGGTGTGAACATATCCACCCTGAAGAAAAAACTGGTTGTATAGGGGAAAAATCAGACACCATATAAGACCGATTAGCAGTGCAGCAGATGCTGCTCGAAGGCCTAATGGCATATCGCCGTCAATACGCGGCAGCAAAACTACACTTAATGTCGCTGTTAAGAGGAAGAATCCACCCGTAAGACCTGCTAAGTGCGCCATCGCTACGTTGATACCAAATAGCTCTTTGAGGAAGATGCAGAGTGTGTAGAAGACAGAAAATCCATGGTAGGCGGCAGCACTCTTCGACTCGAAACTAAACATATAGCGTACGTGGAAGGCCGCATCCGCATTGCCTGTCGAACGAAGCGAGAACGCGTTATGGGTAAGAAAAGCGGCAGTAGTCGCCAGAGCGATCGCAAATCCCAGGATCGAAGGTCCCTTCACAATCGGAGAATCCCACAAGGAGCCCCGAGCAGAACCTTGCGTAGCGAGTGCATGTTCCTGTGCGAGCTGTTTCAAGGGTCGTTCTGCAAGCCAGCGAGAGAGTTGAAACGTCACGAACAAAATCGATATCGATACAATCGCTGTCACTATGAGTGGCATATGGCTCACTACTCGTAAACCTCCCGCCATAGTTGCCATGACTAAACTCAACAATGTGAGCTGCCATGCGTTTTTACACATCTTTTCAAACAATGACATTCGCATACTCTTAAAAAGCTCAAATCGAGGTAGCCCTAATCTTCGTTAGGGTTAGAAAAGTGTTCTCTACTGGGTAACAAATATCAGTCGAAGCGGGTGTGTACTACTCTACCGGAGAGTACGCAATGAACAAAACCGATGAAGAAGACCGCAAAAGGCAATCAAAATCAAGCTCAAGGTCTTCATAGTCTTGAAAGCCTTGTCCAGGTTCAGGGGGACCGATGGAGCGCTGTCTGGTCTTATCGCCTTGATTAGTCCGTAAGTCCTTATAGATCCATTGGTCCGGGTTGCCCCGGCCTCTCTATTGGTCCGCCTCTTGATTGGTCCGCTCTTGATTGGTCCGGGGTTACTCCGGTCACGCAAATCATCAAGCCTTTTAATAGCCACGATAGCAGCAGCATTTGGCCGATAGTGTATACGATTGAATCTGGATATCAATGTATGAATCCGTCGATATCCCTTCAAGGGCGCAGAAATCTGCCCACGAAGCCGCTCTATTAGAGGTCAGAGTGGGATGTCACCTACACAGGCACTGGGGCTGTAACACCGTGTCGATCAGACAACAGAGATTGCGCGCTTGAGAAAGGAAGGGAGCATATTCGCAATAATTGGCGGGCACGGGGGAAACAGGCCGGCCGGAAACGGGGTGCTAAAGTCTCCGCGTGCCCACGCTAGCCTAACATCCTTTGCTCGTGCCCTAAGCTGCTTGATGAACGTAATGAAGGCTATTCGCACTTGGATATTCCTACAAATACACCACATTCGACGACCAAATGTTGATGGCGAATACGGCATGTCGATGGGCTGCGTCACGGCTTGATAAGTTGTCGGCAATGGTATTCTATCTTTCTGGCGAATAATATCCATCTCCCGCTCGATTTCTCGAATACGCCTCAGTATCCTCTCATTAAATTCTTCGGTAGTCAGTTGGCTACTGAACGCAGAGGTCCAAGCATCAGGGGTAAGGGTGAAGGTGAGGGTTTCTTTAGCCTTTGCCATAACCCGATCCGCTTCTCTCCTCTGCTCCGCTGGTGACAGCACGCGCTTCTGTAGAGGCTGTACGAAGTTTCGTCTAATACGTAGCACCTCTTTGGAGAGGTCCCCCGATGAAAACATCCTCCAACTAGATACACCCAGATAGTTGTCGATTGAATTCGTACGGTGAGCTCGCACGGGGTTGGCGTATACGTAGGCCATCTTTTCAATGAGGTCGTCAAGGGTAAGAATAGTCGGGGAGTGATATCCCTCGCACCACACCGATACCTGACGTCTGCCCATTAAACGATTAACTGCGTGACCGGTCTCACACTTAAAGCGCTCCATAAAGCTTTCGACCTCGACAGGGTCCTCGACTAAGACGATTAAGTGCACGTGGTTTCCCATTACTACAAACGCGATAACCTTAACTTTATGCAATGTTTGGGCAATAGCGAGGGCACTCCATACAATCATCTCCATAAGGGGAGTATGCACAAAGGGCAGGCCTTGTTGGACCCTTGAAGTTAACAAGGCTACGGTGTGAGGAAATAAGAGACGTGGTGGCCGCGACATTCGAGATGCTCCCTATGAGAGTTTGTCTCTTTAATCGGATGTTGTGAGAATAAAGTTGCTAAAGAGTAACCCCGTACCAATTCTTTACCAATGCTTCATAAAAAGTAACCCCGCACCAATGCTTCACTAAAAGTAACCCCGCACCAATGCTTTACACCAATGCTTTACCAATGCATCACTTGCAAAAACGTTAGGGACGGATGAGAATCGCTGTATGAAACGGTACATCCAAGAGTTGGTCGCACAAGTGCTTGTCAGACCATCGTTAGTTCTTCTTCTATCGGCTGCTGGTTGTGCTCCTGAGCTTGGAAGGACGCTCATGGTTCCGGCGATTCCGGAGCCTGAACTCGTTGCAGCCGCAGATGGTGCAGATGGTGCTGTAGACTCAGTGCGTGTCAGGGTTGGTAATTTTACCGATGCCCGGCCTGCGCAAACCCTCGTCGTGGTAGACGGAAGAAAGGTAGGTTCGGACGGAGCTCTGGGGAGAACTGTCGAGGATGCCTTTGCCAGATATCTTCGACAGGCGGGCGCTCGTATAGCTGTTTTAAACGCACCGATTATCGAGGGGCAGGTTGTTGATTGGAGTGCACATGTTGAGCCGGGATTCCCAACATCCTCAGCTCGAGCTATTGCTCGAATTAAAGTAACGGTGCGAGATTCTCGGGCTCATCCAATTTACTACGCGACGTTCTCAGGGGAATCTACTGCCCAACATCCCATGCTCGGAGAGGAAGAGATTCAGCGGTTACTTGGTCAAGCTATGGGTAGTGCAATTGAAGCTGCGGTGAGAGATGAGGAGTTCATTGCACAGCTTTCAAAGGGAAGAATCGGCTAAGCCACGCTGAGCAAGTGATTACGGGAGCTCGTATCAGGTTGTGCTTACTTGAGAGGGTATAGGTGGTTGGTACTAGTGATTTTATTTCATCCGCGCGGAGCGCTCTGCTGGAAGCAGTAAGGTGCGCGCGAGAAGGTGCTGCTCGGTGCGATAAGGATGTGCATACTAAGCGTGATGGTAGCCTGGTAACGGAGATCGACCAGCAGATAGAATCCCTGCTCGTTACGAGATTTAAACAAGACTTCCCTACGGCTGCGGTTTTAGGAGAGGAGGGGGCCATCGATACGGATGGAATGAGCGCTGAAGAGGTGTATCGCGAATTCTTCAGTGCTCCGTTTCAGATCACTATCGATCCGATCGATGGGACCAAGAATTTTATAACCGGATACCCTCAGTACTGCATAGCAGTTGGGTTGTCTCTGCGTTTTGGAGAAGGGGTCTGGCCGATCGCGGGCGCGATCGCGATCCCGGAAGAGGGTGCGATGTTTTGGAGTGACGATTCCCGCGTGATCGTCGAGGATCTTAATTCAGGTCAACAAAGCTTGATGTCGACGCACTCTACGTCTGCTGAGAGCGTGTCGGTGAATTCTAGAGACCGGGCATGGCTTGCGTCGAAAGGAATTGAGCTGCGACTCCCGTGGGTATCAAGCGGCTCAAGTGTGTATGACTTTTTGGGTACGGTGGTTGGACGCCATCGAGGTTCGATAATTGGCTCTCAAAGACTGTGGGACCTTATGGCCCCGTTAGCAATTGCGCTTCGCGCCGGTCTTGTTCTCAGAGACTTGGAGAGTGGCGACCAAATTGGCTTTATAGGGTCTAGGGACCTCAGTGAGGATATCGTCGCACGTCCGTGGGGTCTCGCTCGGAAGATGGTCCTCTCGCCGCGGCATTCGAATATCTCTGATGTAGTGCAAGTAGCTGTTCGATAGCGCATCTTTTGAGCGGACGTTTATCTACAAGCCGTACCTTCTTGCGGGGGTATTGCAATAAGACGTCGTTTGGATTGCGCTGTGTGCTTTTAACGTTTTTCTATTAAGCCAATGAAGCCGTTCGGCCGACAGTCTCCATGAGACAGAGGTGAGGAGGTTAACAGGTTGTTTCCCTGAGGTATGAACGCGGAGAACGGGTATGGTGAGGGGAATTCCAGCGGCGGTTATCTGTGCGGCGTTAGCTGTAGCGGCGCTTGAATGCGTTCGAGTAGAGGCTCAGCCATTCACGGCTGCTTCAACAGCTCGTAAAAGCGTCAAGAAAACAGGGGGAGCTTCCACCGCTCTGGCTGCGGATAGTCACGACCTCGTATTCCAGGACTTCCCTTTCCAAGATCTGAATGGCAACTCCAAAAATGAGCCTCGTTACTTAGCATTTTCGACGACTGATTCTACAGTCGATGATAATTATCCGCTGCCATCAGGAGTCTGCACAGGAAATGTCACAGAGCAGGTCTACTGGGTTGATGACTATACGGGTGCGGTACGCTGCGTAAGCGTTGCTGCAGATGGAACGCAGGGAAATAATCCAAGCTACAATCCAAGAATAGGAGGCGCAGCAGGTGATGAAGGGCGCTACGTTGCCTTTGAAAGCATGGCAACGAACCTGTTTTCCCCGAAGAGCCCTGTAGGCCAGCAACAGGTTGTTATCCATGACCGCAAAGGTGATTACTCGTGGCTCTCAACTTCCAAGTGCGTGCCGAAAGTTACGCCTCCAGTCGCAGACAATCCAGGTTCTTCTGAAAATGTCTTTCTGTGGGGCTTGTCGGATGATGGCAAGAAGGCGTTGATCACATCTTCAGGTGAGAACATGATAGACAACCTCAAGCCAGAATGTACGGGAGCTGCTTTTAACGCAGTGTTCATTCGAGATGGCAGTAACTGTAAAGATCCCTCATTCGGAGATTGTCAGACATCGATATTGTTTGACCGCTTCGGCTTTCATGCGAATACGGTCATGTTGCTTGATGATCATGCTCAAAATGCGGCAATGAGTGCTGATGCAACAACTACGGTCTTTGACTCGAAGGCGACGGTGCCGGCGCAGTTTAATCCAGATATCGGAGGATTCTACGATGTGTATCTCCATAAAGCTGATCGTTTTTCCGTCATCAGCCGATCTCAGGTGCCGCGGTGCTCGCTGACTAGCGAGCTATTGCCGCTCAGAAACGACAATGATCCAGCAAATGGCGATAGTACTCGACCGAGGATTGATGGTACGGGACGCTTCATAGTTTTCGAATCACAGGCAACCAATCTGCTCGTTGATACCACGAATCCCAACATGATCTGCAAGGAGCCTAATGGCGCTGGTTTCACCTATTACTACCCCTCTCCGAAGCAAACTACGTACGTTTCTACCGGTGGTTTTCGGCAAGTGTATGTTTACGATGCGGTCACAAAAACTGTCGAGTTGGTGAGTCGGGCAAATGGCGCAAACGCCGGAGGAAATGGTGCTAGTACCAACGGATGGATCAGCCGAGATGCCCACTATGTTATTTTTGAATCGCAAGCCAGGAATCTATTGGATACTACCACCACAGCTCACAAAAATATCTTCATGTATGACCGAGTGCAGAAGAAGATGTTTCTCGTAACACCGGGGACTGCTGGCAACGGGCTTGATGCGGATGCAACAATTACCCATGTAAGCAAAAGTGGTCTAGTTGTAGCCTATGAGTCTAGAGCGACCGATGTGGTGGATGGGGCGACAAACGGTGGAAGTAATTCTGGTGGCATACAGCATGTATACTTGGCTCAGAATAGTTGCCCAATCGATACTGATATCGATGGAGTCCCGGATTGTCTCGATCTCTGTCCAACCGACCTGCTGAAGACGGAGCCCGGTTCGTGTGGATGCGGTAAGGTTGAGACGGATGATGATAAGGACTTGATTCCCAATTGCATCGATGGCTGTCCTAGCGATGCGGGCAAAACCAGCGCGGGTCAATGTGGATGTGGCATGAGCGATAAGGATACCGATAAGGATACCGTGGCAGACTGTGTCGATGAGTGTCCAACTGATATCACCAAAACAGCTGCAGGTTCGTGTGGCTGTGGTGTTGCGGAAACGGATAGCGATGGCGATGGCGCGCCTGATTGTGTGGATCAATGCCCATCGAATGCATCAAAGGCCATCGTGAACGGATGCGCATGCACCGACCTAAAATCTTCACCTGGGATGTGCGGTTGTAATGTATCAGATGTCGACAACAACAAAAATGGTGTGGCTGACTGTTTAGATCCCACGGCATCAACACAACCTAGTAGGCCAATAGTTGATATAACGAGAACAACTCCTGACAACGAGACAGCCAGGTACCAGCTGCTCGCCAAGCTCCAGTCGGTGTCAGGAACGGTTCTGTACTCGGTTTTGCTCAGGAATGCGCGCAAAACAATTGCAAAAACAACCTCTAAACCAATTGCGATCTTTGGCAAACTCGATCGTGGTAGCTACGAGCTGTCATACAGTATGACTATCGGTGCAGGCACTGGACAGCAGACCACTAAAACAACAGCTGTGACGGTTAAGATTCCGGGTGGTACTCAGTCAAGTCAACGGAGGTTGATAGGAGCCTCTCGTGAGCAGGAGCGTCGCTAGTCGCGCTTAATATACAGTAGTTGATAACGTCCAAACCCTGCCTCATTCATTTGTGAAAAAAATGAATGAGCACAACTGGGCGAGCGTAATCTTGGCGGAGTCAAGTTGCGCCGGAGAAGTCAACAAGCTCCTATGTGCCGAGCGTGTGAAATTTTAAGGTCATGAGAGATTCCGGCTCTGAGCGATACTTTATTTCTCTCTTAGACCCTGAGAAGGGAAATAAATTAGCTGCCTATGGTTTGCGCGGTCCTTCAGAAGAGGGGACTTAATCACTTTCGCAGCCGCTCTCCCGCACTACCCTCCCTCGCCGTAATCGCACGTCCGACCCGGTCAAGCATCGCATCGAACAGGAGAGGATCTCGTTCCCTGTAATTTTTAAGGACGTCAAAAGCATCGGCAAGGTCGCCACGCTCTTCGTACCACGTTGCTATTGCCCGGTATCTATCAGATATCAGTGCTGGCTCAATACCTTGCTGGTCCGCTTCACTGCACGTACGCAGGGCGTTTTCGGGTTTAGCCATTTTGAGTTGTAGATCGACGATCATGAGCAGGTAGAAGTTGGGGTTTTCCCACTCTGGCCGGGCTGATTCATCCAGTCGCTCTTCAATGTGTTTGCGATAGGTATCTATCGCCTCAGTATATCTGCATTCTTTTGCTAGCTGTTCGGCTCGATCGACTAACGAGCCATTTCTTAACGAGGTGCAGCTTAGCAAATAGAGACAGGTCGCAAGGGGAAGACACCGTATCGTGATCCAATATAGGAGTGGACGTTTTACACGCCGGATTTTCATCTGCCGAATTTTTCTAAACAGCATGAGACTCCCCGCTGATTCGCTCCCGCAATATCCGCTCATAAGCTTTTGATGAAAGCGTCTCTTGACCTGTAGGGCTTCTCCACCGTTTGTGAAACCATACCCATTGGCCTGGATAGCGTCGAATGAGCTGCTCAAGTCGTTGGTGGTAGGCAGTAAGCACCTCCTGTTCAG
The DNA here is from genome assembly GCA_044360225.1 of Bdellovibrionota bacterium. GTDB lineage: Bacteria > Bdellovibrionota_C > UBA2361 > UBA2361 > OMII01 > OMII01. Next base: position 1,223 of record JBIKKR010000008.1, on the reverse strand, counting down.
TATCGCAATCGGGGATCTCCTCTACAAATACTGAGAAGCGTAGCCAACCAGTTCGGAAAAGGAATGCGGTCACGAACCGGGCATTCATCTTTCTCCCGAGGGTGATTAGAGACACTGGTGTTTTAGCGGGACTTCCGAAAAAAGGTACTGGGATGCTTTCTACTCGAGTATCCTGGTCGATTAATGCAGCCACAACCCGGCGTTGCTGAAGGCACGCGATGAGCCGTTTAAGGCCAGATCTATCCGAGCGCCAGATAGTTTCTATGCCATATCCCTCTCTAATTGAGCGTAAAACGGCCTGAGCGCTGGAGCTGCGTGCCTCTCGGCCGATCGTTGTAAGGGGAATGCCTTGAGCGATTACCCAGGCGGCGAGTAGGTCCCAGTTGCCGGTGTGCGCGGTAAGCGTGACTATCGGTCGGGGGGAACTAATCCACTCCTGCACACTTGGCCACGACTCACACGTAATCCGGTCAGGGGTACATTGCAGAATCGGTCGTATGTTAAGCGACTCAAGGAGTGTTTGCCCAGCATTGGCGAATACCAGAGGCGTGACGCGGCGCGCCGATACCTCTGGGAGAAAGACCTTGAGCTGTAACCAGGCAAACGTTCTTTCTCGAAAAGGCAGGAGCCCAGCGATATACCCGAGAGCCCACCCCAGGCCAGACCGTAATGAAAAAGGGAGGCGAGCCAGGGCTGATGCGACAAAGAGAAGGAGTGCTTCTGCATTGAACCTTCGTTTGGTGGGGGTATTACTCGGGAGTTGAGTGACTTGCTCGGGCATACTGCGGCCAAGGATACCGGTGCTCTAGGGATTGGTCCACTCGATATCGTCGTCCTTGGGCATCTTGTGTTGGAGTTCATGCATCAAGAGGAAGTCGGCGAGCCGATCAAACGCGAGCAGCCCCACGTAATGGCCATCTTTAGTCACTGCGAGGACGGGGTGAGCTGAGTTCTCCATCTGAGCGTACGCGTCGGCGAGAGGTGCGTTGATATCGATCTCCGGGATAGGGCGCTTCATGATCTCTCCGACGTAGTCATCTGATCGGGTCACGGCGTGCTCGAAAATATCGTCTCGTTGGACTATTCCGAGAAGAGCATCACCGTTGAGCACTGGATAGAGCGGCTGCCATGAGGTGAGAGACATACGTAACGCAGTCGAGATAGTCGTGCCGTGAGGGAAGGACTCAAGCCGCTCTTTCGGTATCATCGCTTCCTCAATACTA